>DAITML010000005.1:0-49227 GCA_036835165.1 Synergistaceae bacterium | reverse complement strand
GGATCGGCGGGCTCGCGGTCAGCGGAACAGTGGGCTCATTTCAACGGAATATGCAATTCTCCGCGATGCGAAGCGAGCAAATTCTCCAGCGACAAATGTCGCGAATTCTCCGCAGCCGGGAGGCTGCAAATTCCCCCGCCTCTGCAGCAGTTTTACCACTGTTTCACCATCGTTTCACGCCGAACAAGGTGTGGCAGCTTCACGCAGGATGTTACTCCGGCTGTTTCATCCTGCAATTCATGGTAAAATACATAGTTGGGTTTTGAAAATATTTGCCCGTTTTGGGAGGAAAGATATTATGCGCTATATAGGAGCAGCTTCCAGAGGTATCCGCCTGCCTGTAATAACCAAGGGTGCAGACCTGATAAATATAATTTCCGGGACGATCATCGCTGCATCGGAGAGCGAAATGGATCCGTTCGCAATTAAAGACAGGGATATTGTCGGAGTGACAGAGTCACTCGTTGCGCGGTCACAGGGAAATTATGTCACCCTTTCTGACATATCCGAGGATGTGAAAAGAAGGGTCCCGGAAGGGGATGTTTCAATAATATTCCCCATATTGAGCAGAAACAGGTTCCATCAGCTGCTCAAAGGAATAGTGAACGGGGTCAGGGGGAAGGTTCGCGTATTTCTCTCCTATCCCTCGGATGAAGTAGGCAACCAGGTCATCGATCCGATGAATTTCTACTTAAAGAGTGACAGGCTGACCGACGACAGCTTTGATGAAGAAGAGTATTACAAGGTTTTCGGGGAATGCAGGCATCCCTTTACCGGTGTAGATTATGTACAGCTTTATAAATCGATAGACCCTGAGAAGGTCTCTGTACATTTTGCGAACAATCCCCTTGCTGCCCTCAGTTTCTCAAATACAGTCATAGTTGCGAGTATACATTCCAGAAAGCTCCACAGGGACATCCTTGAGAAGGCCGGAGCAAGTGTAATAACGCTGGATGAGATATGCAGCTCACCCGTAAGGGAAGGGGCAGGCTTCAATGAAGAGTACGGACTGCTTGGGTCTAACTATACCAACGACAACTCCGTAAAACTCTTCCCGCGAGATTGCGATGTTTTCGTGAGAGAGCTCCAGAAGGAGCTTTTTGACCGGACGGGCAAAAAAATAGAGGTGCTGGTGTACGGGGACGGGGCTTTCAAGGATCCTGTCTGCGGAATTTGGGAGCTTGCAGACCCTGTGGTCTCTCCGGGCTATACTAACGGACTTAACGGGATGCCGAAGGAGATAAAGTTCAAGTATGTGGCAGACAATGCAGGAGATAAGGATCCCTCGGATGCTATCCGGGAGGCTATTGAGTCTAAAGGAGAACTTGATAAGTACGGACACTGTACTCTGGGGACCACTCCAAGACGCATGACTGACCTCATAGGATCTCTCTGTGACCTTACTTCGGGCTCCGGAGACAAGGGTACGCCCGTCGTTTACATTCAAGGATACTTCGATTGCTACCTCGATGACTGATCTTGAAAACCAGATCCCTTTCAGCGGGATCGACCCCAAGGGAAGGCTGAAATTCGGTGTGCTTCTGGAGATGTTCCAGGAAATGGCTGACATTGATGCTTCGAAATTCAACCTCTCTGTCAGGCAGACCCTCGAGCACGATGTTACATGGGTTTTAAGAAAATACCGTATAGACCTAAAGAGATATCCGACTAAAGAGGACAGGACGATAAGGATAAAGACCTACGCCGAACCCTTTCGGAACCTCTACTCTCTCCGCTCCTACAAACTCTGGAACGGAGCGGGCGATTTTCTTGGTTCAGCTTATACATGGTGGGTCCTGCTGGACATTAAAAGACAGAGGCCTATCCGCCTGGACAAGAGCGAGCTGATGACGGGATTTATGGAAAGGATCACGGAAGTGCTCCCTGAGGACGTGAAGGTCCCCGAGCTTACAGATCCGCAGATAGATGAAATATGGAAGGTGCGCTGGCAGGATCTTGACGTAAACGACCACACCAACCATGCTGTTTTCTTCAGCTGGGCGCTTGATACGATTCCGGACGAAGTCAGCGAAAAACTTGCTCCGGTTCTTGTAGAATCGGAGTTCATGCATGCCATCCCGCGCACCAGGGTCCGTTGCCTTACTCAGGAATTGGCCTGCAGTGAGGGCAGGCGTTTTCTGCACTCACTGCGGCACATGGAAGACGATACGGTATATGCCAAGCTGAGCTCGCTCTGGAAATAGAGCGGGCTTTTCATTTAATCTATAAAACGTACTATCTCGCTGAGTTCTTTCCTTTTTTTGTCCCTTACCCTGTCGTCCGCCGGGAAACCAAGGGCAATGACCGCGCGCACTGTGTCGCCCCTTGGGATGTCGAGGAGTTCTTTCACATCGCTGTCTTCAAAGGTACCCATTATGCATGTCGCAAGGCCTGATTCGGCAGCCTTGAGGGTGAAGTGCGCTATGGCTATCCCAATATCGCAGTGGGCGAAATGCTTGCAGCTCCACCTCTGAAGGACCCCGGGCATAAGTTTGGGGCACTCCTCTTCGCTCACTGCTACGAGCACAGGAGCCGCATCTGCGAATTTGTTCCCTCCCACGATCTGCAGAAGGGATGCCAGTTTCGCTTTTGTCTCCGGTTCGGTTACCACCGTGAATTTCCATGGCTGGCTGTTGCAGGCGGAGGGAGCAAGCCTTGCCGCCTCGAGGCATTTGAGGATTTTTTCCTTTGCCACCGGTTTTGCATCGTAACTTCGGCAGCTCTCTCTCTTCAAAATAATTTCGTCAAAATCCATATTACCATCTCCTTATGAGAGTTTGAGTTTTCTCCATCTTCCGCTTCTCAGATATATTATACCTATAGTTATCGAGAGCAATGATGACATGGGGGTCGCGAAGCCGATGCTGAAGAGGTCGGCTCCAGGAATTTTGCTCAAAAGCCATGTTGCGGGAACTCTTATAAGAAATGCCGCCATAAGGTTATTTATCATGCTGAACCTCGTGTGCCCGCATCCGTTGAAAAATCCGTTGAGGCAAAAGACGAAACATACAAGTATGCAGTCTATGCTGAACGACTTTAGGTAGAGTGAAGTCGCTCTTATCAGCTCTGTGTCGGGTGTGAATATATTTATTACTGCCGGAGAAAAGAACTGCAGCAGAGCAAACGATATCACCCCGAATATCAGCGTGACCGAGATCCCGACGTAGAGGCATTTTATGGCTCTTTTGGGACGCCCGGCCCCCATATTCTGCGAGACCATTGCTGAGATGGCAGCTGAAAAGGCTATTGGCGGCAGCATCACAAAGCCGTTTATCTTTGAGGTGATGCCAATGGCGGCCGATGCCACAACTCCGCCCATTACGCTCACAGTGGCCATTATGAACATGAAGGATACCGTTGTCATTGACATCTGGACACACATAGGCAGCCCTATTTTGATCAGGTTTTTGAGTTTTTCTCTCTTGATCCTGAAGCTGTCGAGCTTAAAGTCGAAATGGAAATTTTGTTTTTTCAGGTATATGACGGCCAGGGCGGCGCTCAGTCCCTGGGAGAGTATCGTAGCCAGTGCAGCGCCCGGAGCACCCATTTTGAAGACAGCGACCAATATCAGATCTCCTATGACGTTGCAGACTGATGCGATGGCAACGAATGCAAGCGGACTTTTAGAATCGCCAAAACCCCTCAGCATGGCGCTGAGGGCGTTGTATGCAAACATAAAAGAAATGCCTGCGGAGCTTATGAAAATATAACCCTCTGTCTGGGAGACTGCCTCCGACGGTGTCTGCAGCACCCTTACAAGAGGGCGGACGGATGCAAACATTACCATTGTCAGAGCGATGCTTACAATGGCAAAGAGAGTAAACATTGTCCCTATAGTCTCTTTAATGTCGGTATCTGATTTTGCGCCGAAGTATCTGGCGATCAGGATCGTTCCTCCCAAAGACAGGCCTATTATGATGCCGTTGATCAGGAACATGAACTGGCTTCCTATTGCAGCTGCGGAAAGGCCGGCGGCGTTTGTATAGTGACCTACGATAACTGTGTCGATCGCCCCATAAAGTGCCTGGAGGAGGTTGGCCGACATATAGGGGATGGCGAACCTTATCAGCTGTGGAGTTATGTTCCCCTCTGTCAGGGAGTTTTCCTTAAAAAGCATCACGCCTTCGGCCATCAGGAGATTTTTTCCATTTCGAGCCTGTTCAGTTTTTTCATGAAAAAGTAGAGGAACGGGATGCAGGTGAGGAAACTCAGTATGTCTGATACAGGCTGTGTTATCTGTACTCCTGTAATGCCGAAAAGCGGCGGCAGGATCAGTATAAGCGGAAGAAAATAAACTCCCTGCCTGTTGCAGGCAAGAAAGGTCGCTCTTGCTGCATGCCCCGTTGACTGAAAAAGCATGTTTGTCGATACGAAGAGCGGCTGCAGGATAAGGGCGGAAAATTGGAGCCGCATTGCAAGGGTCCCTATCGCTATGACCTCTGCGTCCTCTCTCCTGAACGCCGATACGATCTCAGGTGCCATTATAAAGCCGGTCACGGCAGTCACTGCCATTATCATCAGTCCTGTCTTTACGGTAAACCAGAACGCTTCTTTGACCCGGGAGTAATTCCTAGCCCCGAAGTTGTATCCGGAGACCGGCATGAACCCCTGTCCGAGGCCGATCATCATTGACATCACAAGCATAAAGGTTCGTCCCACGATCGACATTGCAGCTACGGCAGCGTCGCCATATGCCGAAGCAGCAACGTTCAGTGCCACTGTGGCAATGCTTGCAAGTCCCTGCCTGCATAGAGAGGGAGTCCCAAGGGTAAGTATATCGAAGAATTCTGCCGGTTTCCTTGAAATGTTTCTGATGCTTATCCTTATGCTGCTCTTTCGGAATATGAAAACGGAGAGAAGTATCGAAAAGCTGATGCACTGGGATATGAGCGTTGCTATAGCCGCCCCGGATATGCCAAGACCGAATTTGAATATGAATATCGGATCAAGCACGATATTGAGCAGAGCCCCGAAAACAAGACCGACCATTGCATATGCTGCCTTGCCCTCGGCCCTCAGTACATTGTTCATGACAAAAGAGGTGCACATTACAGGTGCCCCAAGAAGGATATACATTGCATAACTTTTTGCATAGGGAAGTATGGTTTCTGTCGAACCAAGCCTGAGCATAAAATCATCAAGAGTAAGGAGTCCGTAAATTGTGAAAATCAGGCCTGACCCGAATGCAAGAAATAAAGAGCTGGAGGCATACCTGCTGGCAGCTTCGGTCTCCATGGCGCCGAGTTTTCTGGATATCATGCTGGCGGCGCCTGTCCCGAAAGTAAAGCCTATAGCCTGAAAGATCGCCATTATAGAAAAGACGATGCCGACGGCGCCGCTTGCGCTCGTTCCAAGCCTTGAAACAAAGAATGTGTCTGCAGTGTTGTATATCGCTGTGACAAGCATACTTATAACAGTAGGCACCGCAAGCCTTATGACAAGTCCCGGCACCGGAGCGGTCGTCATTTTAAGATGCTGTGCATTATTCACGTCTGTAACAAGATCTTTCATTTGGTACCCCGTTTCGCATATTTCAGTTTCTGAACAGAACACTCAGTCAGGTTAGCATTTTATCTTTATTACTGCAATCGACTTTATTGCGCATTCGGAGGACTTGACAAAATAATAAAATATTGTAACATCCATATATGGATAATCCATAATCGGATAATTGGAGTTGTTACAATGCTGGCCCTCAAAGCCAAGAACTATAAGGATATGTCCCTTCTCTTCTGCAGGTTCGTGATCCCTGCGCTTGCCTCACAGCTTCTTAGCGGTGTTTACACTATAGTTGACGGATTCTTTGTCGGTATGGGCGCGGGAGAGACCGGCCTTGCCGCTATAGGCGTTTCCTATCCCTTTACCCTGTTCGCAACGGCAGCGGGCGCGGGGATCGGTATCGGAGGCGGAGCGCTGATATCCATAAGCAGGGGAAAGGGACGGACAAAACTTGCCGAGAGGATACTGAGCTCGATGATGCTGCTGATGTTCATAGCATCCCTTTTGATATCCCTCTCTTTCTGCATATCGCTGCCGAAGCTGATAGGGCTCTTTGGCCTGTCGGAAGAGCTCTCGCACCTATCCCTTGTCTACGGCCGGATACTTCTGATTTTCTCCTTCACCCAGATATTCACTATGGGACTTCTTGGAGCTGTCAGGAACGACGGATATCCCCGCAAGGCAATGTACATAATGGTCTTGGGATTTGTTCTCAATATAGTCCTTGACTGGCTGTGGGTGGTTGCATATCCCTTCGGGGTCGCCGGAGCGGCCTGGGCGACAGTTCTCTCGCAGCTGCTTACCGCGGTCCTCCTATTCCTGCATTTTGCCGGGGGCTGCTCAAACGTCACGATGAGATGGCAGAACATGTGGGGATCGCTTGCATTTGCCGAGCGGATTACTGCTATGGGCGTTTCGCCCTTCGGCGTGCAGCTGGCGGCTGCGGTTACCATGATAATGCACAACAGGCAGTCTCTTGCTTACGGCGGGGAGATCGGGCTTGCGGCATATTCTGTGATAAGCTATGTGATCCCCGTTGGGATAATGCTGCAGGAGGGCGTAGCAGAAGGAATGCAGCCGCTGATAAGCTATTACCACGGAGCTTCGCTGCCCGCAAGGAGACAATTCACGGCAAAAATGGGCTTTTCGTTCGCGTTCGGGATAGGGTTGCTATGTTCAGCATCATTGCTTCTCTTCGCGAGCCGGATACCAAGCTTTTTTTCAATGAACGGGACAACGGCGGCCATAACTGTCAAAGGGCTGATCCTCGCTTCTCCGATGTTCCCCTTTGTCGGGATAGTGAAAGTAGGTGCGTCCTATTACCAGTCAGTCGGGCAAGCCGGCCAGTCATCCCTTCTTACCTATTCGGATCCGATGCTGATACTGCCGTTCTTCCTGTGGCTGCTTCCGCTTTTTTGGAAACTTGACGGGGTCTGGCTCTCAATGACCTTTGCAAATGCAGCTCTCTCTGCTATCTTAATTGCGGTATGGGGTTTTGCATCGAGGTGGGTATTCATTCCCCTCCCGGCCAACAAAAATGCATAGGGGGCGATAGCGGCACATGAAAAATATGGGCGATAAAGACTTAAGGATACTGCTGGAACTCTCCGACCTGTGGCGCCGTTATGACAGGGTATATACCTGTTGGGCACAGAAGCATGGCATTTCGAACAGCGCCATGACCCTTATTGAGGAACTGTACATGAGGCCTGAGGGGGTTGAACCCGCAGAGATAGCAGACTATCTGGGGATACCGAGACAAACTATGACCGCCACGCTTGACGCGTTGGAGAAAAAGGCCGTGGTAGGCCGCTTCCCTCATGACAAGGACAGGCGCAGGAAGGTAATAAGGTTCACTCCCGAGGGAAAGGCCCGGGCAGAAAAACTTGTAAAAGAACTTCACGAATGGGAGATGAAGGCTCTTTCTCCGCTCAGCAGAACAGAACTTGCACGGGCATTCAAAACGGTAAAATTTTTCTGTTCGGAATTGGAGAGAGGTCTTACGGAATAAGGACCGATATCTATAATGTAGGGGTGATATGTGTGAAGGCAAAATTTGCTCATTTCAATTTCAACGTCCTTGACCTGAAAAAAAGCATGGAATTCTACGAAGAGGCCCTTGGTCTTAAAGAGGTAAAAAGGGTCGAGAAAGCTGATTTTACCCTTGTGTATCTGGGCGACGGGGAGACTGATTTTCAGCTGGAGCTGACCCGGCTGCACGACAGAAAAGAAAGATATGACCTGGGGGAATGTGAATTTCACCTGGCATTCACAGTTAAAGACTTTGCTGCGGCATATGCCCGTCATGAAAAAATGGGCTGTATATGCTACGAAAACAGGGATATGGGGATCTATTTTATCGAAGATCCTGATGGATACTGGCTTGAGGTGATACCCCAAAAAAAATGATACATCCCGTTCAAAAAGGACAGCGTGGGATATTATGCTTCGCTTCCGGAAAGTGTCAGCTGATTTTTTCCCTTGTTCTTTGAAGAGTACATGGCTTTATCAGCCCATTCTGTGAGGTCGGCGGGTCCCATCCATGGTTCCCACTGAGCTACGCCGATGCTTATGGATATTTTGATGCCTGAGTTTTCGATTATATCAGCAGAAAACGTTGACTGTATCCTTTTGCCTACAGCCACAGCCTGGTTTTTGGTCGTATTTGGGAGTATGACAACAAACTCATCTCCTCCATAGCGGAAACAGAGGTCATTGTCTCTCGTTTGATTTTTTATGGCAGCTGCTATATTTTTAAGTACTTCATCCCCGGTAAGGTGTCCAAAATGGTCATTTACGACCTTGAAGTCATCAATGTCAATTACTATCAAAGAAAAATCGCTTCCGTTTTTTGATGCTTCGCTGACAGCCATTTTGATGCATTTGTCGAAATAACATTTGTTGTAAAGTTTGGTCATATAATCTGTATTGATGCTTCGGTGCCTTATCGCAATCAGTGCGTTGACAGCCAGGCCGACGAGAAGAATTGATACGAGGTAGGCTGTTATTATCATATTTCTGATCCCTGCAATGACGCCGTCCACATAATTTTGTGAAAAATCAACGCCGACCAGGCCTAAGATCTCTCCTGTCGCCTTATTTTTTATTGGAGCAAGGGCCGATATAAGTTTTCCGCGCTTCTCATCTC
Source organism: Synergistaceae bacterium (assembly GCA_036835165.1). GTDB lineage: Bacteria > Synergistota > Synergistia > Synergistales > Synergistaceae > Caenicola. Next base: position 40,580 of record DAITML010000005.1, on the reverse strand, counting down.
GGACCAATCCTGAAATTACGCCTCCGCCGTTCTCAAGAGCCTTCTTCTTCATCGGAGTTATCGTGTCTGCTGTACCGGGAAGAATATGATTTTTACTTGAAGGATCTTCTGCATCAAGGATATATACAATGTCGGTTTCTGATACATGTTTTTCCGTATATATAGACACTGCCCCTGTGCTTTCCTTTATATCCCTTAGCAGTGTGGTCATGGCGCGATAATATTCGCTGTCATAAGCGCCGTCAGCGTAGTCCCTGGCAGCGTAAAGTTCAGCGTACTTGTCTGAGTTGTTTTCAATAAATGTTGATAAAGCAACGGCGATAGACCCGGCCTGCTTGTTGGTTTCATCAAGGATCGTGTTTTCAATTCGGCTGTAGAAAAGATAGGCCGGAAAAGAAATTACTGCACCAACCAACCAGAACACTGTAATAAAAGTATAAACTTTCCCCTTGGACAGGTTTTTAAGCAAATCCATTCCGGTTAGTTCGCCTCACCTTAAATGCCCAATTTTTGTTGTTAAAATTAGAAACACATTGTCAGCCTTGAGATTTTATATCACTTTAATCAATCAATCAAGTCTCAAATCGATTTGCATCTTAAATTTATGGGCTGAGAAAATAATAATTAACTTAACTTTTCCACCGTCTTTCCCGCATGCTTCTGAGCGGGAATCCAGGGATTTTGGTATTTTAGAACCAATGGGGCTCTGCTAAAAAACATGCGGACAAGGCGAAAAGAAGGGGTTTGAATCTATTTACTGGGATAGGTAGAAAAGTTTAGTAATTAAGTATCTTGTGCAAATGTCAATTTATTTGTAAAATTTAGAAAATTCGGCCTGTTCATTATTTGAGTATTGCCGAACAATTTAAAAAACTAGACATGGAGGTGGGAAAAAGGCAAAATAATTTAACTTTGGCACAAAAGCAAGAATATGCTTGAATCCATGGCAGGTAAGCATTTATTTGAACGTTCTTTGAAATCTTGACAATTGACTAAAATTATAAAAAAAAGTAGACAAATTTAATGCAGAGTGATAATCTGTCAAAAGAGCATGGGTAAATAGCCTCATTTTATTGCTTTATTATTTTAATTTTAAGGGGGAATTTTTAGTGGAAGCGATATGGAAAATTAATGGTGTGATCAATGGGATAGTCTGGGGCCCATGGATGCTGACTCTGTTGGTGGGTACAGGCGTCTGGTTCACTTTCATTCTCGGTTTTCCGCAGGTACGCTATTTTGGTCTAATGTTGAGGGAAGTCCTTGGCAGACTTCGTGAGAAGAGCGCCGAGGAAGGAAGCATCTCCTCTTTCGCCGCCATGGCAACGGCGCTTGCAGCAACAGTCGGTACCGGCAACATAGCAGGCGTTGCGACAGCACTTCACCTGGGAGGTCCCGGTGCTCTTGTATGGATGACAATATCCGCGATATTCGGCATGACTACGAAATTCTGCGAAGTGACACTTGCAGTCAGGTTCCGTGAGAAGGACGAACTGGGGCAGTACAGGGGCGGTACTATGTACATCCTCGAAAAGGGCCTTGGAATGAAGTGGCTGGCTGTGATCTTCGCCCTCTTTGCATTCCTCGCATCCTTTGGGATCGGAAACATGGTCCAGGCCAACTCAACAGCCGAGGGCATCTCTCTTGCATTCGGCATCCCGCATATATACACCGCAGTCGTCCTTGCAGTGCTTACAGGTCTTGTTGTGTGGGGCGGACTTACTAGCATCGCGACAGTTACTGTCTACCTTGTCCCCTTCATGGCTATCTTCTACATAGCCGGTGCCCTTGCTGTGATCTTCCAGCACATCGATGCTATACCGGGTGCCATTTCGATGGCCTTCCAGGGAGCTTTCGGGGATCCGATGGCCCTTCCCGGAGCACTTGCAGGCTGGGCGGTCAAGACGGCCATCACAAGGGGTATAGCCCGCGGAGTATTCTCCAACGAGGCAGGTCTTGGCTCCGCTCCTATGGTCCACTGCACAGCTAAGGTAGATCATCCTGTCCGCCAGGGGCTGTACGGACTTTTTGAAGTTTTTATGGATACTATCGTTATTTGCACCCTTACTGCGACAGCAATACTTACTACAGGAGTCCTGACAAGCCAGCCGGAACTGACCGGAGCTCAGCTCTCCCTCTCGGCATTCTCAATGACACTTGGAACGCCGGGTACGATGATACTCTCTCTGGGACTTTCTCTCTTTGCCTTCTCAACGATACTCGGATGGTACTGGTACGGAGAGACTGCCCTTGTCTATCTCTGCGGCGGTCCAGGACTTATCAAGCCGTTCAAGGTCGTCTGGATAGCCCTGGTAGTCCTTGGCGGATGGGGAGGAGCAGGGATCCTTACCAATCTTTGGGATCTGTCGGATACTCTGAACGGATTGATGGCTATCCCCAACCTTATTGGGCTGCTTCTGCTGACTAAGGAGCTCAAACGGCTCACTGCCGATTTTGATGCAAAGATCAAGTCGGGAGAACTGAGGAAGTAGCCCCTGAATATTTTGGGCAAATAACAAATAATTAAAAGGGGGCCCCTCCGGGGCCCCCTTTTAATATCGTAAATATTCGGTTTTTAGTCTTTGCACATTGCTATAAGATCGACCAGAAGGGCCTGTCCGGTCTCACGCCTGCCGGCTCCCGGACCGATGAGAGTTACCTCTCCCAAATTGTCGGTCGTTATAGAAACGGCATTCGTCGATCCTTTGATAGAGGCCAGCGGGTGTGAGAGCGGGATCTCCTTGGGTGTCACATATGCGTAAAGTATCCCGTTTATTATGTTCAGTCCCGCTATCAGCTTTACAGTGTATCCATTTTCATTGGCCTCTTTGATCTTTTCGGGAGTGATGCAGGTTATACCCTGTCTGTCAATTTCTGTAACGGGTATATTTTTCCCGAAAACTATCTTTGCAAGTATAGAGACTTTGCCTGCTGCGTCCCAGCCCTCTACGTCGCCAGATGGGTCGGCCTCGGCATAACCCAGTGAGGTCGCCTCTTCAAGAGCCTCGGCATATGAATATCCTTCGTCGCTCATCTTGGTAAGCATAAAGTTTGTAGTGCCGTTGAGTATGCCTTCCAATTTGAAGATGCTGCAGCCGGCCATTCCGGAACGAAGCATCTGCAGCAGCGGTGTGCCGCTCATTATTGTTCCTTCATACCTGAATTTTGCGCCGCAGCTCTTTGCAAGTGTGGTAAGTTCGTCATATGCTACGTATACCGGCCCCTTGCTCGTTGTAGTGACATGTATTCCTCTTGAAAGGGCCGCTCTGATATGCGTAAGGCCGGGTTCACCCGTTTTAAAGTCGGTAGGGGTAGCTTCCGCCATCATAGTCGCACGCGATTTTTCAAGAAGTTCTCCAAAAGGGGCCTGACACTTATTAAAGGCATCCAGTCCCTTGCCCTCATTGAGGCTTTTGACTATTTTCCCCAGATCAAGTCCCTCAGGGTCAAGGACAGTTCCCTTCATAAGGTCTGTGATCAGGCTAACCCTAAAATTGAATCCGTGTTTTTCCGATAACTCGGACCTTTTCTCGTTGAGGATGTTGAGCAGTGCAGTTCCTACATTTCCGCATCCAGCCAAGGCTATATTGTGGATCATCGCAATACCTCCTCTATACTTTACAAATACAGACCATTCAAAATTTTTATGATGATGTGAAAGTATATCACAATAAAATTAAAAGTGCCCGCCCGAAAACTCAAAGAAGAGTCAGGGGCGGGCGGCTTATTAAAGATTTTTGCTGAAATTATGCTATTTGGTAATTCGGCGTCTCTTGGGGCGTTCGGAATCTCTTTCTCTCGTACCTGAGGGCCTCCGGTCGCGATGCGGCCCTCTGTTTTCCGGCCTGGGCTTGCCTCCGTCCCTATGTTCATGGTATTCACCGGGGCGTGATTCGATCTTTCGGACGGAAGTGACGTTGAGTCCCTCTTTTTCGAGGCGGTCTTTTCTCGATTCGAAGAGGGCCGCCCCTTTGGCTGAAAGTTCGATAGATGCGCTGTTGTCACGCAGTTTTATGTTTCCTACGTCTTCTCTGCCTACACCGATACAGCGGCACATCAGTCCAAGAAGCGCTCCGACCTCCCATCCGTCTTCACGGCCCTCAGAGAACTGGATCACCAGACCTCCGCCCATGACAGGCCTCGCGTTCCTGTCTTTTTTGACTTCTGAAGTCCTGCCGGCTGAAACGCCTGTTCCCTGGCGGCCTTTGTCGTTTCTTGACCTTTCCCTGTTCATTTCAGCTTCGACATCAGTCTTGATCGAATACCCTGACGGCTGGTCGCCGTAAGCTTTTGCAAGCAATCCCGATACCAGCATCAAAGCTTCGTCACGTCTGAGAAGATCATCTGCCCATGACTGGAATTCATCTGATTCCAGCGCATGCTCGATAAGAGTCTTTTCAAAACGTATCCTTGCCTGTCCTTCTATCTCAAGAGCGTCAGGGGCGGGGATCCATTCCATTTTCATTTTTGATCCGGCGTTGGAAGCCATGAATTTAAACTGCTTTGCCTCACGGGCGGTAAGGAGGAGCATATTGCTTCCCTCATGTCCTGCACGTCCGGTCCTTCCGCTCCTATGGACGAAAGATTCAAGGTTCTGAGGAAGTCCAAACTGGATAACGTGGCTTACTGCGTCAATATCAAGTCCTCTTGCAGCAACGTCTGTTGCGACAAGCATATTCACACGTCCGCCGCGAAGTGCTCCAAGAGCTGCATTTCTTTCCCTCTGGCTCATGTCTCCATGTATTGGTGTAGCCTTAAAGCCGATATCACAGAGCTTGTCCGCAATGTCCTGGGTCTCGGCCCTTGTCCCGCAGAATATGAGAGCCCTGCTCGGCGCTTCCCAGATGAGGACGTTCGTGAGCCCCTCAAACCGTCTGCGCGAAGGTATTATATAAGCTTTCTGAGAAATGTCCTCGTGTGAGGTTATGTCAGATACAAGAGAGATCTTTTTGGGTGCGTTAAGGTACTGTCTTGCAAGACTCATGACCTCAGGCGGCATTGTGGCCGAGAAGAGCCACGTTCTTTCGACATTGTCCATAGACTGGAGAATGGCCTCCATCTCATCATGGAAGCCCATGTCGAGCATATGATCTCCTTCGTCAAGTACTATGCTGTGGATCGAGGATGTTTTGAAGGTTCCTCTGCGGACGTGGTCAAGGACCCTTCCCGGTGTTCCAACAACGACGTTGGCTCCGTCACGGAGAGAACGTATCTGTCTTTCCATATCGAGCCCACCGACAAGTGTGGCCACCCGTACCCCGCATTCCGAACCAAGCCAGGCAAATTCACGGGCTGTCTGCTGCGCGAGCTCACGGGTCGGCGAAAGGACAATTATCTGTGGTTCCCTGGTTTTGGAGTCCATGGAGTTGATAAGGGGAAGTGCGAAGGCCAGGGTCTTTCCTGATCCTGTCTTTGCCTGGACTATGATATCACTGTCAATAAGTGTCTCGTCCTCGAGAACGCATACCTGTACCGGCATTGGTGTTTCAAATCCCTTGCGTTCCAAAGCACGCAAAAGCTCCGGCCGCAGATCGAAATCTGCGAATTTTTTTGTTTCCTGTGTCATTATATGATTACCTCCCGTATTGCATCCAAAAGGATGCTCTGCTGCGCCATTGCATGAAATCCCTACGTGTGGCACAACTCAGGTAAGGCGATCATAAAACTCCCCAGCGGAACAGGCCGCGATAGCGGAAAGGTTTTCGTGCAACAGCAAATGGCTTTTTCAAGCCTTGTGATATTGGCAAAAAAAGTGAGGCTCCATAAAGGGCCTCCCGTTTTGTTGCCCCATTAGTAGAATAATTCTACAGACTAGCTATTATGAATGATGATTAAGAATTGTCAAGAGCATGATCATTTAAATGTATTTAACTTATGATAATTTCATCCTCTGACTTAAGAGAAGAAGATCGTGGCAACTTGGAGTGATGATGTAACCGATGACAGGGAGGGAGATCCGCAGGCACCACTGACAGACAGTCCCAAAAACCTATATTTACCTTTTTGCACCTGGTCAAGAAAATGTTTGACATGTTTTTGGATTGATGTTACTATACCCAGCAATCTGCACGAAAGGGAGGAAGTTTGATGTTGTCGAATAAAATGATGCAGAACATCATTATTATAATTATCAACGCGGCTCCTCCTCGCAGGATCGGCGCATAGCGCTGCATTACCAAGCGAACGGACGGAGCCCTTCATTTTGAAGGGCTCCGTTTTTTTATCTTCCGGCAGGAATTTGTAGTCAATAATTTTTAAACATAGATACGGATGGAGGAATCATCATGGAAAACGGAAAAAAGAGAACACTTGAGGTCAGATGGCACGGACGGGGCGGACAGGGCGCAAAGAGCGCATCAGCCATACTCGCCGAAGTCCTTTTCGAAGAGGGAAAACACGTACAGGCCTTTCCTGAGTATGGCGCGGAACGACAGGGCGCCCCTATGAAGGCGTTCAACAGGATCTCTGATAATCCTATCCGGCGCCGCTGCAGCGTTGAAAATCCAAACATAGTAGTCATAGTCGACCCCACTATGGTGGTGAGTTCGAACCCCAGTGAGGGCTGTATGTCCGATGCCGTATACGTTGTCAATACACACGAGGACGCAGAGGTGCTCCGGGACAGGATGAACCTTTCAGCAGATGCCAAAGTGCTGGTCGTTGACGCTACAAAGATAACTCTTGAGGAACTGGGACAGAACAGGCCCAACGCACCTCTTCTCGGGGCGCTCTCACACGTATTCACGGACGTCCCGGTCGAAACTTTTGCCGACCACTTTACAAGAAAGATGAGACAGCTTCCCGCCCCTGTGCTTGAAGCGAACCGCAGGGCGATCCTCCGCGGCCGTGAGGAGGCCGTGCTGGCATGAGCAAGCCAAAATGCTGGCAGGATGTACCCCCTGCTACGATAGCCTGGGGAGCATCGGCCAGAGATGTCGAGACAGGCCTGTGGAGGAGCATGCGACCTGTGCTTGATCCAAATAAATGCATATCCTGCCTTAAATGCTGGGTGCAGTGCCCGGATGCCTCTATAGAGACGGATGGAGAAGGAAGAGTAAACGGAATAAACATGTTTTTTTGCAAGGGGTGCGGAGTCTGTGCACAGGTATGTCCCGTAAATGCCATATCAATGTGCCAGGAAGCAGATTTTACAGGCGAAAAGAGAGAGCACGGGGAAGATCCGGGGAGAGTGGCTGACCATGTTAAGTAAGAGAAAAGAGATGACTTCCGGCAATCTTGCCTTTGCTGAAGCTATGAGACAGGTCAATCCCGATGTTGTGGCTGCATATCCTATCACTCCTTCGACTGAGATCCCCGTTAAGTTCGCCGAGTTCGTTGCGAACGGGACGGTCGATTCTGAGTACGTTGCAGTTGAGAGCGAACATTCTGCGATAACTGCATGCGTCGGGGCTTCGGTTTCCGGCGCAAGGGTAATGACTGCCTCAAGCGCGAACGGAGTGGCGCTGATGCATGAGATATTCCCGATAGCGGCATCGTTCCGTGCGCCGATAGTTTTTGGACTGGTAAACAGAAGCCTGGGCGCACCGGTCAACATTCACTGTGACCATTCTGACAGCATGCCGGAGCGCGATTCGGGGTGGATCCAGATCTACTGTGAAGATGCGCAGGAGGTATATGATTCGGTCCTGCTTGCAGTCAGGCTTGCTGAACACGAGGACGTTCTGACCCCTGTTTTCGTCTGTCAGGACGGCTTTATTACCAGTCATTGCTATGAACCTGTAGAAATGCTTTCTGACGAGGCTGTCAGAAAATTCGTAGGGGAGAGGAAAGCCAAATATCCCCTTCTTGACGTAGATAACCCTGTTTCATACGGATCATTCACGATGTCGGAATATTATTTTGAGATAAAGAGGAACCAGATCGAGGGAATGAACAATGTTCCTGCAGTCTACATGGAACTGACCAGGGAACTGGCTGAATACACCGGCAGAGAATACCCCGCAATAGATGCTTACCGGGCTGACGACGCAGACTTCCTCATCGTCATAATGTCCTCCGCAACAGGCGTTGTCAAGGATGTCGTTGATGAGATGAGGGAGAGGGGGGTGAAGGCCGGATGCCTGAGGGTACGCTTCTTCCGTCCATTCCCATTGGAAGGGCTCAGGGAACTGGCAAGGGGCAAGAAAGGCATCGCAGTCCTCGACAGGAGCGCAAGTATTGGCGGGACAGCCCCTCTGGCCGCGGAAGTCAAGTCAGCGCTCTACGGACTGAGTGAAAGGATCCCTCTCCAGGAGTATCTCTTCGGTCTTGGCGGCAGGGACCTCTACCCCAGGGACGCCGAAAGAGTATTTACAAGATTGATGAATAACGACTACAGCAATAGTGCAGGGTATATCGGCCTGCTTGAAAAGGATGAAGAAAATGGCGGGAATTGACCTTAAGGAACTTACAAAGAAAAAGAGTCCCCTTACGGAGGGGCACAGAATGTGCCCGGGATGCGGAGCTCCTGCTGCCGTGAGGCAGGGCCTGATGGCTGTAGAAGACCCGGTAGTTATTGTCGGTGCGACCGGATGCCTCGAAGTTTCAACTACTGTCTACCCATACAGTGCCTGGAGGGTGCCCTTCATGCACATTGCTTTTGAAAATGCCGGCGCCGGCGTTTCCGGCGTCGAGGCCGCGCACCGGGTGCTCAGCAGAAAAGGTGCTGCAAGGAAAAAGATCAAGTTCGTGGCGATAGGAGGCGACGGAGGCACCTATGACATAGGACTCCAGTCGCTTTCGGGAGCTCTTGAGAGGGGACATGATTTTACCTACATCTGCTATAACAATCAGGGCTACATGAATACGGGAGCACAGAGGAGCAGCGCGACTCCGGTCAGCGCTAACGCTACCACCTCGCCTGCCGGAAGCGTGATCCCCGGTAAACTCGAACGGGCTAAAAACCTTACGGAGATAGTCGCAGCCCATGACATACCATATGTCGCGCAGACAACGCTGCATAACCCTATGGATGTCATCGCCAAAGTCAAAAGGGCAGTTGAAACACCCGGGCCGGCATTTGTAAACATACTTGTGCCCTGTCCGCTCTTCTGGAAGATCGATTCCTGTGACCAGGTCAAGGTCTGCAAGCTTGCGGCCGACAGCAGGTTCTGGCCTGTATATGAAGTCATAGAAGGAAGACATGTACTTTCGTACGATCCCAAAACCCCTGTCCCGATCGAAGATTTTCTGAGGGCGCAGGGACGTTACTCACACCTTTTCAAAAAGGGAAAAGAGAGAACGGATCTGATAGCGCAGGGACAGGCCGATGTTGAGAGGGAATGGGAAAAACTGCTGAAAAAATGTTCGCGATAATACCTTACAGTCGGAAGCTATGTAAGGACCGTGATGATAAATATTCGCTGAAGGCCCGCCCCTGAACGGGGCGGGCCTTTGTTGCAGGTCCGGCCTGCATGGCCTGTGGCGGTTGCTCCTCATTGTTTGACTGGCTATAATATGGGAAGCGGTACAAACGGTTGCACTATGAGGTGTTCGGATGAAGATCACGATGCAGGATGTAGCCCTTGAGGCCGGAGTGGACAAAGCGACGGTCAGCCGCGTCCTCAAAGGGGATCACAGAATATCGGAAAAGACAAGGATAAGGGTAATGGAGGCCGTCAGGGCGCTCAATTACCGTCTGGACAAGAACGCCCGAAACCTATCTATGAACAGGAGCGGACTGATCGGTGTCGTTGTCCGCGACTTTTCGTCAGCGTGGTTTCCGCTCTTCCTCTCAGGACTTGACAGGACGGTCTCGAACTCGGAATTTGAGATAGTAGTGAAGTGTACAGAGGGCAATCCGCTCAGGTCGGCCAGAGAATACGGCAAACTGATCGACAGGAGCGTTGAAGGCATCATCTGGTGCGACCCTGAGAATTTCCCGGGAGCATCCGCAGCGCCTTTGGTCACTGTGGGTTTCAGGGGGGAAGGCGCATATTCCCTTGTCTGGGAGAAAGAGTGCGGTGATCCTACCTTTGAAACGGGCGTGCTGGCCGGAAGACTTATACTGAACATCATTACAGGCAAGCCTGTTCCTTCCGGGGAAATATTGATAAAGTGCAGCTGTGGCAGGGAGAGTACATGAACATGACCGGGAAAAAAATTCTGCTTAAGCTGCCTTTTGTTTTTTTAATATTTTCCTTCGTAAGTCTCATCTTCCCATTTTCACTTTATGCGGAAGAAATTTTCGATCCTGATGATGTCTATGGCCCCAGAATAGAAAAGCTCTGCATGGTAATAATCACTAACGCGGATTCTCAGGTACTGGCAGCTGAAAAGGGAGAGCTGGATATCGTAAGCGATATCACAAGACCCTCCGATATTGACAGGCTCAGCAGGGATCCGGGGCTTTCGATGTCCCTTGCGAGGGGTTTTCACGCCTTTTTCCTTTTGCTCAACAACAAGAACAGGCCGTGGAACGATCCGGAGGTGCGGCATGCTGCAGCAGAAGCAATAGACAGAAATAACATGGTACGAACGATATACTCCGGATACTGTGAACCTATAAACGGCTGGCTTCCCCCTGTATCGCCATGGTCGCTCCCTGACAGCAACAGAAATATATATGACAGGGCATCCGCCAAAAAAAGGCTGAAAGAGAGAGGGTTCAAATGGGATCTTATGGGAGAGCTGATATATCCTGACGGGACCCCGGTCGCTAAGATGAAGCTTCTTACCCCTCTTGCGAGAGTGGCTCCGACTACTGCAGAGCTGGCTGAACAGATCGCGGATTCGCTGAGATCGGTCGGTTTTCCCGTCGAAGTTGAACCCATGGATTTTTCAGCGATGGTGGGTAAGCTTGACAGGAAAGAATATTCTCTGGGAGTCATAGCCTGGAGCATGGGCAGAAATCCGGATTCCCTCTACTCTTTTTATCACAGTTCCATGGACATGCCGGGCGGATACAACATGACTTCGACAGATGATCCGGCCCTGGACAAAGCCTTATTCAGGCTGAGATACGCAAAAGACAAGCCGGAAGCGGAGAAAGCATCTCTGACCTGCCAGAAGCTTCTTTTGAGGCTTATGCCCTCCATACCTGTATACAGCAGGTTTTCGGTCTCAGCGGTATCCAGGAAGTGGAAAAATGTTTTTTCAAACGAAAAGATGACGGCCGACAACATATGGACGCTTCTTATGGCGGAACCGGCAGATGGTAAAATGAGGCCCCTCAACATGGTACTTGCGGAAGAACCAAGAAACCTCAATCCATTTGTGGCAAGCAGCGCATATTCATGGCAGGTGCTTGGCATGATATATGAGAGCCTGATCGGAACTGACCCGCTGACCCTTGGTGATATGCCGTCCCTTGCGGCTTCCTGGTCTGTAGAGACTGTCGGGAACAAGGGGCTCGAACATACAAGGCTCGTATTCAGGCTGAGAAAAGGGCTTAAATGGAACGACGGGACCCTGCTCACTGCTCAGGATGTAAAAGCAACTTTCGATTTTCTCAAAAATAACAGTATCCCAAGGTTTTTTGACTCCGTCAAAAACATCAAATCTGTAAATGTGATCGACAGCCATCAGGTAGCTGTCGAGATGGAAGGTACCAGTTACTGGTACCTTGACAATGTCGGAGGTCTTCCCTGCATGCCTGCTAAAGTCTTGAAAATGGTCAAAGACTGGCAGAACTGGGACCCTCTCGACCCAAGCGGCAAGTCTGGTCCATACGGGCTTATCGGCTCAGGCCCCTTCATACTCGACGAGTACAGGCCGGGCGAGTTTGTAATGATGAAGAGAAACGGACACTATCGTATGCTTGAAAAGAAGAGTGTGAACAGATAATGGATAAGAGATGGCTGTGGAGGAGAATATTTTCTTCTGTTGCGGTGTTGGCTGTGGTATTGGTCCTGAACTTCTTCCTTTTCAGGATAATGCCCGGAGATGCTGTGGGAACAATAATTGACCCCAATTTTTCTACGGAAGCAAAAGACAGGCTGAGGGAACTCTATGGTCTCGACAAACCGATCATTGAGCAGTTTTTTATATATATCAGGCAGATGCTCACATTCAGCTTCGGCCTCTCATTTCTCAGCAGGAAGCCTGTGTGGGACGAACTCTTGTCACGTCTGCCCGGAACACTTTTTCTTATGGGCTTTTCTATGCTGCTCTCTGCAGTCATTGGCATATGGCTTGGGATAAAAGCAGCGTTGAACAGAGGCACGCTTACTGAGAGGATAGTCCTGAGGGCGGGCGCTGTTACGGCTTCTTTTCCGGGATTTTTCGTCCAGCTTGTACTTATTATGCTGCTTGCAAGAACTTTACCTGTATTCCCGCTTAGAGGAAGCGTCTCGATCCCGCAGCCGGCGGGAACAATTTCCATATTGCTTGACTATCTGTGGCACATGGCTCTCCCCGTCATCTCCCTCACCCTGATGGGTTTTGGGGGATGGGCCCTGTATGTCCGAAACCTGATGGTAAAGGTACTTGGGGAAGACTTTGTACTGATGGCCAGGGCAAGAGGGCTTTCAGAAAACAGGGTGGTATATCGGCATGCTTTCCGAACCATACTGCCGCCGATACTTACAATACTGCTTATGTCCGTTCCGGGCCTGGTATCGGGTGCTGTGATAACTGAATCAGTCTTTTCACTGCACGGAGTGGGCACATTTCTTCTTGAGGCCGTTGCAGGCCATGATTATCCTTCTGCAGGAGCATCTTTCTATATGCTTGCTCTGATAACGGTTATTTCAAACCTGCTTGCGGACATTGTTTATGGAATGGTCGACCCCAGAGTCCGCGTCGGGGGGCGTGACCAATGAGGGATATCCTGAAACGGAAGAGTATCATACTGCTGATTTGCATATTTCTTACAGGTTTGATAGGTCCCGCGATAATGGGAGGCCACCCTTCGGACGTCAAGGGTGCGCCATTTGCAAGGCCGGTCTGGTGGAACAGGGAACTTCCTCTGACTTCGGAATACAAGATTGGAAGAGACGGCTCAGTTTTCCGCTGGGATAAACTCCCTCCGGAGATTTTCGCCCTCAACGGCAAGATAACGGCAGATCCGGGCAGTGAGGTGCGAATAATATGGTCGACCCCTCAGAGAGAGATGCTTCTCGATACTTTGAACGGAAATGATACATACTGGATAAACATAGACGGAAGGGACATGATATTCAAGCAGAAGCTGGGACTCCCGCTGATAGGCAAAAGCGCAGAACACCTCTTCCCTTCAAAGGGCATATACAGGATACGCACCGAAGGAGCCAAAGAAGCAGAGCTGAGCCTGTCACTCCGCGGAGGCCGGGAGGGACTCCTGGGTACGGACCAAAGGGGACGTGACATTCTGACCCTGCTTGTATATGGGATCAGGACTTCGCTGACAGTCGGCATAAGTGCGACATTGATAGCAAGTCTTCTGGGGCTAGGGCTGGGACTTGCGACCGGGTACATAGGCGGATGGCTGGATTCTGCTGTGATGAGGATCGTTGATGTCCTGCTGTCAATACCCACCCTGCCCATAATGATGGTACTGGCAGGATTATGGGGTAAAGGACTATGGCAGCTGGTGCTGATATTATCGATATTTTCGTGGATGGGTACTGCCCGTTCTGTAAGGGCTCTTGTACTTACAGTAAGGGAGAGTCCATGGGTCGAAGGTCTCAGGGCTCTTGGAGCCGGACGTTTATATATCCTGCGGAGGCATCTTGTGCCTGAGGCAGCACCTATACTGCTCGCCAATGTGGCTCTGGGAGTTCCAGGAGCAATACTTGCTGAGGCAGGGCTTGCTTTCCTGGGCCTGTCCGATCCAAGGCTCATATCATGGGGAAGGATGCTCCATGAGGCCCATTCATTCGGGGCCTTCACAGAGGGAGCATGGTGGCTCCTTATTCCGCCCGGATTGGGAATAGTGGCTTTGTGTCTTATTTTCATGGATATCGGACGATACCTGGAAGAGAAGATAGACCCGAGGCTTGGGGGCGGGAAAAATGCTTGATATCAGAGATCTCAGGGTAAGATATAACTCGATGGGAAGAGCGACAGATGCCGTAAACGGCGTTTCCCTTCACATTGAAAAAGGCAGCTTTACAGGCCTTGTGGGTGAGTCTGGAAGCGGCAAGAGCACGCTTATGATGGCCCTCCTGGGACTGCTGCCTCCGGGTACCGAGGTCACAGGTGAGATCCTTTACAACGGGACAGATATTCTCAGGATGTCAGAGAGTGAAATAATGGGTTTGAGGTGGAAGGAGATCGCACTTATCCCTCAGGGTGCCCAGAACTCATTTACCCCTGTGATCAAGATCAAAAGCCATATCATTGAGGTGCTGAACGTCCACTCCAAAATGTCAGGTGATGAGGCAGAGAGGGAAACAGAGAGACTTCTGGGAGAGGTCGGACTGGATCCGGCAATAAAAGACCGATATCCTCATGAACTCTCAGGCGGACAGAAGCAGCGGGCATCGATCGCACTTGCGCTTGCCTGTTCCCCGTCTCTCTTATTGGCGGATGAGCCTACGACAGCCCTTGACGTTATAGTTCAGTCGGAGATACTTGAACTTATCTCAGGCCTGAGAAAAAGCAAGGACCTTTCGGTCATACTGGTAACTCATGACCTGCCTCTGGCAGCAACTGTATGCGACAGACTGGTCGTGATGAAGGACGGGATCATCGCAGAGATGGGAACACCCGGCGACATAGTGAGGCATCCAAAACATCCCCACACCAAAGACCTTGTCAGGGAGATGTTCAGGCAGAAGGATAAAAGCGATGGACAGCAAAGTTATTGAAGCCGGAAAAATTACAGTAAGCTTCAAATCTAAAAGAGGACAGACACACAGGGCGGTAAGTGACATATCTTTTTCCCTGGCGCCCGGAGAGACACTTGCTGTGGTCGGAGGTTCCGGCAGCGGAAAGACTACGCTTCTCCGGACCCTCATAGGGCTTGTAAAACCTGATGCCGGGCATGTCGCCCTTTATGGAGCCGATATTTCACATACCGACAGCAGGGAGCTTGCAAAGTTGAGACAGAGATGCGGCTATGTTCAGCAGGATCCATACGGGGCTATACCACCCGGACTGACAGCACTGGATTCTGTATGTGAACCGGCAATAATAGCCGGGATCAGAACCGGCAGGGAAGAGATCAGGGAAAGGGCTGTAACCCTGCTGGCAGAGCTTGGCCTAAAAGGAGAAAGGGTATTGAAGTCCAGGGCAGCGGGCCTTTCCGGAGGACAGAGGCAGAGAGTGCAGATCGCCAGGGCGTTGATGCTTTCGCCCGGGATACTTCTTTGTGACGAACCAACATCAATGCAGGACGCTTCGACCCGCGGAGAGGTGATAGATGTGCTGACAAAACATGTTGCTGAGGGAACGGCAATGATATTTGTGACACACGACCTCCTCCTTGCAGGGAGAGCTGCAGATAGGATAATGGTGATGAAGGAAGGCAGCCTCTGTGAAGAGGGCCCTTCCGGCAAGATACTGAATTCCCCGGATGACCCATATACCATAAGGCTTATCAGCGCCATACCCGGTTTTGGAAAAATTATTGGATAATGAGGGCAAGATCCTTTGGTCCACAAAATATTTATTTTTTAACGTGATACTGTTTTCAGATCTGACGTATAATCTCATCAATTATATGAGGAGGTGTTTTCATGTCAGTAATGCAGGATTTTAAGAAATTTGCAATGCGCGGAAATGTTTTGGACATGGCGGTAGGTGTGGTGATAGGTGCGGCTTTTGGGAAGATAATCGCCTCTCTTGTGACTGATATACTGATGCCGCCGATAGGGCTTGCTTTGGGCGGTGTAGATTTTTCCGGCCTTTTCATCAACCTTTCGGGAACTCCTGCCGCAACGCTTGCCGAAGCGACAAAAGCGGGTCTGCCGGTGATCGCTTACGGTCTTTTTATCAATGCCGTCATCAATTTTCTTATCCAGGCATGGGCCATATTCTGGGTGATACGTTTTGCGAACAGGCTCTCGTCGCCGGCTCCTGCTCCTGCACCAAAGCGCAAGTGCCCTTTCTGTTTTTCGGAAATAGACGACAACGCAACAAGGTGCCCGCACTGCACATCGCAGCTGTAGGCCGGCCGGTCAATTGCCGGACAGAAAGGAAGACAGCATGAAAATAAGTGGAAAAGTTTACTCAGTATCCGTCAGTCCTCAAAGAGGGCAACTCAAGAAAGAAGTTCCCGAAGCTCTGTTCATTGCCGGAATGGGTATCGAAAACGACGGGCATGCAGGTGACTGGGGACGACAGGTGACATGCCTCAGTTATGAGAGCCTGCGAAAGATCAACGAGGAAAAGGGCCTGAATATGGGTCCCGGCGATTTTGCCGAGAACATCCTGATCGAGGGGCTTGATTTCCCGTCCCTTTTGCCGGGAAGCAGGATAAGGCTTGGAAAAGATGTGCTGATAGAGGTAACCCAGGTAGGTAAAGAGGACCACCCCAGCATTGTCAGCAGGACATTCGGAGTAAGCCTGCTGCCCTCCGAGGGGCTTTTCTGTGTGGTAATTTCAGGAGGCAAGGTCAGAAAAGGTGATCATGCAGTCATAGAATGAAAAAGAGGCCCGGGATCTTCCCGGACCTCTTTTTCATTACTGGCTTAAGATATCAGTCACTGTATTTTTTAATGTGCTCACGGATATCGGCAAGAGAGACTCTGGTGAGCTCGCCTCTGGGCAGCGAACTGAGTATTTCCCATGCCATGTCGAGGGAGTAGCCTATCTCCCTCTCCTCTTCCTTTCCCTGCTTTAGGAATTTTTCCTCGAAGAGTTTTCCGAATTCCAATGACATCTTGTCATTTTTAGAAAGCTCATCTTCTCCAACCACTCCGGCCAGGGAACGCACCTCCTGGACTCTGCTGTATGATGCGAAGAGCTGGCTGGAGACGCTGGGATGATCTTCCCTTGTAAAGCCCTTTCCTATGCCGTCCTTCATAAGCCTTGAGAGGCTTGTCAGGATATCTATGGGGGGGTATATGTTTTTAGAATCCAGTTCCCTTGAAAGGACTATCTGCCCCTCTGTTATGAAACCGGTGAGGTCCGGTATGGGATGGGTGATGTCGTCGTTGGGCATAGTAAGGATAGGGATCTGTGTAACGCTTCCAGTGACCCCTCTTACCACTCCGGCTCTCTCATAAAGAGAGGCAAGGTCGCTGTACAGATATGCAGGATATCCTTTACGGCTGGGGACTTCTCCTGCTGCTACTCCGATTTCCCTGAGCGCCTCGCAGTAGCTTGTCATGTCCGTGATAATTACAAGCACGTGCAGTCCGAGTTCGTATGCCAGGTATTCAGCCGTGGAGAGGGCCATCCTTGGCGTGGCAATGCGTTCTATAACGGGGTCGTCAGCCAGATTGAGGAAAGTAACTATGTTGTTGCTGTGTCCTCTGCTGGAGAGTTCCTGAGTGAAATATGCCGCATCATCGTGCTTTATGCCTATCCCTGCAAAAACAACGGCGAAATCGTCGGACCCCATTATTTTTGCCTGTGTAGCTATCTGTACGGCAAGCTGGTTGTGCGGAAGGCCGTTTCCGGAAAAGATCGGCAGCTTCTGTCCCCGTATCAGCGTAGTCAGAGTATCTATTGCAGATATGCCGGTATTGATGAAGTCCTTGGGGTACTGTCGAGCCATTGGGTTCAGGGGGAGTCCGTTGATGTTTACCCTTTTCCCTCCGTATGTTTCGCCGCAGCCGTCCCGAGGTTCCCCCAGACCGTTGAAGGTCCTGCCGAGCATATGCTTCGACAGCCTTATCTCAAGCGGTTTTCCGAGAAAACGCAGTTTTGTTGTGTTGGGGATAAGATCCTCTGTGCCTGTAAATACCTGTACAAGAGTAGCTTTCTCGCTCAGGGACTTGACCTGTCCATGGCGTATGTGCCCTCTGCTGTCGCGTATGTCTACAAGTTCGCCGTAGCCGACACCGCTTACGTTTTCGACCAGAACGAATGGACCTTCAATATCTTTTACTCCGATATATTCAGCATTCGCCATCAGCTACTCACCCCCGAGCTTTCTTGTTCTTTCTGCAGCGACCCTATCGAGGTGAGCATCTATCCTCTTTCTGGCAAGGGCAAAACCTTCCCTGTCATCGGGTGCAAGTTCCCTTAAGTGTGTAATTGAGTCGACAGATTCGTCCTCCTTGATAAGGGAGATGGGTATTCCTTTGCGAACCAGGTTCAGTGACTTAACATAAAAATCTATTATTACGTCGAGGATCTCGAAGCCCTTTGAAGGCGGGGAATATGAGTCAGATCCGAATGAATTCTGCTGAAGGTATCCATTCTTTATCAGAAAAGCCGTAAATGCGATCAGCCTCTGATCGTCAGGCAGCACATCCTCACCTACAAGTTTTATGACCTGCTGGACCTTATTGTCTTCGGCCAGTATCTGGCGGACCTTGTCCCTTATGTCTCCCCACCTGGGATCGACGTTTGAACAGAACCATCCGTTGACCTCTTCGGCGTATTCGCTGTACGAGTCTATCCATGAGATCGCAGGATAGTGCCTCGCGTTTGCAAGGTTTTTGTCAAGTCCCCAGAAGCATCTTATAAATCGCTTAGTATGCCTTGTTACAGGTTCAGTAAAGTCTCCCCCCGGAGGAGAGACTGCACCTATTACACTGATGCTCCCGTTGTCCCCGGCAAGGGTCACAACTCTTCCTGCCCTCTCATAGAATTCAGCCAGCCTGCTTGGAAGGTAGGCAGGGAATCCTTCTTCGGCGGGTATCTCTTCCAGTCGACCTGAAAGCTCGCGAAGGGCTTCTGCCCAACGGGATGTAGAGTCTGCCATTATAGCGACGTCGTATCCCATGTCCCTGAAATATTCGGCTATCGTGATGCCTGTGTAGATGGAGGCCTCACGCGCTGCGACGGGCATATTGGATGTGTTCGCTATAAGGATGGTCCTCTCCATGAGAGGCCTGCCTGAGCGGGGGTCTTCAAGCACCGGGAACTGCTCGAGGACGTCTGTCATCTCATTTCCCCTTTCGCCGCAGCCTATGTAAATGACGACCTGAGCATCGCCCCACTTTGCCAGCTGGTGCTGTGTAACTGTTTTTCCTGTGCCGAAACCTCCAGGGATACAGGCCGTACCCCCCTTTGCTATTGGGAAGAGCCCGTCTATGACTCTCTGTCCCGTTACGAAGGGTTCATTCGGGAGCAGACGTTCCCTGTAAGGCCGCGGAGTTCTTACCGGCCATCTCTGGATCATTGGAATGGGGATCTCTCGCCCGAAAGCATCCTTGATCCTCGCGACCATTTCTCCGCCCTTATGGTGTCCCTGCGATATTACCCATGTGACTTCACCCTCGATATCAGGCGGAGCCATTACCTTATGCAGCAGCAGCGGGGTTTCCTGGACTGTCGCTATGGTCATCCCTCCGGTGATAAGATCACCGACCTTGGCTACAGGGGTAACTTCCCATGTTTTATCCCTGCTGAGCATATTGACTGAAGTCCCCGGAGAGATGTACATTCCCTCAGATTCAAGCAGTGAATCAAGGGGGCGTCCTATCCCGTCGAAGAAGCTGCCTATCAGTCCCGGCCCTATCTCAATGGAAAGGGCTTCACCGGAACCCGAAACGGTCTCAAAAACGCTCAGGCCGTCCGTGTCCTCGTAGACCTGGATCGTTGCATTATCTCCGTCCATGCTTATAATTTCACCCATAAGCTTCTTAGCCCCGACTTTTACGACTTCACGCATTGCAAAATCACGCATATTAGAGGCCTTGATTACAGGACCGTTTACGAAGGTAACTATACCTTCCTTTTTGTTTGGGGAGAAAATTGTCTTAGCCTCCAAAACTTATTCCTCCTAGAGCAGCGGCAGCAGCCGTTCAGCGAGTGTATCGGCCATTTCCTGGGTCAGGCTTTGCCAGTCAGAGTTGACCTGTCTTCTGTTATCTTTTGTAGAGACCCAGCATCCGCCCAATATTGGAGCCGGTTCAGGGTCAAAAACAAGACCGACCTCCGGCATTATCTCATGTACTTTCGATATCACTTTGTCAGAAAGGGGAAGGTCCACTGCAGAAAGCCTGAACTTCAGCCCTTCCCTTTCCCTTAACGAATTGACCGCATCTACGCAAATGCCTGCCAGTATATCAGCATAATCTTCCCGGTCCCGTAAATAGACAAGTTTGTCCTGAAGCCTTCCAAGCGCTTCTGAGAGTATCCTGTTCTGCAGCCTTAGCGTTTCGGTCGATTTTTCCCTCTCTGCAGAGAGGATCTGTCTGCGCCTGATGTCCTCAGCCCTTTTCCTCGCATCCTGAAGGATTATGTTTGTCTCATGCTGCAGTTTGTCTGTTTCCCTCAGCAGCCACTCTTCTGACTCGTGTCTGGCTCCTGCGACCAGTTCCCTTTTTCTCGCGTCGGCCCTGTCAAGAATTATGTCACGCAGCGTCCCTATCTTTTCACTGGATACTTCTTTCATTACATTTTCACCCCAATGGCTTCCTGTACGTAACGGGTCAGAAAATCAGGACCACGTTTTGTACCGAATCTGTCAGGTATCTCAACGACCAGAGGCAGATCGCCCCGCTCACGCAGCTGCTGTATGACCTCAGGGGCCATCTCCGCGACCTTTTCCGTAACTGCGAGGATCGCCAGATCTGGTAACTTGAGCGCGTCGTCAATAGCTGCAAAAGTCTCATCTGCAGTGTGAACGAGGCAGCCCTGTATGCCGGCAAGCCTCATGCCTACCAGAGAATCATGGTTGTCGCTCACAATGAATGCTTTCATTTTTGTTGATATGCCCCTAAACTCGACCGAGTATCAGAAGGGAGACGATAACTCCGTATATCGCTATACCTTCTGAAAGTCCGAGATAGATAAGGGTGGTCCCCAGCATTTCAGGTTTTTCCCCAACCAGTCCGAGTGCTGCAGATCCCACACTGGCGACAGCAAGCCCCGCTCCGAGGCACGCGAGTCCGGTTGAAACTGCTGCGGCTATAAAGCCCATGCCTGCACCTGTTCCAAGAGGGGCTGCGGCTGCCTCAGCGAATGCGGGGTGCATTGTCAGAGACATTGCTGCGCCTGTGAATACGAGTAAAGAGGAGACTCCGAGTCCGGAAAGATAAAAGACCTTTCCACTACTGAAACCTCTGCGCTGCATGAAATACCCCAGACCTATCATTGTTGCGACAGTGCCGCAGCAAACTGCAAGTCCAAACATCCAAAACCCTCTCCTTTTCTGTAATTGTCAATAATAAAAAATCATTGATTTTTTGCTTTTATCTTTACTGAGTACCATGTACGATCAATATATTTCTATTTCTGTTCGGCAGCCGAGACGTACTTGGAACCGTCCTTTTTCCAGCCGACAGGCTTGAAAGCGTTCCCTCCCCCCTTGTAAAATTTACCGAAGAATTCGTAGTACTCGAGCCTTAAAGTCTGAATGAAGACTATGAGTCCCTCCAGGCAGACTATTACGATATTTCCTACTACGAGTATTATTCCTTTCATCACTATGCCGCCGGGAAGAGAGTGGACCATCTCAGAAAGCATTATGACCGCCATTGAGAGACCGACGTGGTTCAGCGCAAATGCTGCAAGCCGTACAAAGGAGGCTGTGTTCGAAACGAATGACATGAGATTGTGCATTATCTCGAAAAGGTTAAGAACAACAGATTCTCCTTCATCTTTCTGGTGGAGCAGATAACGTGCAAGCAGATCGCGGAAAATCATAAGGAGCATCATGACTCCTATTCCGCCCCACATTATGTCTGCAGCGATCTCAGGAATTTTTGTTCCCGTCATGTATATTGCAGCAAGGGCAGCCATCGTCCAGTAGAGCATAAGCCCCGCCATACCCTGCCCGTCGAAAAGAAGCCGGCCAAAATCCTTCGCCCTGTACTGCGTGATCATGTTCAGGACAAGTCCCAAACTTATCATGAAGACTCCCATGCATATTGCGACTATCAGGAGTTTGTTTGTATCATGCATCGGAGAGAGCCACAGGGCGGGGATGATATCCTCCAGGCCGAAGATGCTTCCGTAAAGGCCGCCAAAGACCATCGAACTTACTGCAGCGGACTTCATTACCTGTCCGAAGGAACGTTTCATCATGCCTCTTTTTACAAGGAAGGAAGACCCCAGGAGTATCATCAGTCCGTGACCGATATCCCCGAACATGAAGCCAAAGAACAGTATGAAGGATATCGCAACTATCGGCGATGGATCTATCTCACCATATGAGGGAAGGCTGTACATTGATACTATGTCCTGGAAAGCCCTGAAGAGGGGATTGTTCTGCAGAAGAGTCGGGACCCTGATGCCTGAATATGTTATGTCCTTTGTCTCTTCTACCATTACAGTTGTCATCGGAGCCTCTTCCTCTACCGTCTTTTTGATGACCTCGAGAGTATCCGCCGGTATCCAGCCCGAAAGGACGTACATGCCGCTTACTTCGCCACGGCCTTTGCAGACGTCATAGACCCTCTGCATAGTGTAAAGCTGTGAATAAAGGAGCTCATAGTCCGAGCGGTGCTCCCTCAACATATCCTTGGCTGCTTTTGCGAGCCCTTTGATAGCCCTCTGGTGGTTGGCTATGCGTTTGTTTACCTGGAGCAGCGGGTCATCGCCCCTGAGCTCAGCGGCTATGGATTTCAGCGAGAATTCCTTAAAATAAACAGCTTCAAGGAGTTTTTTTGTCGCATCCTCATATCCTTTTACAGTAAGCACCAGGACCCATGTGTTGCCGCCGGCTATATTCAGTTCACTGACGGTTATAGCGGATTCTTCGATGCTCTCAGTCAGTCTTTGATAGTTTTCATTCGAAAGGCGGCCGAAAAAGGGTATCAGAAATTTCCCTTCCGCAAGTTCTTCCGGGCTGAACTCAGTTCCTTTGAGCGCCTCAACAAAGAGCTTTGTTGCGGTAAGGAGTTCTTCTTCCTCAGTCAGCACAAGCCTTCTCTTTTCCCACACTTCAAGCCTTTTTGAGGTCTGATCTACCTTAAGGCGAGCCGCGGAGAGAGTAAACTCTTTGGTCAGGGTCACAGGCGAGGGTTCAGGTATCATCTCTCCGGCGATTTTCCATACCGTGGTTACTTTGCTCAGCAGTTCATCGTAGGGATTTTCTGTTTCTGTGGTTACCTTTGACCGGAGAGTTCTGTCGTTTACAAGAAGGTCAAGCGGCAAAGGCTGGAAGCCTCCTGTCAGTACCATCTGACGGGCTACCGGCTCCATCTCAGAATCAGGACCTATCATAGTCAGTGCGACCATCTTCATTACTGCCATTTGGATTCACCCCCGCTGATTATCGGCCTTATAAGGTAATTTGCCGCTTGGCTGCGGTCATAATCATATCTGACATCTTCAATAACGCGTATTACATCATCCAGCTCGTGGGATTTCAGGACAAAATAGCTAAGTGCCGTATGGAATGCCGGCGGCCCCTTTTCGAATATTGAAAGTGCTTTGAAGTAGTTATAACGCTTTATTGACATTTCAAGTGCCAGTTCCCTGTCTTCCTTTTCAAGGGCGTCCCTGAATATTTTCGCGTATATCGGGAACGTGACTGCGAGTTTATCGAGCCTTTCCTCCCATGTCGCCCCTTTTGCCATTTCCCTGAGATGGTGTGTTTTTACTTTGTATTTGACCGGAAGCATCCGGCTCAGGGTCTCTTCCAACGTCATCTGGTAATACCATGTGCATCTGTGGAAGTGGTAAAGGTTCAGCAGGTCTATCCTGCTTCCGAATAATGGTTCCAGCAGCTTCTGTTCAGATGCAGGCAGGCTTTTAAGGTCATTGTAGAGAGATGTTTCCACCAAGTTGTCTATCGCAAGTTCAAGTGAAAAAAGAGATTCCTCTCCGTTTATAAGACGCTTGACAGGTTCCGCAACAGCTTTGTAATATTTTGTATCCTTAAGCGCTTCCAGAGCCTCACTATAATCCCTGCTGTTGAGCAGAAGTCCGTACGATAATTTTGATCCCGGCACCACGAAAAGGCGATTCCTCATCTCGTCCCTGTCAAGCCGTTTGACCCTTATCCATCTGAAGATACTTTTCAGGTGCTCAGCCTCGTACCATCCCAGCCAGTCAATAAAAAGCCGTCGCCTTGGTCCGGCAAGATAGGAGAGGAATGATGTGGCCTCAGACAGTATTGCCGACCTGACGGCATTCTCAAGGTCCACCCTGTGAATTTGGGCCGGCGGGAGAGTCTCCAAATGCTCTTTATATCCGGCAGTCTGTTTAAGGAAATCAGCTATTTCAGCGGTGGAATTAAGGTTGAGCAGCGCCCAGTACTCGTCAGAAGTCAAAAGCCTGCTGAAGAGCACATGTGATTTGACGCCTATGGCTGTTGCCTGACCCTTTGAAGTTGAATGCAAGCTTAATTTCCCCTCTTGGTTTTCGATACAAATTTCTCAGCTATCTCTGAAATCATTGAATCGATGACAGGGTCGGCGTTCTCCTCAAAACGTTTCTGCATACGAATCCGTTCTTCTTTTCCGAGATCCGCTATCTGTTCCGCCTCTGTCCTGGCAGAATTCAGGGCCGTCTCCATTATTCCTTTGGCCTGTTCTCTCGCCGATGCCATCTGATTGGCACGCTCCATCGAGAATTTTTCCTGTGCAGTGCGCAGGAACCCATCCGATTCATTTTTTGAATCATCGACTATCCTTTTTGCTTCCGATTCCGCTCCGAGCAGAACTGCGAGCACTTCCTGCAATGTACCCATCGTCATTACCTCCGGAATTAGACTACTTTACCTTTTTCTGAGCCATTTTCATTCTTGTGAAGTCTTCCCTTTCGCCTTCTTCGAGGACGTCGGAAATGAATCTTATGTCCGCTTTGTTCGAGGGGATGACCACTTTTTCAAGGGCGTTGACACGCCTGTGTGTCTTTCTTATCTGTACCGCAAGCCTGTAAACGCTTGTTTCGACCTCTGCCAAACGTGCCAGGAGCACCATTACCTTTCTGAATTTAGAATAGGCAGCGTCCATAGCCCCCGAAGATCCATAGAAAGAGTAGCTTGGAACGGTCTTGTCGGAAAGGGGGTCAACGTCGGGTATCTCAACTCCCATCACAGAACGCAGGCGAACAGTTATGTCGGAAGTTAATGGAACCGCTTCCGATATGTCTTCGACTGTATCTATGCCAAGCGAGACGTTGGCCTTCTGCAGTGATTCGTATGCTTCGTTGAAAACCCGCTCCACGTCTCTCTGTATTGTTTTTGCCGAGTCTATGTATCTGACGAGCTCCATCATCAGGACCTGCCTTTTCTGATCCAGAAGATCATGCCCTGATTGCGCCATCTGCATAGAGCGGGTGAGCTTAACGAGATTTCCCCTTGTAGGGGCAAGTTTAGTAGCCATAGTATCCCCCTTTGCCGGGTCGTGCTCCGAGACAAAATCATCCATGCGGGGTCTGGTTTCCAAAAACGTGCTAAAATTCCACACATGCCGTCATGACAATTTCCAAAAAACAACAGGCTCTGTCGGAAACAGAGACCGCAAAGTCGATTGTAACTCTTATATCAAACTAAGTACAGGGGGTAATTTCAGCCATGTTTATATTGTTTATAAGTGAAACAGATCTCTCCAGAGAGAAGGGGCTTTCTGCAGCCGGTGCAAATACCGAAGCCCTTCCCTATACAGCTCCGGCAGACGCGGATATGCTTTTCTACGACAGGCCAAGGGTGATAGACTGCATACCTCTTGACCCGTTCGGGCACCCCACTCCGGCCCTTGTTACAAAAGCATCGGTCATAGAGGGAAGGTTGCCGGTCATGAACATAAGGGCCGGCACATCGATAGCCCCTGTTGCGCCATTTTTTGAAGTAAGCAAATGCCCGGGAAGGGATCCAAGGATCTCAGCAGCTGTCCCCGATGCATCTGAAATTTTTTCTAAGGCAGCTCAGGCAGCGAAGGCCCTTTTAGATTCGGGAACAAAAAGATTCGTCCTGGCAGAATCGATCCCGGGGGGTACTACCACTGCACTCCTTATGCTGAGAGCGCTGGGGTACGATGGTACCGTATCCTCCGCAGGACCCATCAACCCTCTGGACCAAAAGGAAGCCATATGGGATGCTGTGGCTTCACGGCTTGGCATCAGGACAGGCGGCATGAAGGGAAGAGGACTTGCGGCTGCTGCAGAGGTAGGAGATCCCATGCAGACAGCTGTCGCCTCCTTTGTATCATCTCTGCCCGGTGATGTTGAGGTCATACTTGCCGGGGGTACTCAGATGATCGCCGTTGCAGCCCTTCTTAGGGATATGAAAGTGACAAGGCCTTTGATGGTCGCTACAACAAAGTACGTATGTCAGGATAAAACGAGCTGTTTTGCAGAATATGCAGAAAAATTAGGTGTTGAGTGGTATTCAGCTCCCCTGGATTTTTCAAAGTCGAAGTTTCCCGGCCTTGCGGACTACGAAAAAGGCTACGTCAAAGAGGGTGTGGGGATGGGAGGAGCCGTATGGTACGCGGTCAGAAACGGCGCGACTGTAGATGCCATCACAAAACGTACGGAAGAACTTTACGCCGGACTTATCTCCTGAAGGATACTGACAGTCCGGTCATCCTGCTGTTTTTGAAGCCTTTATTGTCGAATATAACGCTGCAGCCAGGATCAGAGTTCCTCCGCCCAGTTCGTTTAAAGAGGGTCTTTCGCTGAGGAAAATGGCTGCAGCAGCTATCCCGTAAACCGATTCCAAACTGGCTATCATACCCGCAGTTTGTGCCCGCACGTTTTTCATCCCGTTGATGAACATAGAATGCGCAGCTGCAGTAAAAAGGACTCCCAGGAGGATAAGGAGCATCAGGCTTGTCAGAGTAAATGCAGGCCTGAATATGAACAGTGCCGGAAGCAGGACCAGTGCTGCAGTCCCCTGCTCGTAAAGAGCGATCAGCCCCCCGGGATATTTTTTTACAAATTTCCTGTTCACAAGCGACAGTGCCGCATATGTGAGGCTGCAGACCATACCCCAGATAATGCCGATAGTCACGCTGTTGCTCAGATGGAACTCCGGGACGATCATCATGACTCCTGCGAACATAACGCACGCGCACATAATGTCTGAAATTTTTACCTTTTCGCCGAATATAAGCGGTTCAAGGAATGTTATGAAAAGCGGATAGGTCGAAAATGTAAGGACTCCGATGGCCACAGTCGAGACCTGGATGGAGAGGAAGAAGGCCGTCCAGTGGACCGCGAGAAGAGCCCCTGCTCCGGCGAGGATAATGAGATCCCCTCCTGATCCCAGGCTTGTCCTCTTCCCTCTGAATCTGAAAAGGGCAAACATGGAAATACTGGCGAAAAAAACTCTCCCCAACGCTATTATGACCGCAGGCTGTCCGGCAAATCTTGCAAAAAGACCCGAAAGGCCGAAAAGTACAACGGCAATGTGTATCTCAAGGAGGCTCCTTGTTTTTTCCTTCATTTAATCACTCCCAGCAGTGCTGCGGATCCCTTTCTCTGCCGCAACCAGGGATCGCCGGCTAATATCCGCCTGTGCCTGAGGAGCGAAGGTATTATCTGCAGCAAAGGGGAATGTCCGGAAAGAAAGCAGAATGATAAGGATCATGACGGCACTCCTCCGTGATCTCAGCAGAGTCAGGTCGTATACATTATAGTATGACTTTGAAGAATAGGTTGAGCAGTCCTCCTGTGATAAGTGCCGCACTTATCATTATCGCCGAACTCATCAGCATCCTTTTTGAACCGAGTTCCTTCCATAGGATGATGAAAGTTGCTATGCAGGGGAAGGTCATGGCAAGGACCACGACTGCGACCAGCATCTGTGATGCGGAAAGCCCTATCGGTATGAGAAGCCCCATCGCTATGTCCTTCCTGAATACCCCCATTACTATCGGTATGGCAGTCTCAGGCGGCAGTCCCAGAAAACCTTGGAATACCGGAGAAAGGGCAGCTGCGACCTTCTCCATCACACCCATGGTCTCAAGTATGTTGACCAGGAAAATGCCCAGGAGAACAAGCGGCGTAGCTTCGTAAAGGAAATCCTTGATCCTGAACCACAGTTTGCTTGACCATGCCTTCATTGAGGGCATCCTGTACGGGGGTATCTCAACTATCAGTTCAGGGCTGTATCCCTTGAGAGTCAGGTGCATTATCCGTCCCAGCAGAAGCCATACGCAGAAGAGTATCCCGTAAACGGCGGCTACATAACCCATTCCGAACTCTCCCAGTGTGGCGGAAAGCATCGCCTGTATCGAGACACATGGGATACCGACGGAGATAAGTGTAGCGGCTATGAACCTCTCCCTCTCTGATTCGAGGACCCTCGTCCCAAGGATCCCCGGCACGTTGCATCCGAAGCCGAGCAGGGTCGGGATTATTGCGTATCCGTGAATTCCGAATCTGTGCAGCAGGGCATCGAAAACTACTGCCAGCCTTGGCAGGTAGCCGAAGTCTTCAAGGAAGCTCAGCCCCGAATAGAAGGCTATAATGTAGGGCAGGACCATCCCGAACTCGACGTACAAGCCGGTCGAGAGGACTCCAAGGCTTTGCTCCAGGTCTACCTTGCCGTCTATAAGAGTGCCGACCAGGATATTCCTCAGAGGTCCTTCCCCAAGCATCTCATTCAGTCTGTCAAGGACCGGTATCCATAAATTTTCAAATATCGGGTCTGTTATATATGTGATTATTCCCTCTCCGACAAATCTGATGGCCATAAATCCTACGACGAGAACAAACAGGCCTATCATGCCTCCCAATACAGGGTGTGCAGATATGTCCTCGATCCTGTCCATGGCAGTGTGGTGCCTGTGGGTCACCGTCTGTACCTTTGCGATTATCTCGCCTATAGCCTGCCACCTGGCCTCTTTGGTCATTGGCTGCAGCTGACTGATCCTGGCTTCTTCCATTTTTGCTACAAGATCGCTCAGACCCTGTCCTGTTACGGCAACGGTCGGTATTATAGGTACTCCCAATTCCTTCTCGAGCTTCGGCAGGTCGATCAAAATCCCCCTGTGTCTTGCCTCATCGACCATGTTGAGTGCAATAACGACGGGGGTGCCGTGTTCGAGGACCTGCATGGCCATGACAAGATTCCTCTCAAGTGCCGTTGCGTCGATCACAAGAATGACCACATCGGCGCCCTCGTTCAATATGCGGCGGGCAATGACCTCCGCCTCGTTGGTGGGGTCAAGGGTGTATGCTCCGGGGACGTCTATGAGCCTTGCAGTTTTGCCTCCGTATCTCATTGTACCTTCGGTAAAACCGACAGTAGTCCCGGGGTAATTCGAAGAAAGGGCATGGGTCCCCGTGAGCCTTGAGAAAAATACACTCTTCCCGACGTTTGGGTTTCCCATCAGAAGTACTCGGCGGCAGTTATCAGGAAGTGACAGGCCTTTGCCCCCTCTGGCATTGCAGAGGCTGCAGTCGCGGCAGCTCATATAAACTTAGGCCAGATGCGGCTTTTTTCGATTACAGGCCGCTCGGGATGATCTACGCCATCAACTTCTATTCTTCCGGCTATGGCATGGGCAACAGCGAAATGCCGTCCGTCCAGTAGAAGAGTTATCGGACCTCCGAAAGGCATTCCGGATACCTTCTGTATCCTTTTGCCTACCCTGAGCCCCAGTGCTTCAAGTCGTTCCCCGGCCTCTCCGGGGGGAATGCTCTTTATTACAGCACTTTCCTCGTCTTTTATTTGCAAGAGGTTCATATATGACAGTCCTCCATCATTATCTTATCTTTAATTATGGTTGCTTATTGCTAACCGATTATCCTACGGCACTATTGCCTTGTCAAGGAAGGTTAGGCATATTTTCGGAAATCAGCCCTTTTGGTATGTCCATGGAATATGTATGCTGTGGTCCGGCTTATAGGAGTTTTTGCCCGAAGATCCTTCCTTCGGGATGTGCCTGATAGCTGTATAAATAAGTGATATCCGCAAATTCCTGCCGGCCTGAATATCAGGTAAAGCTGCCATGCGGACTCTGTTTGCCCAGCACGTGCACTTTGTAGTAGACTTAAGCAGGTCATATATAGCCGCCTTATGTGCCACGATGGAAAGCAATACTGAGGGTTTTGAATTTTTGGCCTGTTGTGAGATGATAAACGATCGCTGTGACAAATAAGAATGGAGTGGTATTGGAATGCTGCACTGCGGAATAGTCGGGCTGCCACTTAGCGGCAAATCTACAGTATTTAATGTTATTACGAGGGCAGGAGCCGAGGTAAAGCCCTATGCAGGAGGCAAGACAGACCCCAATAAGGCTGTCGTAGAGGTCCCTGATAAAAGGTTTGACTTCCTCGTCGAAGTCCATAAACCAAGAAAGGTCACTCCGGCACAAGTCGAGTTCGTCGATCTTGCCGGACTGTCAAGGGGAGCCGGAAAGGGGGAGGGGCTCGGGAATTCCTTTCTCTCATTCGTTGCTGACGCAGACGCGCTGATACAGGTCATCAGGTGTTTCGCAAACAAGACGGTCGAGCATCCCGAGGGGAGCATAGACCCGATAAGGGACTGGGACATCATTGAGAACGAACTGATCTTCCGTGATCTCGCAGTAATAGAAAACCGCCTTGGAAAACTTAAGTCTAAAAAGAAACTTACTTCCGAAGAAGAGATCGAAAAAAAACTCCTGGACGCGTGCTTTGAATGCCTGCTTGAAGAGCGGCCCCTCCGCAGCATGGAACTGAAACCGGCAGAGTGGCGCCTCCTGAGGGGATTTTCTTTTGTGACTTCCAAACCTGAGATACTCCTTCTCAACCTTGACGATTCTCAGTCAGATGAGACGAAAATACCTAAGTGGGACGAACTGAAGAAGAGGGCTGATGAACAGGGGGTCAAGCTGTGCACACTCTACGGAAGCCTTGAAATGGATATCGCGGAACTTGACGAGGAAGAAGCAGCCGCATTTACGGAAGGCCTTGATATAACGGAACCCGGGAGGGAGAAGCTGATAGAGGAGGCCTACAGGGTACTCGGGCTTATCAGCTTCTTCACATGTGGTCCGGATGAAGTGAGGGCATGGACTCTGCATGAGGGAGACAATGCAGTCGACGCTGCCGGAGCGATCCATTCCGACCTTGCAAGGGGATTCATCAGGGCACAGGTCGTCGCCTTCGGCGACTACAAAAAACACGGCAGTTCCTTCGACGAGTGCAGAAAAGCCGGATGTCTCAGGCTTGAAGGCAAAGAGTATCTTGTCAGGGACGGGGATATCATAGAGATTAGGTTCAACGTCTAAAGGAGATGGAAAGATGATCTTCGAACCGGTCGAAATTAAGGGCAGCCTGCTGAAGAACAGGGTGGTATCCGCTCCCCTTGCCTCTTCAAGCTCCAGAGAGGACGGCTCTCCCTCTGAAAAGTCCCTGGAAATTTACGGGCGCTTTGCCTCATCAGGGGCGGCCCTTTTCATTGTAGAGCATCACGCAGTAAATATTTGCGGAAGGACAAGGCCTGCTCAGTTCCTTGCCGACAGTGAAGATACCGCAAAGAAGCATTCTGTGATCCCGGACATTCTCAAAAGCGGAAATGCTTTGTGCATGGCTCAGATAAACCACGCAGGAGCGAAGATCGCAGATCCCGGCGTATTCGGCATGGAGGGATACAGGTCTCTTTCTCCTTCCGGCATACCTGTGGGTGACCAGTGGGAAAAGAGCGGCCGCGCTCCGGAAGTAATGACACGCCGTGAGATCAGGCAGATCGTTGATGATTTTGTAAATGCAGCCGTGCGAATGGTCAGTATTGCAGGCTATGACGGGATCCAGATCCATGCCAGCCACGGATATCTGCTTGGACAGTTTCTGAGTCCGCTCACAAACAGGCGTGATGATGAGTATGGGGGAACTGACAGCAGGAGGGCCAGACTGCTGTACGAGATAACAGACGGGATAAGACAGTCGCTGAAGGATGCCCTGCTCTCCGTCCGGCTGGGCGCGGCGGATTTCCTCCCCGGAGATAAGCCTCTTGGACTTTCTCTTGACGAGACAGTGCCTGTTGCCCGGGAGTTGGTCAGCCTTGGCGTTGACATGATAGGCATCTCGGGGAATCTATGCGGATATGGGATCGACCGTAATGACAGTGCCTACTTTGCTCCCTATGCCCAGAGGATAAAGACATCAGTCGGATCCTCGGTCCTAGTTGAATGTACCGGGGGTATAAAGGATGCTTTTACCGCCGAAAAGATTCTCAGGGACGGAGTATGTGATCTTGTCGGAATCGGCAGGCTGATGCTGAAGGACCCCGGTTTTCTCGCCGGATGGAAGGAGTCATGCTGATTTGAAAATATACATTAGCTCAGATATGGAAGGTTCAACTGGTATAGTCTCTCCTGAACAGGTCAAATTCGGACAGCAGGGATATGCATTCGGCTCCAGGATGCAGCTGCATGACACGCTCGCGGCAGTAAGGGCTGCCTTGAGTTGGGGAGCTGATTCGGTAACGGTCAACGACTCCCATGACAGGATGATCAATCTTGATCCGTCGATGTTTCCGTCCGGAGTTTCACTGATCAGCGGGACCCCAAAGATACTCGGCATGGTGGAGGGCGTCACAGACCATGACGCGGCTATCTTCATGGGATACCATGCAATGGCCGGGACAGAAAAGGCTGTGCTTGACCACACATATCACTCCAAAGTGGTATACGGACTCAAAGTAAACGGCATCAGGCTGGGGGAGACAGGACTAAACGCACTGTTCTGCGGTGCTCTTGGTGTGCCTGTCGCAATGGTGGCAGGCGACACCGCGGTATGTCTTGAAGCATCGAGCCTGCTTGGAGGGACCCTGGTCACATGTGCCCTGAAGGACGGACTTGGAAGGAACTCAGCCTTAACGAAGACCCCCGATGAAACTTCGGATCTGATATCAGAAGCAGTAAAAAAAGCACTGGACGCGGCATCATCAGGCAGGAGCCCGGTCCTCAGGATGGAGGCACCTTTCAGGGCTGAGCTCTCATTCCATACGACCGCACAGGCCGATGCAGCCGGGATGGTCCCCGGAAGCGAAAGGATCTCCGGCAGGACGATGGTATTCAGCACCGAGGATATATTTGAAATAAGACGATGGTATTCTTCATCGATCGACTGTGCATCGCTGGCGGAGGATTAGAAAGATGTTTTCTGTCGGAGTTGACCTGGGAGGACATACGATATCCGCGGCCCTTGTCAAAAGGGAGGGCGAAACCGCCCGGATCGTCACAAGAGCCGACAGGGAGACTCCGGAAAGCAGAAGGCTTGATGAAGTTGTTCAAATTATTGCCGGCATGGTCGACGAGGTCTCGCAGGGCAGAGAGATCTCTTTTGCCGGAATAGGTATTCCCGGTTTTTTGGACAAGTCACGAAGGAAAATCACCAGATTCACCAATTTTTCGGGCCTTGAGAATGTCGAATTGCTTGAACATCTTGCTCCTGCCCTGAACAGAAGAGGACTCTTTCCTTTGCTTCGTATGGAAAACGACGCAAACTGTTTTGCCTTAGGCGAGGCTTTCTGCGGCGCTGCAAGAGGGTGCCGTGATTTTATAGCCCTTACTCTGGGGACGGGAATAGGCTCCGGAATATTCGTGAACGGCAGGCTGGTCACCGGTGCCCATGGAATGGCCGGTGAGTCCGGTCATATATCCATATCCGAAAAGAGGGATATCAGCTGCGGATGCGGAAGCGCCGGGCATCTGGAGACGTTTGTGTCTGCGGAATATATTGAACGCAGAGCGCGGGAGGAAGGACTTCCTCCCGATTTCAGGCTCCTGTGGAATATGAGAGATGACAAAAGGGCAGATATGCTGATAACGAGAGCCCTTGAGAACCTGGCAAGGGGCATAGCCTCGCTGGTCGTTGTGCTTGATCCTGAAAAGGTCATACTCGGCGGGGGCATGAGCAAAGCGGAGGGCCTGGCAGAGGAAGTCGAAGCTGAAACTCTCAGGTGGCTCCCCTCGCCGCTCAGGAAACATCTTAAAATAGAAGTCTCTGCTCTGGGGACTGAGGCAGCACTTTATGGAGCCGCTTCGATAAGCATGCTTGAGAGGTGATTTTGATGCCTTTGCCAAAAGTTTTTATGACACAGAGGATACAGGCTTCCGGAATGTCCATACTTGATGGCAGGGTGGACCTTTCCCTTTGGAGCGAAGAGGGGCGTCCTGATCCGGAGGATGTGATGAGGGATCTGCCTTACGCAGAGGGCCTGATAATGACGATGGGCATACCAATGGACAGGGATTTTTTTAAAAAGGCTGAGAAACTCAGAGTTGCCAGCCTCTACTCGGTAGGCTACGACAATGTGGATATACCGGCGGCGACCGAATTTGGCATAATGGTGACAAATACCCCGGGAGTCCTCACTGATGCAACGGCTGATGCAGCTATGATGCTGATGCTTATGGCGGCCCGGAAGGCCAGGGAGAATGACAGGATAATGAGGAATGGCGGCTGGACTCATTGGTCCCCCAACCAGTTCGTTGGGAAAGACCTTTCCGGATCGGTCATTGGAATAGTTGGATTTGGCGAGATAGGCCGGGCTGTTGCGAAAAGAGCCGCAGCATTTGGCATGAAAGTCATATACACGGGCAGGTCCCGCAAAATTGAGGACGAAGAGCGCCTGGGAGCGGAGTACCTCTCTCTGGAGGAACTTCTTCGGAAAAGCGACTTTGTATCTCTCAACTGTGCCCTGACGAAGGAGACTGCAGGCCTGATAGGAGAGAGAGAATTAAGGATCATGAAAAGTGATGCGGTACTCGTAAACACTGCCCGCGGCGCCGTCGTTGACCAGAAAGCGCTCTTTACGGCATGTGCGGAAGGATGGATATACGGAGCCGGCCTTGATGTCTATGAAAAGGAGCCTGTTCCCATGGACGAACCTCTGCTTAGGCTTGAGAACGTGGTCATGATGCCGCACATCGGAAGTGCCGCCAGAAGGTCGAGGGAGGGGATGGCCCGTCTTGCCGCGATAAATCTGATGGAGGCTCTGGAGGGCAGAGTGCCTCCATATCTTGTGAATCCCGAAGTTTTGAAATAGAAGTGACCCTGGGGGAGGGACAAGGCACACAAACACATCACCGCCGGCTTTATAAGCGCGGTGATTTTTTATTTTCACTGAAAATATAAAAAATTGTATAGTTGACAAAAATGTGTATTAAGTGCTACTATTTTTATAGTGAATTTAATCACATTAAACTGGAGGCTGGTAAGTATGGTAAAAATTCTGCTCCTGCTCATCGTGTTGATCAATGGACTGTTCGCATTCCGTTTCTTCACGGATTTTATGAAACACAAGAAAGAAGCATGGGCTGAACCTGGAAACAATGTATTGCTGGCAGTATGGGGGGCAATATGTTTCTTCTTTTCCACATTCGGCATATCAGATTTTGCTCTCTCAACAGTTCTGTACCGCGCCAGGAAACTTGTAGATGATGCGAAGCTTCCGGGAACTTTGAACACTCAGTGTGCGATCCCTGTAGCAGTGATGGCTCTCGCCTATATCTCATCAATTCAGGTAGATCAGATGACTCTGATACTTCTTATTGTCTCTCAGATGACCGGTGCTTACTTCGGGCCCCGTTTTGTAGTCAAGATGCCTGTCAAACATATAAGGATGTTTATGGGAGTCGGTCTCGTTATGGCTGCATTCTTTGTAGTCGCAGGCAAGTTTGGTATCCTGCCCTCTGGAGGCGAGGCCACTGGACTGACCGGCGGCAAGTTGGTTCTCGGCATGGTCCTTCTGCTTGTATACGGTGCACTTAACAACGTAGGTGTTGGATCATATGCTCCGACGATGGCAACTGTTTACGCACTTGGACTAAACCCTGCGATAGCTTTCCCCGTCATGATGGGCGCATGCACATTCTCTGTTCCGGTCGGGGGTATGGAGTTCGTAAGGCTTGGACAATACGGGAGAAAAATTACCTTTTTCAGCAGCATATTCGGCATACTGGGAGTCCTGGCTGCGGTATTCATCGTCAAAAGTCTCGATGTCAGCATGCTCCAGTGGGTAGTAGCGGCAGTCATAATGATCGCAGGACTTGATCTGCTTCGGAACGCATTTGCAAATAAATAATATCAGGAATTAGAAGTTTTTTACGGTTTGCGGTCTGTTCAATGAAGTATAATAAAATCAGGATTGAGAAGACTTAAAGCCGCCGGAGAGGAGTGCAGCAGATGTTATTGTTATCAAGAGAAGACATTCTTTCTGTATTTACGATGAGAGATGCCATTGAAGCTGACAAAAGGGCCTTCGTCCTACACACGAAAGGGAAAGCGGTTGTTCCCCTCCGTATAAACTTAGAGACAGAGTCAAAGGAGGGGCAGTGCATGTTCATGCCTGCCTATGTCGGAGGAGATCTCAATATGGCCGGAGTGAAGCTGGTCTCATATTTCCCCGCCAATGCTGAGAAGGGTATCCCCGTCGTTCCGGCGACTGTTCCTCTTATAG
This sequence comes from Synergistaceae bacterium, assembly GCA_036835165.1. Taxonomy (GTDB): domain Bacteria; phylum Synergistota; class Synergistia; order Synergistales; family Synergistaceae; genus Caenicola. The sequence goes on along the minus strand of DAITML010000005.1, from coordinate 4,309 downwards.
ACGGAACAACGGGCCTTGTTACTGCCATAATAGAAGGGACGACCCTGACACAGATAAGAACGGCTGCCATATCGGGAGCCGCTGCAGAGCTTCTATCGAATCCTGACAGCAGGGTGGCGGCTTTGTTCGGTACAGGGGGTCAGGCAGCTGCGCAGCTGGAAGCCCTTATGACTGTCAGGAAGCTGGAAGAGATAAGAATATTCGATGCTCTTACCGGACGCGCCGCCGCTTTTGTAGAAAAACAGCAGCCGTTGGCAGACCGTTTCGGTGTCAGGCTTATCGAAGCCGCCACTTCCAGGCAGGCTGTGACAGATGCCGATGTGATAACGACCGTTACGACCTCTGCAACTCCTGTCTTTTGCAATGAGGATATCAAACCGGGCTGTCACATCAATGGGGTAGGTTCATATACACCTGACAAAAGGGAACTTCCTGCTGAACTTCTTCGGAGGGCGGACAGAATATTTGTCGACAACCGTGAAGCGGTCCTTTCAGAAGCAGGAGATTTTATAATTCCGATGAAAGAGGGCCTCTTCTCTTCGGAATCGATAGACGGAGAGCTCGGGGAACTGATACTTGGTGAAGTTGAAGGACGCCGGTCAAAAGACGAAATAACCATTTTGAAGACAGTGGGCTTTGCAACGCTCGACATAGTAGCGGCTGCCGAAATTGTTAAAAAGGCCAAAGAAGCAGGAGTAGGGACAGTAATTAATCTTTAAAAATCACAAACCATACCGGCGGGGGAAGGTTCTGCCTCTCCCCCGCCACTTTTTGCGAGGAGAGCCTATGTCAAAAAAAGTACACCCGCTGCTTATGCCATTCATACCTGTCGTCGAGCTTTTGGGAAAAATGCTGGGGAGCGACTATGAGATAGTGCTCCATGATGTCTCCGATGGATATGCTTCGATAGTGGCCCTGGTGAATGGTAATCTTACCGGCAGGGACATAAATGCACCTATGACGGATTTTGGAAAATTTCTGATGTCCAATCCAAGATCGGTAGATGTGAACTACATAGCCAACTATCCCTCGGAAGCCGGGAATGGCAGGCCGATGCGATCCGGGGTCGCCTTGATAAAGGATACGAATGAAAAATTGGTCGGGTTCATCTGTATCAACTTTGATATGACAAAGGCAAGCATGCTGAAAGACATGGGCGATTTTATGATGAAAACGATACCTCTCTCGTTTGAAAATGTACAGGCAGAGAAATTTGGGGGCGTAAAGGGGCACGGGACACTGATCGAAAAGGCAAGGAAAAAATTTGGTAAGCCGCTGACATTTTTAAGCAGCGAAGAGAGGAAGCAATGCATAAAATATATGGACGGCCTAGGATTCTTCAAGCTGAAGGGATCGATCGAAAGTCTTGCTAAGGAGATGGGCAGAAGCCGCTATACCCTCTATGCGGACCTCAGGTCTGCGAGGAAAGATCCGGATCATAAATAACCGAAGTGATGTACGTGCAATCAGCCGCCTGTAAGGGCGGCTATATTTTTTGACTTACCCTGCCTTATAGTGGTATAATTCCCGTTTGTCGAATATTGTTGAGATCTTAATTTTTTAAAAAATCTGTGCCGTAATTGCGGTAATCTGCAGGTGAAGGGAACAAAAATTATGCAGGATTCATCAAAAATAAGGAATATCGCCATAATCGCCCACATAGACCATGGGAAGACCACCCTTATTGACGGTATTTTCAAGGCCGCAAGACTGTTCAGGGACAACCAGGTCGTCGAAGAGCGTGTGATGGATGCGGGAACTCTTGAACGCGAGCGTGGTATTACTATAAAGGCTAAACACTGTACGGTCGAGTGGGGCGGCTACAAGATAAACATCGTTGATACTCCGGGGCATGCAGACTTTTCAGGCGAGGTCGAAAGGGTCCTTTCGATGGTCGATTCAGTGTTGCTTCTTGTTGATGCCAATGAAGGGCCGATGCCGCAGACAAGATATGTTTTGATGCGGGCGCTTAAGCTGGGTCTTAAGCCCATAGTCATAGTCAACAAGGTCGACAGACCGAATGCGGATCCAAACGGCGCACTGGACAAAACCTTTGATCTCTTTATAGAGCTGGGGGCTACAGAGGAACAGTGTGATTTTGCAGTCCTTTACGGCTCAGGCCTTCAGGGTTGGTTTGTTGATGACCTCGGAAAAATGGAAGACAGCACGAAGGCCGGTATGGACGACCTTTTCAGGACGATAGCAGAAAGGGTCCCGGAACCTGAGGCTGAGATGGACAAACCTTTCCTTATGCAGGTGTGTACCCTTTCCTGGAGTGAATATCTGGGGAGGATCGGATGCGGAAGGATCCTTCAGGGAACATTGCACAAGGGGGACAAGATAGTAAGGACACATACAAGATGGAAAGATTACGATCAGACCGATTGGGAGATAGTCACAACGGAAACATCCTCGTGTACACATCTGTATGTGACAAATGGACTAGTCAGGACTGAAGTCGATGCGGTCGGGGCAGGGGATATAGTCTGGTTCACCGGACCGGAAAATATCGACCTTGGCGATACTGTCAGCGCTCCAGAGATCTCAGGAGAGGTGAAGCATCCCCTTGATATAGAGGAACCTACGGTGTCAATGTTCTTCCTTGTAAACACAAGTCCCTTTGCCGGACAGGACGGGAACGCAATAACTCTGAGGCAGCTCAGGTCGAGGATAGAGAGGGAGACAAAGACCGACCCTGCACTTCGTATGGAAGACATCGGCCGCCCTGATGGGTTAAAGGTATCGGGCAGGGGCGAACTCCATCTTGGCATTCTGATCGAGGAGATGCGCAGGGAAGGCTCCGAGATATGCGTCTCAAGGCCTGAAGTAATTGTACAGTACGACTCCAGAGGCAAAAAACTCGAGCCGATGGAGGAGGTCATCATAGATGTTCCTGAAGAATATCAGGGTGTTGTCATCCAAAAACTTGCCCAGCGGAAGGGCGAGCTGAAAAACATGGAAAATGGCGGGACCGGCGTTCTAAGGCTGTCTTTCAGGATCCCGACAAGAGGGCTGATAGGATACAGGGGGGAATTCCTGACCGATACAAGGGGACTGGGTATACTTGCATCGAGATTTGTCGGTTATGGCGAATGGGTGGGAGATATTTCCTCGAGGAGCAGGGGCTCCCTTGTAAGCATGGACAGCGGTACGACTACCAGCTATGCTCTCGATAACCTTCAGGAGCGTGGGACACTCTTCGTAAAGCCGGGTGAACCTGTATATAACGGACAGGTCGTTGGAGAGAGTTCCCGCGGCAAGGATCTTCCGTGCAACCCCAGCAAGAGAAAACAGCAGACAAACCACAGGTCAGCTACAAAAGACATGACGACAGTGCTTGACGTGCCCAGGATCATGACGATAGACACCGCACTGGAATGGATAAGTGATGATGAACTTGTGGAAGTGACTCCTCTCAATGTCAGGATACGTAAGATGATCCTGAACTCGGATGAACGTAAAAAAGCAAGGGCCAAGGCAGGGATAGTCGATTCAGAAGAGGACGAATAAATGAAAACTGAACTTTTGGCCTTGAGGGAATTTGAAAAAGACGAGGTCTTTGCCTGCATATCCGGTCTGATAAAGAGCGCAGGTCAGATAGACGACGGGTACAAGCAGGAGGCTATTTCCTGGTATTGTGATTCGATATGCCGAATGGCTGAGGCTGCTGAGATGACTGGGATCAGGGGAAACTTATGGCAGTCATGGCTGGCTATGCTTTTTGCAAAGACCGAAACACCCTTCTCACTTGCTCAGGAACGCAGGAAAGTACTTGAGGGTACTCTGTCAGAAGTTGTAAAAGAGGACCTTGAAACAATATGCTTCTACTTCAATTTTGACCTTAAGCTCATCGATGAGGATCTTGATGTCCAAGCGTTCGGCAGGATAGGGGAATATAAGCCCCTTGAACTGGAAAACGGTTCTCTGGAGAGAAACGGAGGCCATTTGGTCCAGGAATTTGTTGATTCACTGAGAAAGGCAAAGGATTCAGATGCATTTTACGCTGAGATCCTTAGGTTTCATCACTTAAGAGGTTCGGGACAGTATGCTCTGAACAAAGCCTTCAGGTGGGACGGCAGGCGCGGGGAGCTGATCCCTGTGACCCACACCGAGGAGATCACCCTTGATGGCCTTGTCGGATATGAAGAGCAGAAGACCGTTCTTGTTGACAACACAGCCGCATTCCTCGAAGGCAGGCCTGCAAACAATGTCCTTCTTTACGGGGAAGGGGGCACCGGCAAGTCATCCACAGTTAAGGCGCTTCTTAACCGCTTTGCCCCGCAGGGATTGAGAATGGTGGAGGTCTACA
>DAITML010000004.1:0-56979 GCA_036835165.1 Synergistaceae bacterium | reverse complement strand
TCAGATACTATGATTTGAGAGTTGCTTTTTGAGAGGTTTTACGACGGCTCAGCAACCGCTTAGCCATCGCTCAGCGATGTTTTTCAAATATTGTTTCACGCAGCGTTCCCTTGCTGCTATAAATAAAGCAATTGATTGCGGCTGTTATACAGCGTCTTATATCCGAAATATAGGGAGCCGAAGACTGAAAGGCAGACTACGGCACAGATGGCTATCATTATGGATATCTGATAGAGGATGGCGGTCGTCGGGAGAGTGCCTGAGAGTATCTGCCCGGTCATCATTCCCGGGAGTGAGACTATGCCCATTCCCAGCATTGAATTCAGAGTGGGAAGGAGCGCGGTCTCTAAGGCCTGGTTTACCATCGGAAGCAGTATCTTTTGCGGCGTTACCCCCAAATTGAGCAGGCTTTCCATCTGCTGGCGCTTTTCGCTCATTGATTCGCAGAACGTTTTTGTTGCAAGATTTACACCGGTCATTGCATTGCCGATGATCATGCCGCTGAGGGGGATGACATATTGCGGGTCAAAAATGCTTTGCCCCACGACAGCTGTCACGAAGAAAGCCACTATGCCCAGACCTGAGCAGGTAAGGGAAAGTGCGATCGCTATTTTAAATCCTCTGTTCATGCATTTGTTTTTCGAAAGTACCCTGTGGATCGCAAAGAGTATCATGCTTGTCAGGTACATAAGTATGAATATCGGATGCGGGTTTTCAAAAATATATGTGAGAATAAAGCCGGCCAGGGTCAGCTGAAGAGTCAGCCTGACGCTTGCGACGAAAAGCAGCTTTGTCTGGTTTATCTTTGCCTTTTTCATTACGGCAAGCACCACAAGGAGCAGGATATATACGATGCTGAACTGAACAAGGCTTATTGCAGCGATTTGACGCATTATGGCCTGCTCCTTTCGAGAGCTATGATATTGTCACCATATTTTTGAGCAAGCGGAAGATAATGGCTTACTACGATAGTCGTCATATCATTATCATCTGAAAAATTTTTAATGTTGCTCATAATGATGTCCGAAGATGTGTTGTCCAGTGCGGATGTGGGTTCGTCAAGCATCAGGACTTCCGGCATGAAAGAAAGGAATATTGCTATGTAGACCCTTTGGCGTTCGCCGCCCGACATAGTCTCGCATCTTGTCTCAAGAGGAAATTCTGCCCGGCATATCTGCAGAAACTTTTCCATATGCTCTTTGGAAGGTGTTTCCTGATCCCTGTATTCGTAATATTTTTTGAAGTTTTCTTCGATCGTGCCTGAGAATAGAAAGACTGACTGGCTCACCAGGAGAATATCTCTTCTCAGCTTGATCGTGTCGATATCATCAATGTTATTGCCGTTAAATACTATTTCTCCGCTGTCAGGGGAAATAGTTCCGTTGATAAGCTTAAGAAGAGTACTTTTGCCGCAGCCGCTCGGGCCGTGTATGAATGTGGTTTTCCCCTTCGGGATTTTAATGTCGGGGTATCTGATCATTGAATGAAAAACGACTTGACTGAGGGAAATTATATCCACGCGCTCACTCCTCAATATAAATAAGGGCGTTAATGATCTTTGCTTTGTATTTCTCTCGAAACTATTTTCTCCAGAGTTCTGAGAAAACGGAGATCGTCATCTGCAGCTCTTTTCTTTGGTCCTTTGGTCCTTCCGCCGTTTCTGCGAAATTTGGCCTTGATCTCCCTCTCTTCCAGCATGAAGGTCATTCTCTCAGCCTCGTATTCTATACCTGCAGGGCTCAGCGCTGAAGCTTTTTTTGACATCACCATTGCTGCAAGTCCCCAGTCCTGTGTAACTATAATGTCGCCGGATCCGGTGATGTTGATTATCTTAAGGTCTGCTTCCTGAGATCCGCTTTCAACGGTTATATGTTGGGAAGATATTATGTTGTGGTTAAAGCTGGCAACAGTTATCACGGGTACGCCATATTTCGTGCCGGTCTCCAGCGTATGCTGCAGGACTGACTTGGGACACGCGTCCGCATCCACTATTATTCTCAATCTATATTCCTCCGCTGGGAAATAGTAAGCCGGGCCATTATCAAAACCCTTATGGCATATAAATATTCATGCCGGCTCTTTGAGCCGCATTTTTCAGGTGGGTGATGACAGCCTGCTTTGCTTTTTGCGGATCACCTGAAAAGATGTTCTCAACGACATTCCTGTGCTCAGAGAGGACAGTTTCGGCTCTCTCGGGGGACATCATCGTCTTTATCCTAAGCTCAGTGGCAAGGGAATGGAGCTTGTTCTGCAAAAATGCAAGGAATTCTATCAATACCGGATTGTGGCTCGCTTTTGCGATAGCTTCATTGTACTTGAAGTGAGCATCCTCTCCGGAGGATGAAGTTCTGACTGCCTCCTCCATATCCAAAAGAGCACCTTTGATGGAAGCCATATCTTCTTTTGTATGCCTTACGGCAGCCAGGCCGGCGGCCTCTGATTCCAGGAGGGCTCGCATTTCGTAAAAATAGTTTATTTCATCAACTGAGATCGTCTCAAAAACGTCTGAAAAACGAAATGCCTGTCTCTGACTGGGGTTTTTAACAATTATTCCCCTTCCCTGCTTTGATTCAAGTATGTCGTCATTTTTCAGACTTGCGATAGCTTCTCTGAGTATTGTCCTGCTGACCCCGTATTTCTGGGCCAGCATAGTTTCAGCCGGGAGGCGGTCTCCCGGAAGGAGCTGGCCTGACTGTATCTCAGACAGGATCATCTTGGATATCTGCGAGGAAAGCCTCTCCGTCTTAAGTTCGGATGGCATCGTCCCCGACCGTTGATTAATATTTGAGTTTTTCTCCATTAACATACATCCCTCTTTCACAGAAAAACAAATTATCGCCATCCATTGCCGTTGTACATTGAAAATATACAGGCAGTCAATGAATTATTCCAGTACCTAAATTACAGCTGAAAAGCCCGGTCAGGAAAATTCAGTCTTGACAAAAATTTGTATGATTGTAGTATTATAATATAAATTGGCCAAAAGAAAATATATACTTATCAAAGATGGTTAAGGAGTGTTGTGCTTTGAAGATGAAAGAGGCCCTCATGATGCAGGGAGCAAGGACCATCATGGATAACTGCGTCTCCCTCAGGGCAGGAGAAAATATCCTGATAATTACGGATATGGTGCAGGAGAATATTGCTAAAGTACTCGCGGCTGCAGCCGTGGAGCGCGGGGCTGAAGTTGTAGTGAGCGTAATGAAGCCGCGCAAAAAGGCCGGGCAGGAACCTCCCAAGATGATCGCAGAGAGCATGCTGCATGCAGATGTGATACTTATCCCTGTCAGTTATTCGGTTACTCATACTTACGCAGTAAAGTCTGCAGCTGCAAACGGCGCACGTATCCTTGTCCTTACTGATTTTACAGAGGAAATGCTTATTCATGGAGGGATCGAGGCAGATTTCCAGTCGATCAAGCCGGTATGCAAAGCAGTCGCCAGCGCTTTCGCGAATGGGAACAAAGTCCATGTGACATCCCCCGGCGGAACGGACCTCTGGCTCGACATCACAGGAAGACGCGGCAATGCGCTCTATTGCGTCGTAGAATCCGGAGAATTCTCGACCATACCCACCGTCGAGGCTAACTCATCACCGATAGAGGGCTCGGCAAACGGCAGGATAGTTGCGGATGCAAGTATTCCTTACCTAGGCATAGGCGTTCTGGATGAACCGGTCACAGTGGAAGTCAAGGACGGATTTATCACAAGCATAACCGGAGGCAAACAGGCTGAAGTGTTGAAGAAGGACCTTGCCAGCCACAATGACCACAACTGCTACAACATTGCAGAACTGGGCGTGGGGCTGAACCCTAAATGCAGAATGTGCGGGATCATGCTTGAAGACGAAGGGGTTATCGGTACAGCCCATATCGGTATCGGAACAAGCATAACACTCGGAGGGACGGTAAAAGCCCCGACCCATTATGACCTCCTTATGTGGAATCCCAGGATAGAGGTCGACGGGAAAGTGATCATCGACGGAGATAAAGTCCTCGTCTAAACAGACGCAGGTACTGTCGAATAAATCAATTCAGAAATAATCTGCAAAAATATATATTTATTTAAGGAGGAAGTTAAGATGAAAAAGAGCTTTAAAATGATTTTTACCGTACTGGTCGTAGTTGCATTATTTGGAATGACCCTTCCTGCCATGGCTGCGCCGTATCCTTCAAAGGCCGTTGTTGCGATAGTGCCGTTTGGTCCGGGGGGCGGCAATGATATCCTCATCCGTCTGGTTGCAAAATACATATCACCCGAGCTCAACAAGCAGGCTCTGGTAGTAGAGAACAAACCGGGAGCAGGCGGACAGATAGGCTGGACAGCGCTTGCGAAGGCAAGGCCTGACGGATACACGATCGGAGCAACAAGCCTTCCCTCAATGATATTGGTAAAGAGCCTTCGTAAAAATGTTCCATTTGAACTGGGTGATTTTCAGTATATATGCAATTTCCAGATCGACCCGATCATCTGGGTGGTCAACAAGGACAGCGAACTCAAAACAGCCAGGGATGTAATGGAATTTGCCCGCAAGAACCCCAAGAAGCTCAATGTTGCCGGAGACGGTCCGCAGAGCAATATTCAGCTCCAGCATCTGATCGCATCCAAGCTTCTCAAGATGGACACTAACTTCGTTTCCTATAGCGGATCCGGCCCTGCAATTACAGCCCTTCTGGGGAAACAGGTCGACCTTGCGGTAACGACATTAAGCTCTGCTATCCCGCACATCGAGGGCGGAAGGCTGGTCCCGCTTGTTGTCTTCTATGACAAGAAGCTCCCGGGGGTCAATATCAAAACATCCAAGGAAGTTTTTGGCATGAACATCCCCTCAGCCGGCACTGCTCTTCGCGGTGTTGCCGCCCCCAAAAAGATGAACCCAAAGGATGTTGCGACGCTTGAGAAGGCATTTGAAAAAGTCGCCAAGAATCCTGAGTTCCTGGCACAGGCAAAAGCTCTCGGGCTGACGATCGAATTCATGGGCAACAAGGAATCAAACAAGCTGGTTGAAGAATCTGCAAAAGTAGTTGAAGAGTATAAATCCCTATTTTAGAATAACTGCTCTTCACAAATTCTGTGATCCTCCGCTTTTTAAAGCGGAGGATCTAGGTTCAGGGGGCTAGAATATAAATGAAAAGTAAAACAAAAGAGTTGTTTTTTGCGGTATCGATATCGGTGATCTCATTGCTTCTCCTTATGACCAGCTTTACCTACCCGCGTGAATCTTCAGATTTTCCAAGATTTTTGTGCGGTCTTATGGTCGTCTTTTCATTATTGATACTTATAAAGACATTGCGTTTGCCGGTCGGAACGAAGGAAACCTATACAGGCAATATTTGGGGCAGACTTAAGATCCCGGCGATCGTTTTTTCTGTGACGATCGCGTACGTAGTCGGGATAATGTATATCGGATATTTTGTGAGCAGCGTTATATTCTTTATCGGATCCATGTCTGTCTTTGGCAGAGAAAAACTTCTGCCGAAAGCGATAGCAACAGCCGGATTTTTGATCGTGGTATATGCATTATTTGTGAGTTTCCTGGGAATTAGGCTTCCCCAGGGACTATTGTTCTAACTCCGGAGGTACTGAAAAATGGAGAATTTAATGTCAGGTATAGCACAGGGAATTTTTTCATTAGCTGATCCAATGATATTGCTCATGATCTTTGCCGGTACAGTCTTCGGTGTCGTTATCGGAGCACTTCCGGGCCTTACAAGCACCATGGGTGTCGCACTGCTTGTTCCCGTTACCTTTGGAATGAGCCCGGAGATGGGCCTTGCACTGCTGGGAGCGATCTACTGCTCTTCGACCTACTCAGGTGCTATCAGCGCAATACTGATCAACATTCCGGGGACTCCGGCCAACTGCTGCACTCTTCTTGATGGTTACCCAATGACTCAAAAGGGCGAATCGGGAAGAGCAATAGCACTGGCAACTTCCGCATCCGCATTTGGAGGTTTTATCAGCATCTTTGCACTCCTCTTCATGGCGCCTCCTCTGGCAGAATTTGCATTGAAATTCGGAGCGCAGGAATACTTTCTCCTTGCCCTTTTTGGTGTAAGCGTTATTGCTTCTTTGTCGGACAGAAATATGCTGAAGGGACTATGGGCCGGAGCGCTTGGACTATTCTTAAGTATCATCGGAATGCACCCGCTTACCGGTGATGTAAGGTTTACAGCAGGGATAGCTGAGCTTTACAGCGGACTTCCCATTGTGATCGCTCTGATCGGTCTTTACTCAATACCGGAAGTGATCTCTTCATTAAGTGGGTCCGATAATTCTGAAAAACAGGTCAATGCTGTGGGAAGCGGAGTAATTTCACAGATGATGGAGCTTTTTAAATACAAAATGCTTATTTTTAGGGCTACTGTGATCGGCATAATCGTAGGGATAGTGCCCGGTGCCGGCAGCAGTATAGCCAGTTTTGTGGCTTATGATGACGCGAAAAGAAGCTCAAAAACTCCTGAACTGTTCGGCACCGGAAGCCCGGAAGGGATAATAGCCTCCGAAACATCGAACAACGCTGTTGTCGGCGGATCTCTAATTCCTGCTTTAACTTTGGGTGTTCCAGGGAACGCGGTATCTGCAGTTCTGATCGGCGGTCTTATGATACATGGACTGAAGCCGGGCCCCACTCTTTTTATTGAGAACTCTTCAATAGTTTACAGTTTCATAATGAGTCTCTTCGTTTCCAATCTCGCGTTCATACCGGTGGGACTCTTTATTGCCCGTTACGGCATAAAATTAATAGAGACTCCGGCTTCGATCCTTGGCCCCCTTGTGATCGGGCTTGCTGTGATGGGCTCTTACGCCATCAACATGTCTGTGGTAGAGATCATGCTCATGCTCGGGATAGGACTTATCGGATTTCTCATGAAAGAATTCGATGTTCCAAGAGAACCGTTAGTATTGGGTTTGGTTTTGGGGAGCATGGCGGAGGGTGAACTTGCAAGGGCGTTTTCGCTGGTGCACGGAAGCGTGCCGATGCTTCTGAAGAGCATGGCCACAAGTCCGCTCTCCCTTGTAATAATTGCACTGACCCTTCTTTCCTTATGGCAGGGCGTCAGAAAACAGTTTTTGAAGAAAAAATAACATTTTTCTGCTGAAATGATCAAAAAGCCGGGCCCTGTATCAAGGGGCCCGGCTTTTTGTCTGAATATAAATACTCAGAACTTGGGCAGATGAAGTATCATTGTCTTAAAGAATTACCCCCGTCTGTATGAAGATCAAATTCGTTCTCAGAGATGTATATGCAGTAGCGATGATGAATTATAATAAGCAGCATATTAAAATTTTAGTTCTGCGGCCTGTAATATACACAACAGACTGCAGTTTTAGTTTTCTGCACTGAGAGGAGTGTGTCTATGCCGGGACGACATGTGATCTCTAAGCTCTCACATTATTATTTAATATTTCTTTTTATCATTGGCCTCTCCTTGCACCTGATCATGTTTGCGGGCGGCGGCTGTGCATTGGCAGCAGCGCTTCCTCCGCTCCATGAAGCTGAATCTATGGCAGGCAACGGGCCGGAGGTCCTTGCTGCAATATCTGCCATGGAGCGTGATTCTCAGCTTAAGGAGCTTGAGCGCCAGCGCATGGGCGCAAAATATTTTGTCAGCACTACTTTCGGTTACAGCGACGAGCCCCTCTTTGAGACAAGTGAGGAATCGGCCTCTTACAGCAAGCTTGGAGTCGGTGCCGGTCTCGTATTCCCTCTGTTCGGGACATGGAACAGACAGAAGATCAGCGCACTTGAATCAGAGATAAAATCGATAGAATCAAATTTCAGGCCACTTCTACTGCGGATGTACAACCTGACAGCTCTCAGAAAGGCATACGTCACCCTATGGTCTGAGTGTGAAAAGATCGCAATGGCCAATAGATTCCTTTCCACAGAAGAGGAAACATACAAAATACTGTCCGAAAGGGAAAAAACAGGGCTTCTGCTTCCGGCAGACAAACTCGAATTTATGACTGCTTATGACATTGCACGCAGGGATGTGGCCTCTTCAATATTGAGAAAGACCCAGGCTCTCCAGATAATAAGGCTTGCAACAGGACAGCTTTGGGAGATGCCTGAAAAAATGGAGATCCCTGACCTTCCTCCTTTTGACGGAATTAAGGCAGATATTGAAAATCATCCGGAGTTATTATGGAGAAAAGAGGCACTTAAAAAGTATGAAGCTCTTTTGTCTGAAAAAAAGATCGTTGACAGAGAGGGTTCATTTACTATAGGAGCAACAGCGGCCAAAGACTTTCCGGGTGAGATCGGAAGCGGAGCATATGCTTCCTTTGTCATAAGCGAACCGTTGGGGACAGCCTTTTCCAAAGAGGACAAGGCAAACATGGCGGCGGCAAAAGAACTGGAGAGGGCAAGGCGCGATGAACTTTTTACAAGGATAAAAATGCAGGGAGAGGCTGAAGAGTCTGCATCCCTGGCCGCCTATGCCGATGCAAACATCAAGGCACAGGGGTCAAGGCTTGCAGCACTTGCCGAAGCCGTCAGGGAGCGGATACTCAGACATGCCTCAATATCAGGCGACACCTTTGAACAGCTGCAAAAAAGCAGATATCAGTACTACCGCGGAGTGATGGATCTGCTTGATTCGGAGATGATCTTCATGCAGGCCGGGGCAGATCTCCTCGGATATGCTTATCCGGGAGGGGAGCCTCCGGGAATTTCCCCGCGTATCAGGCCAATTTCTGACAGCCCTGTGAGGAGCAGACTGCTGGATCCGGACTGGCTTTTATCAAAAAAGAATGTTCCGGGAGGACCTTCACGCATCGAAACACCTGCAGACCATATGGGAAAAAACAACAAAGAGGGATCCGGCGGAAGGGCAGCATCTGTTCTGTCTGCAGCTCCAGATGTTTTGACAAGCCGCACTGAAGCGCCGGAGGGGGCACCTTCAGTGTCGGGCAGCTGCGGGCCCCTTAGTGTCTACGTTTGGGACGCGTCTCCATTTCTCTCTCCCGAGACCAGGATGTCTTCCCTTAAAAAACTTAAGAGCACGGGCTTTGGTCATTTATTGATATCATTCACGCCAGAGCAGCTGAAAAAAATGGACATCTACTATCACAGGATGGAGCTTGAAGATCTCCTCTCGGCGGCAGAGAGGATGGGGATAAGAACGGATCTGCTTCTTGGAGATCCGGAATGGCTTTATCCCGACAACAGGAAAGATCTTCTCGAAATACTCCTGAAAATGAAAAATTATAATTTTAAAGGTGTCCACCTTGATATTGAGCCGGATTCGCTTCCGGGGGCAGAAGAAAAAAGAGGGGTACTTCTGGAGCAACTGATAGATACGGTCAGCGAAGCAATGAAGGTTTCCGGCAAACCTCTGTCACTTTCGATCCACCCCCGCTACCTTGAAGGGGATAAGGGAGCAGGACCACGGGGCTTCAATGATTTGGGGCTGGAGTATCTGTCTGTGATGATATATACGACAAATCCTGATGCAGCTGCGGACCGCATGAAAGACATAATGCTCAGCCATCCCGGGCTGAAATTTTTTCTTGCCCAGAGCGTAGAAAGAGCCCTTCCTAAAGAAGAGAGCTACTTTTTATCAGGGATAGAAAATTTCGGGCAAAATATGGACAGAATATGCAGGAAACTATCCAATAATAATAATTATAAGGGCGTCATCATACAGTCATGGGAAGATTTCGGAGGGATGCTTAAATGAGGGTATCTTTTTCACAGAGTCAGAAAAATGACCCGGAAGTCAGGGCCGGCGTAAGGATACCATATTCTCCCGGCAAAAGGAGCGTGTCGAAACTTCTCTGGTGGTCGATACTCGCCTTTGTATTTGCACCGCTCCTTATACTTTTGTGGAATTTGATCTTCGGATGGTTCTTCATCTCATCCCCGGGTATCATCTCCCTGGACAGCTATCCCCTTACTGCTGCGGAAAGCGGTGTGATCACTGAGATAAATGTCAAAAAAGGGTCGGATGTACAGTCCGGATCGGTTACGATGAGGCTGCAAAGGGAGCCTTCCACCGAGCTTCTGAATCAGATCGCACTTATGAAAGCAGAAAGGGATGCGCTGGAAATATCATTGCAGCAGGCAAAACCACTGCCGGCCATTTCTACAAAAGCAGCGGACCGGAATGTCGAATTTTTTGAAAAGGAACTGGAGACTATGAAGCGGCTTATGGATCAGGGAGCGGCGACAAGAGCCGAGGTGAACCTTGCAGAACAGAACCTCAGATCGGCGGCAGCTCAGCGTGAGTCACTGCTCTCAGCAAGAGCATATCCTTCGGCCGCCAATGATATAAGGTCAAGGATAGATTATCTGGAAAGAAGCATAAATTATCTTGAGGGACTTAACGGGTCATCCTACGGCGTTACCATGAAAAAAGCGGGCAGGGTACAGTCGGTCGAGGTTTTTTCAGGCCAATCTGTAAAGGCGGGGCAGGAACTTATGTGGATAGCTGACCCGGCAACGGCAAAGGTAACAGTATATGTGGCACCTGAAAATTTTGAAAAGATCAAGCTTGATACGGAGGCAAACGTAGTACTCCCCGGAAGGTCAAAAAAGATAAGGGCGGCAGTACAGGAGATGCCGACCCTTTCACAGAGTACGCCTGGCGGTCTGGGCAGCAGGACGATACTTTCCTCAAGAAGTGTAACAGTCTATCTGAGACTTAAGGATCCCCTTCCCGAAGACCGCATCGTTGACGGACTCCCTGTCAGGGTCGAGTGGGGGCTAAGGTCATTCTTTTAGGAGGGATCAGCAAATGAAAGAATATAAAATATACAGGATACTCCTTGGTGATGATCCGTCACATGCTTCGGATGAAAAAATCAGTGATTTCTGTTCAGCAAAAGACCTGTTGATGCTCAGGCCCGATCCGGGGATAGTGATATTTGACGGGCTGAAGGGGAAGAAAACATCTGACAAACTGAAAGTTTTTTGGGAGTTGGTAGAACTCAGGGAATCAGCAGAGTTCTGCTATGCGCCCATATATTTATCCCAGGCTATGCAGCAGCTGGATTCCCTCGTTGACGGCGTAACAGGCAATATTGAGGATAGGCTACGTGAAGCCTATCCGATACTCGAAAGAGGAGAGAGGGTAAGCCGGGAAAAACTTACTGAGAGCCACGATTTGAGGCTGCTGACTTATATGTATGTCAGAGGGGAAGAGTATGCGCTTAATCCCATATGCGCACCTTTTTCACAATGGGTATACTCATATCCTGTCGCTGCGCTGCTTCTTGACAGTTCCTCAAAGGCTTCAAAAATATTGAGGCCTGAGGACCTGACCGGACTTGAGAGACTCAGGTCTTTCCGTTTTGATACGGAAATGATCATGGCTCTCAAAGTGGTCGCATTCCTTGAAGAAAATGGATTTATCGCAAAATACATTTTGGCAGACAGGATAAGAAAGTGTCCCAAATGCAATACCGGGCATTTAAATTATGTTGATCTGTGTCCAAGCTGCGGAAGCATAGATTTTCAGAAAAAAAACATGATGCACTGTTTCGTATGCGGACATGTTGCTGAGGAGAACGATTTCAAGAAGGGCATGTCCTTTGTATGCCCAAGATGCGGAAGTGCCCTGAGGCACCTTGGAAGCGATTACGACCATCCCCTTGAGTCCAATGAATGCAATAACTGCGGGTCCAGATTCGTAGAGCCGGATGTCAAGGCCGACTGCCTTTTCTGCAGGGCAAGGACCGATCCGTCAAACCTCAAGGTGGTCAATGTATACAGTTATAAACTTACAGAGAAGGGATCTGCAGCCGTCCGTACAGGTAACATGCAGATGGAGATCCAGCTTTTTGACGGATACAACAATTATATATTCAACTATTTCTGCCGAATGGTCGAATGGATGCGCGAATACAGAAGACGATATCCCGAAGAGGTCTTCTCGCTTCTTGGAATCAAATTCTTCAACCTCTATGAAGTAGAGCATGCATTGGGCACCGACGTCTATGAGAAGCTCCTTGATGAGCTTGTGTCACGCATAAGATCTATGGTCAGGAGCACTGACATGACCACGTCTTCAGCTCCCGAAACATTCTGGATAGCCCTTCCCAGGACCCCGCTGGAGAAATCCGGCATAATTGCTCAGCGGATAGAGGAGCTTAACAATTTGATCGACCTCAAGACAGAAAAGAAGATACAGGTAGTGTCAAAATGTTTTGAGATACCCGAGGATGGAAATGACGCCACAGTGGAAAAATATATAGAATCCTTCTCGGAAGAGCTTTCACTATAGACTGAGGCAAGTGAATGCAGGGCTTTGAGCATCTCCTTGTTGATGAGTATTTAACGCTGCTTTTTCAAAACGGGACATGGGAACTTATCCTGAAATTCATTCCCTTTGTCCTGTTCTTTGAGCTGCCGCTCTCACTCCTGGTTCTGATGGGTGTGATCAGGTACTCGATCTTCAGGAAATACGAAGGTGAGAGAAGCCCTTTTTTCCCTCCTGTAACATGCATAATTACCTGTTACAGCGAGGGGCGGGATGTACAGAGAACGATAGCGTCACTCACAGAACAGGTCTATCCCGGAAAAATTGAAATGCTTGCGATGATCGACGGGGCTGCAAAAAACAAACTTACCTACGAATCTGCCCTTGAGATGGCGGATTACGTGGCAGGGTTTCAGAACAGGGTGCTGCTGGTCATTCCAAAGTGGCAGAGGGGCGGCCGCGTTTCCAGCCTTAACACCGGACTCAACTTTGCCAGCGGTGAAATAGTTATGGCCGTTGACGGAGATACCTCATTTGACAACAACATGGTCGAAAGGGCAACAAGACATTTTGAAGATCCCGGCGTAAGCGCTGTTTCCGGATGCCTCCGGGTGCGCAATGCGGATGAATCGCTTGTGGCGGCTTTGCAGGCTATAGAGTATTTTATCTCTATTCAGGCATCCAAGACCGGATTGAGTACATTTAATCTGGTCAATAATATTTCGGGAGCATTCGGAGTCTTCAGGAAAAGCGTGCTGGACCTTGTGGGCGGATGGGATTCAGGTACCGCTGAAGATCTCGATATGACGCTTAGGATAAAGAATTATTTTGGAAGGTACAAAAGAAAATTCAGGATAATTTTTGATCCTGAGGCAATAGGACATACTGATGTGCCTGCAACTCTTACAGGTTTCCTTAAGCAGCGCATCAGGTGGGACGGGGACCTGTCGTATCTTTACTTCCGAAAGCACAAGCCTTCATTCAGGCCTAAACTTCTGGGGTGGAGAAATTTTATCATGATAATCCTGACCGGGATCTTTTCCCAGATAGTCATGCCCTTTGTTATTTTCATCTATACCATATGGCTCTTCGTAACATACCCGATAGAGTATTCATCAGCTATCCTTTTCATGGTTTATGTCTTTTATTTTGTGCTTCTGCTTTTTATGTACCTGGTTTTTGTTCTTTGTCTCTCCGAAAGGCCCGGAGAGGACCTCTCCCGTCTCTGCTTTATCCCCGTAATGCCGCTTTTCTCATTTGCCGCAAGAATGAACAGCCTTGTAGCGACTATATGGGAACTGACGGCCGGCGGCCACAAGGATACCTCAATGGCCCCATGGTGGGTCACAAAAAAGAGTAAATTCTGATCTTATAATTTAAAAAGGTCTAATCCTATTTTGGCAAGCAGAAAGATAAGGACGATGATCATCATCGGGCGGATGAATCTGCCGCCCTTTTTTAGTGCATGGGCTGCGCCGATGTAATTGCCGATTATATTGCAGATCGCGGCAGGTATGGCTATCTGGTAATATACAGTTCCTGCAAGTGCGAACGTAAACAGGGATGCATAGTTGGATGCCAGATTGACTATCTTTGCGTTTCCCGAAGCAGTTTTGATGTCGTACTTCATAATAGATGAGAAGGCGAAGATGGCAAATGTACCTGCCCCGGGTCCGAACATCCCGTCATATCCGCCAATGAGGAATCCAATAAGCAGCGATAATAAGATGGCAGACCGGCGGGACAGGGAATGAGAGAGATCATCTTCACCCATATCTTTTTTAAGGAAGATCACTATCGCGGCAAGCGGGAGTATTATCAAAAGCATCGTTTTAATGACATGGTCGGGTATAGTCAGAACTATCGATGCAGCGATCCCCGAACCGATGAAGGAACTGAACGCTGCCAGCAGGGATGATCTTATGCTGACCGCTCCTGCTTTCCAGAATTTGAATACGGAGAGGGTCGTTCCGCATGCGCTTGAAAATTTATTGCAGCCTAATGCGAAATGCGCCGGCATGCCTGTGAAGACGTAAGCAGGGAGCGCTATGATCCCCCCGCCCCCCGCAGATGCATCCACAAAGCCTGCCAGCCCTACAAGGAGGCAGACAAAAACCAATACAGGCCAAGTGACAGTAAATTCGATCCCCAAGTCAGTTTCCGAAATCAGGTCCCGTAACTGCGAAAACTATGTCCGTCTTTACTTAAGGCAGTCACAGATCTCGGTATTCACGTTGCTGCCGGGTTCAACCTCCAGGGCTTTGATCCTGATCCTGCCCTGCCTGTGAAGAGCAAGGGCGAGGGATATTATCGTCGAACAGCTTACCCCGATCCGTTTTGAGATCTCTTCGGGGTCCAGTTTTCCCTTTTCTTCCGCTTCAGCCGCTATCTCTTCTCCAAGGCAAGAGACCCATTGGTTGAAAAGGGTGTTCATCTCAGGGGTATTTGAAGAGGCGAGCTGATTAAGTGATATTACTGATTCGAATATACGGGCTGAAACCAGCTCAAGCGAATGTACCAGCATCTTCATGTCCTGCTGTTCCAGTGTTTTGGAATCTATATTCATAAAAACCACTCCTGTTTCTGTGTTTTTCCGAGCCTACTGATTATATAATAGCTGAGAATAATATCAACCGGGATTTTCCCCAATAAAGGAAGTGTTGACATGTCTGCCCGAACGATAGACAGTAAAGTCCTGGGGGTACTATCTGACACACATGGAAGCTACCCCGCATGGACATCGGCCCTCTCTCTCTTCAAAAACGCCGATGCGATACTGCACGCAGGGGATGTGCTTTACCATGGTCCGAGAAATCCGATCCCCGGTGGCTACACTCCCACGGATCTTGCTGAGGCGATAAACAATTATAAGGGGACGATACTCGCCGCAAGGGGCAACTGTGATGCTGACGTCGACCAGATGATACTTTCTCCCATCCTTGCCCCCTATGTGTCGATATGGTGGAACGGGAAGAAAATACTGATGATGCACGGGGATAATTTCCCTCTTTTCAGGCAGATGGCTCTGGATTCGGCAGTTGACCTTGCCATATCCGGACATACTCATGTGGCTTCGGTCGTCAGGGAGAGGGGAACAATATTCATGAATCCCGGTTCCACCACGATCCCCAAGGGTAAAGATCCTGCCGGAGCTGCGGTAGTGGATGAAGAAGAGATAAGAATATTGACTCTGGAAGGAGAGATCCTGCACCGTGAAAAGTGGTGATGCAAATTACGGCAGGGTCTTCAGAAGACGAAAGTTCTGGCCCCAGATCTTCTGGGTGCTGCTGTTGTGCGCAGGATGCACTTTCAGCTGCATATTTGATTTGACGCCGCTATTTATTGCATCCATACTCTCTGCTTTTTTGGGGCTCACGGAAAGCGGCAGATGGTCCCACAAAACAAATCTTCTTGTATGTGCTTCGGCCGCAGTCATAGGATCGGTGTGCGGAGTTTTTTCACTCTTTGACACTGCCTCTGTCTTCATCCTCCTTATAGCTGTGGGAGGGTTCATGCTCTACTACAGGGACGGCGGCAGTAAATTGATCGGGGAGGTAGAAAAGTTTTCCTCCCAGATCTCCGGCGAAAAGGAACTTGCTGCGCTGGTGTCGGCTGCAGCTGAAAAAATCAGGGAAATGACCCCAGGAGACGAAGTTTTCATTACGGTGGCTGACAGGTCGGGAGGAATGTATATGCCCGGAAAGGCAGGAAAGCCTGACAGTCCGGTCCCCAGGAACGGGGGCGCCGCATGGAAGGTCTTCGCTTCGGGCAGATCCTATGTGACGTCCAGGATAGAAAGAGGGAAAGACCTTCCCTTCTACAGGGATGCAAGATCCCTGATTTCTGCCCCCCTTTGCGCAGAGGGGGAAAAAATTGGCATCCTCCAGATCGAATCTGCCGCAGCCGGAGCTTTTTCGGAAGAAGACATCCCGAAACTCGAGCTGATAGCATTTGTGCTTTCACACCCCTTATATGTAAAATTATCGGCTGAGAGAAGAGAGAAAGAGGAGGCTCAAAGCGAATAGATGATCCTTATCGATATGCATGTCCACAGCAACTATTCTGACGGAACATCCAGCGTGGAATCTATAGCGAGGGCAGCAAAAAAAAGGCACCTTGCCTTTGTAAGCCTTACAGACCACGATACAACGGAGGGTCTTGCCCCGTTCATATCCGCGTGCAGGGAATATGGGACGGAGTGTCTTACGGGGATAGAACTGTCAGCAGACTCTGAACACACCGTCCACATATTGGGCTTTCGAATAGACAGGACAAACGAAGCGCTTCAGAAAAAGCTTGCTGAGATCAGGGAGAACAGGGACGCGAGAAATCACCGGATATGCAGGAAGCTGCAGGATCTGGGTTTTGACATACAGATAGAAGATGTTACCCTTCTTTCAAAGGGACAGGTAATTGCAAGGCCGCACATTGCGAGGCTCATGATGCAGAAAGGATATGTCTCAAGCATAGGAGAAGCTTTCACCAAGTACATAGGCCACGGCGGAAAGGCACATGTGCCGAGGATGAGGATCTCTCCGGAAGAATGCATTTCACTGATAACCGGTGCGGGCGGAGTAGCAGTGCTTGCACATCCTGCACAGGCCTATATGGAGGATGATGAAATGCACAGTCTGCTCAGCCATCTGAAAGGCTGCGGACTATGGGGGATAGAGGCACTCTATTCCGGTCACAGTCCGGAGCAGATCTACAAGTACCTCAGAATGGCGGATAAATTTGACCTTTTCTCAACAGCAGGGTCTGATTTTCACGGTTCAGACAGCCATGGCGTGGATCTTGGCGTTGCTGTGAGCGAGGATTTCCTCCCATGGGCAAGATTGGGAGTTAAAATATAGGACTAAATGAGATCTGACGGAAAATGTCATATATGCTGTACAAAAATATAAATTGACTTATGGGGGTATTCTGATATGAAGCTAATGGATTTTCGCAGCGACACCGTAACCAGGCCGTCTGAAGAGATGAGAAGGATCATGGCTTATGCAGAGGTAGGGGATGATATATATGGAGACGACCCCTCTTCAAATGCACTCTCAAAATATGCTGCCGAGATCACAGGCAAAGAGGCGGCCATATACACATGTTCGGGAACCATGGGAAACCTTCTCGCCTTCCTGTCGGCAGGACGTCATGGTGAGAGCCTTCTCGCAGGCAAGCGGTCACATGTATGGAATGCAGAGGTCGGAGGATTTTCGGCAGTTGCCGGACTCTGCCCTTACCCGCTGAATGATGACGACGGAATACCCGGGGCTGAGGATCTTGCCCCGGCAAACAGGGCGGACAACAACATTCACCACCCTGATACGACTATTCTATGCCTTGAAAATACACACAACTACACCGGGGGGATAGCAGTATCCCCGGAGCGCTTTGCAGAAACTGCGAGAGAGGGACACAGGCTGGGTTTCCATGTGCATCTGGACGGTGCAAGAATATTTAATGCATCCGTATATTACGGTGTTGATGTAAAAGTATTTACCGATGAGGTCGATTCCGTGCAGTTCTGTCTTTCCAAGGGCCTTGGAGCGCCCATGGGATCGATGCTCTGCGGATCACACGAGTTCATTGAAAGGGCCAGGAAGGCAAGGAAACGAATAGGCGGAGGTCAGCGCCAGGTAGGGATAGCCGCTGCCGCAGGACTCTATGCACTCAAAAACAATATTCCGAGGCTTTCTGAAGACCATTGCAACGCCGGGCTTCTCTGCGAGCTGCTGAAAAAGGGAGGAGTCAATGTTGAGGAAGTGCCTAACATGACGAACATGATATTCTTCCCGATGCTTGAGGGCTATCCTTCAGATGACAATTTTGTCAGCGCGTGCAAAGAGCGCGGACTGCTTCTCAACGCGCTTTCTCCGAGAAGGATACGTCTTGTGACACATCTTGACGTTAACAGGGAAGATGTCGAAAGAGCTGCGTCGATAATACTTGAGGTGATCTCTCAGTGACCGAATTCCTTTCCCGCGGTGAAGTCGAATCCATGTCAGGATGGATACTGGATGAGGCTGTGCGCGGAGGGGCATCAGGAGCCGACGTTCTCTATTCGGAGGGGGCAGGCTCCGGCCTGTCGCTCAAGGATGGAGAGATAGAAGAGTGTGTGACAGGCTTTACGGCAGGCATTGGCGTAAGGACGATCATGTCCGACGGCAGGCAGGGAATATCCTACGGAAACAGGCTGGACAGGCTCTCGGTCAGGGAATTGGTGGAATGGAGCCTTGTCAACTGCAGGAATTCCGAGCCCGAGGAGGGCATAATGCTCTATGAGGGCAAGATGGTGCCGGATCCATCGCTTGACCTCGAAGACCCTCTGATAGCATCCATTACGCCTCAAAGGAGAATGCAGCTCTGCATGGAAATGACAGAGTCCGCGCGATCCGCCGATAAAAAAATACTCTCAGTGAGGAGTGCCTCATGGAATGACGGATGGGGATCATCCTTCTACTGTACCACTACGGGGCTTGCAGGCTGGGAGCGCGGCAGCAGCGCGAGCTGCGGCGTCACTGTTATCGCCGGAGACGGGACCAGTACCGAGATGGGCGGGTATGGTCTCGAATCAAGGCGGCTGGATGAGCTGGACATCAGGCATACATCGCTGAGAGCCGTTGAGAAGACAGTCTCGGCACTGGGCGGGAGACCGATAAAAACAGGACCGTATACTATAGTGATAGAACCCGAGACTGCATCATCACTGGTAGAGGTGATAGGAGATCTGTTCTGTGCGCCGGAGATACACAAGGGAAGATCCATGATGAAGGATCGTCTGGGAGACAAAGTGGCATCCTCATGTGTTAACCTTGTAGATGATGGAAGGATCCCATGGAAAGCCGGAACAGGTTCGTGGGATTCGGAGGGAGTTCCGACAGGAAGGACGACGCTCATTGAAGGCGGGATCGCGAGGTCTTACCTGTATAATCTTCAGTATGCATGGAAAGACGGTGTAAAATCTACAGGCAATGCCTGCAGGGGCATGTCCTCTCTGCCGGAAGTGGGTAATTCCAACGTACTGATGGAAGCCGGGAGCGAGGCTCCCGGAGACCTGATATCCAGGGTCGGATCAGGACTTTTCCTTACAGAAATGATGGGGCTCCATACGATCGACCCCATCAGCGGCGACTTCTCGGTAGGGGCAAAGGGACATCTGATTGAAAAGGGCAGGATCACAAGGCCGGTAAGCGGCGTCACAATTGCGTCAAACCTGAAAGACTTTCTGAATAACATAGCCGCGGTGGGTTCCGACCTTGTCTTCTTCGGATCCGTAGCGGCCCCGACATTGGTGGTGGAGAATATTGTTGTTGCGGGTGAATAAAAAAATATCAGCAATAATGTCCGTTGCTTTGCTGCTTGTTGCATTGGCAGCTGCATCGGCTTGTGCCGACACACTTTCCTTATGGTATGGCGATATAAAAAAGGGAGACATATCGGCAAGGACCAACGCACTCAAAGGCAGAGACGTTGCCATAGAAGAGGTTATTTCGGCCCTTGGGCTTTCGAGGACGGGCAATCTTCAGGGTATAGTCGTCGTAATAGGCGGCAAAAAAATGGAGTTCTGGAATAACTCAAGCGTTGTGAGGGTGAACGGTTCGATAATAAGCCTTCCTGACCCGATAGAGGTAAAAGACGGACACTGGTGGGCGGATTCAAAGACAATGGTGACCATACTGGATCAGTTTTATGTCAGTATCGGCAAAAAACCGGGAATGAGATGGTCGACGCCGGGCGAGACTCCCCCGCAGACAGGAGATTCAGTTAAGGATGAGCCTAAAGAGAGTCTCCGGACAGAAGCGGGAGGAAAAGAAGGGCAGCCTAAGCCAGATCTTGCCGAACCTGAAACCTCCGGCCCAGGAGATGAGATAAAGGCAAATTCCGTACTGTTTCCGGTCAGAACCGCTCCAGGCGGCAAGAGACCTGTAGTGGTTCTTGACGCCGGACATGGAGGACATGACCCGGGAGCGATGGCCAACGGCATAAGGGAGAAAGATATAAACCTCAGAGCCGCCCTGGAGCTTGGTAAAATGCTTGAGGAATACGGCATTGATGTTCGTTATACAAGAAAGACCGACGTATATCTCAAGCTGGGACAGCGGACGGCCTTTGCAAACGACAGCAAGGCAAACGTATTTGTAAGCATACACTGCAATGCTATGCCAAAAGGCAAAAACGCTGCAGGACTTGAGTTCTATATCATGGCACCGCCGTCTGACAAGGACGCAATGCAGCTGGCCATATATGAAAACAAGGAGATCAGCGGCGGGGCCGAAACGGCTCAGGACGTGCAGAGGGCTGACCAAAAAACCAGGCTTCTTCTCAAAATTCTTGGCGACATGCAGCAGAATGACAAGATAAACGAAAGCACGACCCTTACGGAGGTGCTTCACAGCTCCGCTCAGTCATCGGGACTCCCGATGCGGAAAGTCAGACAGGCGCCATTCTATGTGTTAAGGGGAGCAGGAATGCCATCTGTCCTTATCGAGATGGGCTACCTTACGGACAGGGCCGAGGCCGGAAAACTGAATACCGCAGGCTACAGAGAAGCTCTTTGCAGAAGCTTTGCAAAGGGTATCGTGACTTACATCAATGAACATCCGGTGACGGTTCAGTGATCGTATACGGGAGGAATAAAGAATGAGGGATCCTGAAAAAAGAACCCGCCATTTTATTATAAGAAAGAAAAATGAGGATGAGATCTTTGAAGAACCCTCCGAGAGGCGTTTTTCAGCTCAACAGAGAGAAAAAGTCTCCCCTGAAAGAATAAGGACAAGAGAAGACGACAAAGAGGGTCTGCGGGAAGGCTTTTTTGCGAGGTTCACCGGCGGAGGCCGAGCGGAGGAAGGAAGTCCGAAAGAGAGATCGCGTGACAGCTCCGGACAGGGGTACGATGACGATGATTTTGAAGAGTATTACGAGGAGGACGAGAGCAAAAAAGCTCCTCTGCTTGTGAGGATTTTTGCCTGGATAGCGCTACTTGCCATCTTTTTCGTTTGCGGGTACCTGGGAGCAAACTACTTTTTCAATTGGGCAGACAGCAAGGGAGGTCCCCGAGTGGGCAACGTAGTAGGAAGCGGTACCGAGGCCCGGATGGTAAGCACAGCTTCAAACGATTCGGGCGGCCTGGGCAATGTCAAATACAGCCTCTTCATTCCTGAAGGGACATCATTTACAGAACGGGAGATAGAGATAAAAAAGGGAATGGCCGAAGAGGATATAGAGAAAGTTGCCTCTGTATATATTGACGGACTCAAAGAGACACAGATGCTTGACAACAATGTCAGGGTACTGAACGTATTCAGAAGCGGCGACTGGCTCTATCTCGACATGACCGGGGCCTTCAGTGCTTCACTTAAGACGCTTGGCCGGGACAGGGCATCAATGGTATTGACAGGTCTGGTGCGTACGATGAAGGAGAACTTCCCGCCTGTTAAGAAGGTCAAGTTCTATATCGACGGCAAGGAATCCGGAGAAAAGACTCCGGTGGACCTCACAAGCGCATGGGAGATCAATTGACGGGAAGTGGAATGATGAGGACGGACGGAAGAGAACTTTTTGAACTTAGGCCCATAAAGTTCCACAGGAATTTCAGCAGGTATGCGGAAGGGTCGGCTCTGGTCGAATGGGGCAATACAAAAGTGCTGTGCACAGCTTCGGTGGAAGACAAAGTGCCCCCCTTCATGAGAGGAACGGGCAGCGGCTGGATCAGCGCAGAATATTCGATGCTCCCCAGATCGACTCACCAGAGGACCCAAAGGGATATCAGCAAGGGAAAGCCAAACGGAAGAGGAACCGAAATACAGAGGCTCATCGGGAGATCCCTGAGGGCAGCGGTAGATATGACTAAACTCGGTGAGAGGACCATTTGGATCGACTGTGATGTGCTGCAGGCAGACGGAGGGACCAGAACAGCCTCCATATCAGCAGGCTTTGTTGCGCTTTTTGATGCGCTTAGATGGATGCTCGCCAACTCCCAGATCATTCGTATCCCTCTCAAAACACAGATAGGAGCCGTCAGTGCAGGCATAGTGAACGGCGTTCCGATGCTGGACCTTTGTTACGAAGAGGATTCGGCTGCGGATGTGGATGCTAACATAGTTATGACTTCTGAGGGAGAATATGTTGAGCTCCAGGGCACCGGAGAGGGATCTGTGTTCTCCGGGGCGGAGCTGGATGACATTCTTTCGCTGGCTTGGAAGGGCATCAGAAAGATACACCTTCTTCAGGCCGATGCACTGGAACTTACAGAAGAGGAAAAATCGGTCTTATTTGTATGAAGATAGTCCTTGCAAGCGGAAACAAAAACAAGTACAGAGAAATGAAAGAAGCTTTCGGACCTCTCGGCGTCGAACTTATTTACGGCGGTGACATGAATGCTCCGATAGAACCCGAGGAGACCGGGAAGGATTACGAAGAAAACGCCCTGATCAAAGCCAGAGCATGGTCTGAAGCACTTAACATGCCCGCGCTCGCCGATGACAGCGGGCTTGAAGTTTTCGCCCTTGGGGGAGCTCCGGGGGTACATTCGGCACGCGCAGCCGAGGGAAGCGATGCGGACCGGACAGAATGGCTCCTTTCAAAAATGGAAGGGATAGGCGAGAGAAGTGCCCGCTTTGTCTCATGTATAGCAATTGTCTTCCCTGACAGGGATGATCCTCTGGTATACGAGGGGATCTGTAACGGCACTATATCACTGAAGCCTTCCGGCAGCGGGGGATTCGGCTATGATCCGATATTCATTCCTGCAGGATATGATAAGACCTTCTCTGAACTTGGGGATCAGGTAAAAACAAAAATTTCTCACAGGGCTATGGCAATAAAAGGTATAGCAGAAATGCTCATACCTGTGTTACAATACTATGCTGTACGTACTATGGAAAATTCCCGGTCTGAACGGAAGCAGTGATCTGGCCGCCGGAATACAGAATACTCTGGAGGTGTGGTTTGTGATAATCCTTCTTGGAATAATTCACATCCTTGTTTGTGTGGCTCTTATCGGAGTTATTATGATGCAGCACAGAAAAAGCGGCGGATTCACCGGAGCTTTTGGCGGAGGCGGAACTCAGGCAGATGCAGGCGGCACATGGCAGCGCATGTCTTCTCTGACCAAGATAACTGCAGGACTTATGCTTGCTTTTATGGTTCTCTCGATCCTGCAGGTCGTTGTAAGATAGGCTGCAGTCATGCCGCTCAAAAGGCTTGACAGTCAAAAGGATATCGCCTCATTTCATGAGACGGAGGGCCGTCTTTTTTCAGCAACGCATGAAGAATTGCTTGCCGGTTGGACTACAGACATCTATTTTTTGAAGACCAGAGATGTTCTGCGCTCGGCCGGTCTTCTTGAGACGCCTGTAACAGCAGAGGTATTTACGCGGAAGAGCGGTATTTTTGCCGGGTCAGAAGAAGTACTGCGGCTTTTCAGGACTTTCCCGGAGCCGCCTGAAGTGGAAGCGGTTCCTGAAGGTTCTGCTTTTGAAGCAAAAGAGGTGCTGATGAGGATCAAAGGCACCTATGAGTCTTTTGGCCTCTATGAAACAGTGCTGCTTGGCATGCTGGCATCTTCAACGGGCTGGGCAACTGCCGCAGGAGAGTGTGTCGATGCAGCAGAAGGGCGCAATGTCCTCTGTTTCGGCGCCAGACATGTCCACCCTGCTGTCGCACCCGTAATGGAAAGGGCTGCCAAGGTAGCCGGATGCAGTGCAATGAGCTGTATTCTGGGTGCGAAGCTTTGCGGGGAGGAACCTAAGGGGACCATACCGCATGCGGCAATACTGATCGTAGGCGATACCGTCAGGCTTGCCAAGCTCTATGACAGTCAGATCCCCGCCGAAGAGCCTAGGATAGTCCTCGTTGACACTTTCAAGGATGAGGCAGAGGAAACGATGCGTGTTGCGGAGTGTCTCGGTGACAGGCTTTCAGGCGTGAGGCTGGACACACCGGGAGAGCGCGGCGGCGTTACACCGGACCTTGTCCGCGAGATCAGGTGGCGTCTTGACACCGCCGGGTACAGCAACGTCCAGGTGATAGCCACCGGCGGCCTTACCCCGGACCGCATAAGGCTTATGAACGATGCAGGTGCCGCTGTTTACGGCGTGGGCAGCTATATAACCCACGGTACACCAAGGGATATGACCATGGATCTGAAAATGGTCGACGGAAGGCCTATCGCGAAGAGAGGGCGCCTTCCGGGAATAATTGAAAATCCGAGGCTTGAACGCGTACTCTAGTCCCACAGTCTGTTTTCCCCCACGTTAACGGACAGTGTCCTTGAAGTTTGGTGCCGGATGGCACGAATGCCACGACTTCAGGGAACCGGAAGAGTAGCTTTGAGAAATATAAAATATAAAAATTAGTGTCCCACTTTTTTTGAGGAGGAAGATCCATGATAGGCACACGTTCTTTCATGGCTAAAGGTGCAGAAGTTGACCGCAAGTGGTATGTGATCGACGCAACAGACAAGCACCTTGGCCGTCTCGCAGTTCAGGTAGCCCGTATCCTTTCGGGAAAACACAAGCCGACATATACGCCCCACGTTGACACGGGTGATTTCGTGGTAGTGGTCAATGCGGAGAAAGTCGGACTCACAGGAAAGAAACTCCTGCAGTCTACGATAACGACGCACAGCCTTTACCCAGGCGGACTGAAGACCCTTACCTACCAGCAGGTGCTTGAGCGCCGTCCGGAGCGTCTGATCGAAAGGGTCGTATGGGGAATGCTTCCCAAGACCAAACTTGGACGTGATATGTACCGCAAGCTTAAAGTATATGCCGGTCCGAGCCATCCTCACGAGGCTCAGAAACCCGAGCAGATAGACTAGGAGATAGGGGTGTAAACAATGGCAGTTAAAAAGACAGAAACAGCAGCCCCTGTATCCTTCATATGGGGTACAGGCAGAAGAAAGAACGCTATCGCCCGCGTACGCATCTGCGAGGGTGACGGCAAATTTCTTATCAACAACAGAGAGGTAAAAGATTACCTTCCCAGATTTTATTGGGCCACTCTTGCTCTCCAGCCGATGAAGGTCGCCGGAGTTGAGGGCAAGATAGACGTTTTTGTAAATGCACACGGCGGCGGACTTACGGGCCAGGCCGGAGCAGTGCGCCTTGGCGTAGCAAGGGCGATCCTGAAGATGTACCCGGCAGCGCGTCCCTCCCTAAAGAAGGCAGGACTTCTTACCCGCGACTCACGCATGGTCGAGCGCAAGAAGGTAGGACTCAAGGGAGCAAGGGCCAACAAGCAGTTCTCAAAGCGTTAGTCCTGAAATTTACTCAGTATTACAGGATATCCCGGGCGCAGCTTATGGCCCGGGATATCTTTTTACCCCGCCCGCTCAGCGCCTTATTTGAAGGCAAAATCCCGGTTTTATCTTTTTTATTATTCTGTGATAAGCGGATAAAGATAAAATTCAGCTTGACCTGAGGGGGGGCAAGCACTAAACTTTATGCGATAAAGAAATACCTCGGGAAGTCCCCGAAGGAAGGAGCAGTCCATGGATAGTCCCAGTCCTGAACCTCAAGGATTTTTAGTGAATAATTTCTAGCCCGGGCTGCCTTTTCTTAAAAAGCACCCGGCGTTGCCGGGTGTGGAGCATTTAATAGCTGCCATCTTTTCTTCCCTTCACTCCCGTTGAACTGAAAAACAGTTTGTCCAAATCATACAGATATCGCAACTATGGCATCTTTTGATGACGCCTGTCTGCCTGTGTACGGCAACATAGTAATGGCAGCGGGATAATTCAAAAAACGACGGGGAGGAGATACAAATGCTCAAAATTTCAAAAACTTTTGAAGACAGGCTTCACGATCTTGATCACGAGAATATCGAATCGGGCGCCTGGATAAGCCTGATAAAGCCTACCGCAGAAGAACTTCTTATCACAGAAAAGATCACGGGAGCTCCCCAGGACTTCGTCAGATCTGCACTGGACCCTGAAGAATCCTCCCGCATAGAGATAGAAGACAATCACATACTTGTCCTGATAAATGTTCCGGTAAACCACGAAGACAGGCCCGGGGAGTATGACACCATACCGCTCGGCATAATTGTTACTCCCGATTTCTTCGTCACTATCTGTCAGGAATACAATGAAGTCCTTCATAGTTTCAAGGAGACAAGGTACAGGTACTTCAGCACATTCAAGAGGACAAGGTTCCTTTTCCAGCTGCTCTACCATTCGGCGCTCCTCTTCCTGAAAGACCTGAGGCAGATGACCAGGAAGTCTGACAGGATAGAGCAGGACCTCAGGCTCTCTATGAAGAACGAGGAACTTTTTCAGCTCCTGGACCTTCAGAAAGGGCTTACCTACTACTCGATGTCGCTGCGGTCAAACAGGGTCGTCGTTGAGCGTCTTCTCCGCCTCTGCTCTAATACTCAGGTCAACCACCTGATAAAAATCAGGGAAGAAGACGAAGAGCTTCTTGATGACGTCAGGGTCGAATATGATCAGGCGATAGAGATGGCGCAGATACAGACTGATGTGCTTGCGGGAATGATGGATGCCTTTGCTTCGGTTATTTCCAACAATCTGAACATGGTAATGAAATTCCTTGCCTCTGTCACTATCGTAATGGCAATACCCACCATGATAGCCAGCTTCTTCGGAATGAACGTACCCGTTCCGTGGGCCTCCCATCCCCTTGGTTTCTACATTGTGGGCCTCGTCTCGATAATGCTTACTGTGGCAGCCACAGTGATACTGTGGAAAAAAAGGTTTTTCTGATAAATTTCGCGCCGCCGGATCACCCATTCTGCCGATTATGTATATAATGTCGCAATAAGGAACAGCAAGTTTCCTTGAAGGGGGAGACTCAGGATTGAACATACCCGAGGGCAAGAAAAAAAAGAATGTGATCATAGCGGTGCTCGTGACTGCCGCAGCACTGTCAGCATACTTCATTATGTTCGAAGCAGCGACAAAGGATGAGAGGGTCAGGGCTTCAGGAACAGTCGAAGTCACTGAACTCAACCTCTCGCCCCAGGCAGGCGGAAGGATACTTGAGCTGAAAATCAGTGAATCGGATCACATCACCAAAGGCCAGCTGATAGCAAAAATGTCACTCGACGGAGCAGACCACGATGTAGCGATCGCCGAGGCCTCCCTTGAGGCTGCAAAAGAGCAGCTTCTTGAGTTTCAGAACGGTTTCAGAAAAGAGGACATTTCGAGGGCTGAGGCCGAATATGCCCTGAGAAAGGCCCAGCATGACCAGGCCGTGAAAGATGAAAAGCGCTTCCGGGAGCTTGCGGCGGACGGAGTCGTTTCTGTAAGGGAAGCCGAGCTCTATGAGGAAAATGTAAAAATGAAGATGAATGCTATGAAAATGGCATCAGAGACCCTTTTGATGCTTAAAAGAGGCATAAGAACTGAGCAGATTGAGGCGGCAAAAGCAAATGTGAAGAGGGCTGAGGCCGCGCTTCTGAAAGCAAAGACCATTGTAGGCTACAAGGAATTTTATTCCCCTGCCGAAGGAGTTATCCTCACTAAAAACTATGAGGCCGGCGATGTGATAAATCCCGGAGCCCCGATCGCTACCCTTGGAATAATGACAGACTGCTGGATCAAGCTTTATATCCCCTCAACGCAGTTGGGGCTTGTTAAACTGGGCGGAGAGGCCGAAGTCCGTGTCGATGCCTATCCCGATAAAAAATTCAAAGCTGTGGTCAGTGAGATCAATCAGCAGGCAGAGTACAACCCCAGACTTTCTCTCACCCAAAGCGAGCGTTCAAATATGGTCTTCTGGATAAAGCTCAGAGTTGATGATCCTGAAGGCATCCTGAAACCGGGTATGCCTGCCGATGCCGTGATACTATGATTCCTGCCGGGGGCGAAGTCTCTCTCTCTTATAAAGGGGCATGCAAAAAGTTCAATGGGGTGGCCGCGCTTGAGGGAATAGACCTTGAAGTCCGCAGAGGTGAAATATTCGGATTCATAGGGCCTGACGGGGCAGGCAAAACCACTTTGATAAGGATGGCCATGGGTATCACGAATCCGGATACCGGAGAGTGTACTCTTTTGGGTATGAAAAACAGGCGCATGGCGAGAGTAAACGCCGGATATGTCCCCCAGCTTTTCAGCCTGTATACCGATATGACTGTGAATGAGAACATTGCCCTTTTTGGTTCCCTTTACGGCACAGAGAGGGAAACGGTTCTGAAAAGGGCGGAGGACATCCTTAAACGGACAGGCCTCTGGCCTTTCAGAGATAGGCTGGTCGGAAAACTTTCCGGAGGCATGAAGCAGAAGCTTGCTCTTGCATCGGGACTGATGCATACCCCGGAGATCCTTTTTCTCGACGAGCCGACTACCGGGGTCGATCCTGTGGCGCGGAGGGAATTCTGGGCCATGCTTTATGAGCTTAACAGGCAGGGGCTGACTATAATAGTCTCCACTCCATACATGGACGAGGCCGAACTCTGCACACGCAAAATGTTCATAAACAACGGGAGGATACTGGACGTGGGGACTTCAGAGGAACTGCTGAGCCGTTACGACAAAAAGATCCTCAGGCTTGAGCTGGACGAAAGAAGGGCAAAGGATTGGCTGATGAAGTGCGGACATGTCTGCGATGCAAACCTCTTTGGCACGAACTACCATATAGTTGTGGACGATGCCGATGCCGCGGCCCGCGAAATAAGAAAAGAGCTTGATTCAAGGTACAGCCCGGTTCCTGAGCTCTTTGAAATTACACCCGGCCTTGAAGACCTCTTTGTTGCATTCTCGGGAGGTGCGCTGCCTTGCCGCGTCCTGCAGTAGAGACGAGGGAACTGACAAAGAAATTCGGCAGCTTCACAGCCGTCGACCGCATAACTATGTCCATAGAAGAGGGTTCTGTATACGGATTCCTTGGACCTAACGGATCAGGAAAATCTACGACCATCAGGATGCTCTGCGGTCTCCTTGCGCCAACATCCGGAGCCGGCCTCGTCCTTGGCATGGACCTTGCCGGAGAAGGAAGGAAGATCAAGGACCGGGTAGGATATATGTCACAAAAGTTCAGCCTCTATCCTGAAATGACGGTTATCGAAAATCTCGAGCTCTATTCCGGCCTTTACGGTCTCCGTGGTGCGGAGAAAAGGAAACGTATTGAAGATATGCTCAGCCTGGCAGGACTAAACGGACGCGAAGGCGAATATACCAGACTGCTTTCGGGGGGCTGGAGACAGAGGCTTGCACTTGGCTGCGCGATACTTCACAGGCCGAAGATACTCTTTCTTGATGAACCCACCAGCGGCGTTGATCCTAAGGCCAGGCGGCTCTTCTGGGACATAATATACGATCTTGCGGCAGATGGTACGACAGTAATGGTCACCACACACTTTATGGATGAGGCAGAGCACTGCGACAAGGTGGCATTTATATACTTCGGCGGCCTCATAGCTGATGACACTCCTGCCAACCTGAAAAAGCTGATCCCCGGCAGGCTGTATGAAATCGGATCGGACAACTCCTTCGGTCTTCTTGCAAAAATAGAGCAAGGTGAGGCGGGTCCTGTGATCGATTCCTACTTTTTTGGGGAGAAGCTGCATCTCCTGGTAGGCAAAGAGAGGCAGATAGAGGACGAGGAACTGTTCAGGGGAGCTTCGGTAAAGCAGATCACCCCATCAATGGAAGACGTATTTACATACCTGGTGAAGAAAGAATCAGTCATGGATCTTGGTGACGGAAGGCTGTCGGGTACAGGCGAAATAAGGCTGAAAACTGCTCCTGACAGCACAAAGGAGGTATAGCTGTGCATTTTGGCAGGCTTCGTGCCCTTATAGTAAAAGAGTTCATACAGGTAATGAGGGACAAGCTCACCCTGGCCATGCTCATATTCATGCCCGTTGCCCAGCTTCTGATATTCGGCTTTGCGATTAACACGGATGTCAAGCACCTTCAGACTGCGATATTCGATCAGTCGAGGACCCAGGAGAGCCGTGAAATGATAGAGAGTTTTACCGCCAGCAACTACTTTGACATCAAGCTCTATGCCGGGAACATAAAAGAGGTAAACAGGGCGGTTGAATCCGGGGCAGCCAAGGTCGGGCTGATAATACCTCCCGATTATGCCCAGAAGATAAAGAGCGGCAGAGAAGCAGCAATTCAGGTGATCATCGATGCCACCGACAATATGTCGGCGTCGTCGGCAATGGCTGCCGCGCAGACCATTGGAATGCTGAAATCACAGGAGATCCTGGGGGACAAGTTCAGGCGGATGGGTTTTGAAATTCCCCCCCAATCCGTGGATATAAGGATCCGCCCGTGGTACAATCCCGATTTTATTACCTCATGGTATCTTGTTCCCGGAATAATGGGACTTTTGCTTACCATCACGCTTATCGCTATGATGGCGATGGCTATCGTAAGGGAGAGCGAACAGGGTACCCTGGAGCAGCTGCTCGTTACTCCGATGCACACCTGGGAACTGCTTCTGAGCAAGATACTCCCATACATAATAGTAGGATATATTCAGGTGATCGTATCTATAATCGTAGGCATGGCAGTCTTCAAAATGCCTTTTCTGGGAAGCAAAATACTCTTTTTTGTCCTGACGTTCTTTTATGTGGTTGCCAACCTCTCTCTCGGAATAATGATATCGACCTTTTCCCAGAACCAGATGCAGGCTCTCCAGCTTTCGATCTTCCTTATCCTCCCCAGTGTCCTGCTCTCAGGGTTTGTATTCCCAACGGAAGCCATGCCGAGCGGATTCCGCTACCTCGGTGAGTGTATTCCCATTACATATTACATAAGGCTGTCAAGACAGATAATACTCAAGGGCGGAGGGTTCGAATTTGTCTGGAAAGATACACTCGCACTCTGCGTATACATTGCGGTGATGTTTTCGTCAAGCATCGTAATGTTCAAAAAACGTTTCGTTCCATGATCCGCAGGAGGAATATAAAATGAAAAAAAATACCCCGGTTGGAATAGTTCTCATTTTTATGATCATACTCTCCGGTGCGGCCATCGCGTTTTCTGCCGAACCCCAGGACCTTGAGAGGCTGGTCTTGAAGGCAAGGGAGGGCAACCCGCTGGTATCCGCCGCAGAGGAAAGGGTGATCCAAGCGGAGGGAGCACTTCAGGAAGCAGGCGCAAAAATGGGACCGAAGTTTGGAGCCGGGATCGCTGCCATATGGCCGAAGGACAGATTCATGCCCATTGAGGGGATCCCTCTTGGTTTCGGTAATGTTTACATAGCCGCTGCCGGGTTTGTTCAGACCATATACGCAGGAGGATCACTTTCTGCCTCAAGGGAAGCCGCAAAACTTGCAAGGGATGCCGCTGTGGCCGAAAAGGAAAGGGTAAGCCAGACAGTTGCAAATTCTGTCAGGATCGCATATTACAACTGGAAGAGGGCCTCTGCCAAAAAGATGGTCGCAGCAGAGGCGCTGAAGCTTGCCGGAGACCATCTTGGAAGGGCCGAGAGGCTTTTCAGGTCAGGAATGGTTGCCAAAGGGGATGTGCTAAGGAGCAAGGTTGCGGTCGCAGATGCAGAGCTTGCCCTGATCAGGGCTGACAATGCCGTGAGCATTTCCGGGACAGCCCTTGAAAACGCTGTTGGGTCGCCGACGGAGATCTCAGAAGCAGGCGTCACATATCCCGAATATGTGCCGTCGAAAGAAGCTCTTACGGGGACGGAGTCCAATATTAAAACAGCATATGAAAACAGGATGGAGATCAGGATGTACGACCTGATGAGCCGGAGGGCAGCCAAAGTAGCCAGGGCTGCAGAAGGCCTGCTGCTTCCGCAGATAATTGCGGCAGGCGGCGTGATAAACTCCGGAGACGAATTCTTCCCAAGCGGAAACGAAGAGATGATCCTTTCGCTTATGGCCCGGTGGACCATATTTGACAGCGGAGAAGCATCGGCAAAGACGAAGCAGGCTAAGGCACAGGCAAGAGAGTTTCTTCATCTTATGGATGACATGAAAAACAGGATCCGGATGGAGGTAACAGGTGCCGAGCTTGACCTCAGATCATCGCTCAGCAGGCGGGAGGTCGCTCGAAGGCAGGTGTCGGAGTCGGAGGAGGACTACAGGATCGCAGTCCGAAGGTATGAGGAACAGGTCGGAACAAATCTGGAGATGCTGGATGCGAGGCTTGCCTTGACAAAAAGCAGGACCGAAGAAATAGATGCTCTTTATGATGTTCTGATCGCGGAGGCCAACCTCATATATTTGCTGGGCAAATAACAGGTCCGCAGGATCTCATTGCCCCTGCCAAAATGAAAGAAACCCGGAGTATAGTTTATTTTCGCGGAAGTTTTTCGGATAAAAGGACATTGCGCCTTTTTTCTCTAAGTTAGAATCATAAATTGTTTTGTTTTGGTGTTTTATTCTTTCAATTTAGGAGAGGCTAGGCTTTTACCCTCTTTACTCAAATCAGGAAGAGGAATACAATTAATAGTGTGTGTAAGAATTGTCCCATTTGAGGGATAAATATCTTAAAGTAAATGCCCGTTTGGGCGAAAAATCCAAGGAGGTTTTTTGTATGGCCGTACAGAAACGTACTTCCAAGAATGTTCTTCTCGACACAGCATTGAAGAACTTCTACGCAGCAGCAGAAGAGATGAACCTTGATGAGGGTCTGGTAGAAGTCCTTAGCCGCCCCGAAAGAGCTGTCTGTGTTTCCGTCCCTGTAGTAATGGACGACGGTTCAGTAAGAGTTTTTGAAGGTTACCGCGTGCAGCATTCCACAGTCTGCGGACCGGCAAAGGGCGGACTCCGTTTCCACCCCGATGTCAACCTCGAAGAGTGCGAGGCTCTCGCAAGCCTTATGACATGGAAGTGTTCACTTGCCGGTATTCCTTACGGCGGAGGCAAGGGCGGCATTTCAGTAGATCCGTTTGAGCTCTCACCGCGTGAGCGTGAAATGATGACACGTACATTTGCAGCCCGCATCGCCCCCTTCATCGGCGACTGGACAGACGTCCCCGCACCCGATGTAAACACCGGCGGTCCTGAAATGGTCTGGATAATGGATACCATTTCAAAGCTTCGCGGTCACCTCGAGCCCGGCGTAGTAACAGGCAAGCCCATCGCCTACTGGGGATCAAAGGGCCGTACAGCTGCGACCGGACTCGGCGTAGCCACATGTGTCATTGAACTTCTCAAGACCCAGAAGATAGATCCCAAAGATGCAACAGTCGTAGTACAGGGCTTCGGCAACGTCGGAACCTACAACGCACTCTTCCTCCAGGAAGCAGGGGCAAAGGTAGTCGGAATCAGCGACATCACCGGCGGTTACTACTGCAAGGACGGCATCGACGTTGTAGCTGCCAAGGCGCACGTTGAAGCACATCCGAAGCGCATCCTCGACGGCTACACGCAGCCCGGACTTGTCAAGATGAGCGGCGAAGAGATCCTTGAGCAGGATTGCCTTGTTCTTTCACCCTGCGCACTTGAAGGCGTCATCAGCGAAAAGAATGCAGGAAAACTCAAGTGCAAATACATCATCGAAGGCGCCAATGGCCCTGTAAGGCCCGAAGGCGACGCGATCCTTGACGAACGCGGTATCATCGTAGTCCCCGACTTCCTCGCCAACAGCGGCGGAGTCATCGGCTCCTACTTTGAATGGGTACAGGACCTCGCCGGATTCTTCTGGACAGAGGAAGAGTACAACAACCGTCTCGTACCGATCATGAAGGACAACTTCAAGAGGGTTTGGGACTATTCACAGGAGCATAACGTAAAGATGCGCCGCGCAGCATTCCTCGTTGCCATCAAACGCGTAGCAGACGGCCTTAAGCTGAAGGGTTTCTTCCTCTAAGCCAGACGGGCAAATAATGCAATATCAGGAAGGCCGCCCTTTTGAGGGCGGCCTTCTTTCTTGTTGTTTTTAACAAATATCGAAAGTCTCTTCCAGAGCTGTTATGAATTTTACCATCGCTTCGTTTATCGGGACCGCTATGCCATGTTTTTTAGCAAGGCTGCAGACAGTTCCTCCGAAGGCTTCTACCTCTGTCTTTCTTCGGGCTTCGACATCCTGCAGCATCGAGGTCTTTCCAGTAGGGGTGAGAGAGCTGAGTATTTCTATGCATTTCGTGATATCGCTCTCATCGAGGTCGATCTTCTCAGCCTTCGCAACTGCTGCGGCTTCTCTCATAGCTTCGGTCAGCAGACCCCTTACGGCTTTTGACTCCCTGATCGCACCGTAGGCGCATCTGAGGATGGCAGTGACCTGGTTGGCTCCAACGTTAAGCATGAACTTCAGCCACAATTCGCGTATCATGTTTTCGGGAATGTTATATTTTATGCCTGTCTT
This sequence comes from Synergistaceae bacterium, assembly GCA_036835165.1. Taxonomy (GTDB): domain Bacteria; phylum Synergistota; class Synergistia; order Synergistales; family Synergistaceae; genus Caenicola. Next base: position 22,534 of record DAITML010000004.1, on the reverse strand, counting down.
TTTGAAAAATTCTTCTAAGGCCAATACTCTTTCCGTATACTGTCCGGGAATATTTTGTACTTCTCCGAATGGCACAAAACCTAAATTGGCGTAATTCGTTGAATCTCCGATCCGAGTGGCATCCGTTCTCATAACATAAGAATAGAGAACCTTCTCGGCCCCAAATGCATTGCTGATCTCTTTCTCGCTGGATATGCCATTCAGGAACGATATGATCATCGTATTTTCCCCGACATGGTTCGCGGCCTCTTTGATAGCTTTGGGAAGATGGTGGTTCTTGACAGCGAAGATGAGGAGGTCTGCAGGTTCAACTATATCCTGGGGTTCAAAGATCGGGAACAAGTAAGTTTTGCCGTTTACGCAGACACCATTTTTGCGATATCTTTCAGCCCTTTCACCGGAAGCCACGACCCTGAGATTCTCCATGGCGACAGACTCTGATATCTTTGCGAGATTTGCGCTTCCGAGTGCTCCAAGTCCGATTAGCGATACTTTCTCAATGCTTTTCATAACAAAAACTCTCCGTTTCCATTTTTGTGTGATATTTAAGCTGTGAAAGGATATTGTATACCATTTGAGCTTCTCTAACATACAAAAAATGCCGGCACACAATAAAAAGTGCGCCGGCATCTGTCGAATATCTTAAGGGAAAACGGTCAGATAATTTCCTTGGCAGTGACAGCCTTGTCAAACCAGTCTTTGCCCTCTACCATCCTCGTCACCAGCATTGCAGAGCAGGTATCGCCCGTGGCGTTTACCATCGTAGCTGCAGGATCGACCAGGAAGCCTATCGTGGCGATTATGGGGAATGCTTCGGGCGGGAATCCATAGAGGCTTACTATCAGCATCTCACCAACGAGGCCGCCTCCCGGGATGCCCGAAAGCACCACTCCGGAAAGGACCGCAACTGCAACAGCTGTTGTCATAGTTCCGACCCCGGTGAAGGGGATGTTGAAGATCCCGAACAGGAAGGCTATCTTAAGGATGCCGCTGAGGCACGAACCTTCCATGTGGGCGGTCGCCCCTATCGGAAGCACTATCTCGGCAATGTCCTTGGGTATCCCGATATTATGAGCAGCTACAAGGTTGACAGGCAGGGTGGCGTTGCTGCTCTGGGTGCCGAGTGCCGTTATCGATGGAGTGATTATATTCTTCCAGAAGGTCCCCACACCCTTGCCCTGTGTCGCCAACCATGAATAGATCGTAAAGGCGACGAAGAAATATCCGAAGGTCGCCACGTGATAAACGATCATTGATCGCAGGTAGGCTCCGAGGAGATTGGGTCCGTAGTCTCCCACCAGAGTCGCAAAGTATGCACCGAGTCCGATCGGGGCGTAATACATAAGATATTTGACCATCTGGAGCATCGCATCTGCGAATACCGCGATACCGCGCCCGACAGCCTTGCCCCTCTCCCCGAGAGACTGGAGGCAGAAGCCAAAGAATATCGTGAAAATGATCAGCGGAAGCATCGCCCTTCTTGAGATAAGGAGTGCGAAGTCATCGACGGTAAAGGCCTTGACTATCTGGTCGGCAGTCCTCAGGGCCTGGAAATCTTCAGGTGCCTGGAGCTGTATGTTGGTCCCTGCCGCAGGCGGGAAGAATGTGACAGTAACCAGCATCAGTATTGCCGCAATAGCACCTGTAACAAGGAAGACAATGACCAGGGACCTCATGACCCTGCCCAGCCTCTCCATTGAAGACATGTTGGCGACTGCGCTGCATATGGTCGAGAAGACCAGCGGTACTACTACCATGAACATTGCATTGATAAAGACATCTCCCAGAGGCTTAAAGACCAGTGCGTCTTTCCCCATCACTGCCCCCACGATACAGCCGATCACTATCGCCGTAAGAAGTATGATAGGGAACCGGTAGGCTTTCCAGAGACTGTTTGATTCTGATGCCATGATAACCTCTCCTTTCGTTTCTGTTTTTTATAAATATCAGCTTAAAGTATAGAACATACTAATATATGTTGAAAGAGCTTGATGTATATTAAGGTATATTTAGAACAAATTGCCCGGCCATCTCCAGATTAAGTTAGGTGCTGTTTCGACAATAGTTTTGAACTCATCCGGACTTAATCCCATGAAAAAAACTCCTTTCATTAATAGAACAGTATACGCATGAAAAAACTGTGATCATTGTAAAAGCGAAAAAGAGTCTCAACTTTTATGGTTTTGCCGCCTTCCGAATATACTCGTCAGATACTACTTCAATGAATAGCATGGCAATTTGGGGATCAAATTGTGTGCCGGCATTTTTTTTGATCTCTTCAAGGGCAGCTTCATGTGTCATGGCTTTTCTGTAAACCCGGTCTTGTGTCATAGCATCATAGGCATCGGCAATGGCGATGATGCGTGAAAGCAGAGGGATCTTCTCCCCGGCAAGATTCTTCGGATACCCCTTGCCATCCCAGTGTTCCTGATGATAAAGGATATATTCGGCGATAGGTTCAAGTTCCGGTGCTGCGAGCGCGATCCTGTAGCCCACCTCGGGATGCTTCTTCATTTCTGCCCACTCAGCTTCACTGAGTTTGCCGGGATTAAGCAATATACGTTCCGGTATGCCTACCTTCCCTATATCGTGCAGCTTCGCCAGCAAGGCCAGTTCATCCAGTTCTCTTTCGGAAAGTTTGAGCGCTTCTCCGATCATTTTCGATATTTCGACCAACCGTCCGCAATGTTCTTCGGTTTCCTGGCTTTTTGCGTACATCGTGGCAGTTATAGATGCGATGATAGAGCTGCGTGAACTTTTATTCTCTAAAAGCTTTCTTTGGTACATGTAATTTTCTGCGATTTTCATGACCGAATCAAAGGACTCTTCCGCATCTGTTTTTGTGGCAAATCCCATCGATATGTTTATAAAATACGCTTCGTTGGAAAGCTTTGCATTATGCACATCACAAGCTTTCTGGATCTCTTTAAGTACGCTGAAGGCGGTTTCAAAATCTGTTTTTGGCATCAATATCTTAAAATCGCCGCCCCCGGTCCTTGCTGGAATGTCACCATCACGGCAGCATGACTTTATAATTTTTGCAGTATCTACTATAAGCCTGTCACCCTCTGCGTTGCCAAATGCGTTGTTTATCATCTTAAGTCCGTTGATGTCGCCCGTTATGACAGATAAGGGAAGCGTGTTGCTGTTGTCATACTTTCTCGTCTGAATTTCAAAATATCTGCGGTTAAAGAGTTCAGTGAGCTGGTCGTGATAACTAAGATAGATCAGTTCTTCTTCCGCTTTTTTGGTAGCTGTTATGTCTTTTGAAAAACCAAGAAAGCGATGATCAGAAAGTTTAACCGCGTCAACGTTCCACCAACGGGTCGAGCCGTTTTTATGCTTATATTCGATCTCGCCTTTCGATAATCCGGTTTCCAATAATTTATTGAAATGATTTGACCCTGCCTCTTTTGATCCATCAGGGAGAAAATCACTGATCTTCATATTTAGTAACTCATCTTTGCTGTAGCCTGTAATTTCGGAGGCAGCCCTGTTCACCTCAGTAAAATGTCCGGTCTCGTCGGTTATAAAGATCCCGTCAGGCGCATTTTCAATATAACTTTTGTATTTTTTTTCACTTTCTTTCAGGGCGTCTTCTAAGCGCCTGCGATCTTGCTGGCGCATCAGCAGCATGCTGAGCAGTACCGATGCAGCCGGATAAACCACCATTACCGGCACAGCGATCTTACGAATAACATTGAGGCTTTCGGGGTAGGGAAGCATAAGCATACAGGCGAGCATGGCGATATGGACAGTCAGGCTCATTGCGTAGATACTAAGCCAGTGCCATTTATTTGATTTGGGGTATAGCCACCGCCGCCAGGCTAAACCAATAAGAGCGCTGGCTGCAATGACGGCGATCCCCGGCAATGTGCCGGAACCGCCGAGGCTCAGTCTGAAGACGACGGCGGCAGCTGCCGTAACTGCTGTTGGGATCGAACCAAAAAACAAGGCGGTCACACAGATAAGGATCGACCTGGTGTCGTATATTATGCCGGGCTGAAGAGTAAAGGGCATGCTCATTATAAGCACACAGATCAGAGCTATCAGGAGTCCGTTTAAAACCGGCTGTATATTCCGATATTTGGATCGAAGCAAGTATGTTGCTTCGTAAATAACCGACAGGACCAGCAACAATGCAGCGTTATTAATTAAGGGTACAAAAACAGTCTGATCCATATAGTCCCCTTCCCCCGACATTGCATCTGTTCATATAGACAAACAGCGCGGACAGCGTTTTGTCCCACTGAGGCGCGCATAGCCATATTAAGCGTTATAACTGGGCGAGAGTGATCCCCGGGATCTTTAGTTGCTTCTCTGATGTGTTGCTGCGGGCGCAACTTAGTCAGACTTTCTTCTTTTTGAATTTTTTATCTGATCCATACAGTTTGCACGGAATATTTAAGTCCATTATAGCCCTATTTTTTTTATCTTGTTTATCTTTATTAAATTCCGTGACAGGCGTTTTATTGCGTAAATCCCCGGAAAATGCCAGCCAAAAATAAAGTCTGGTTCCTGCCTGCAATAGGTTTGCCGGTGCTTTTGATAAAAAAATCCCCATAGCTTTCTACCGCCTTTTTGTACTGGTTATTTGTACAAAGGAAGCAAAACCTATGGGGATTGCATAATTATCAGTGAGGGCCTGATGTAAATATTAATGGTGCCGGAGACGAGAATTGAACTCGTACGGGTTTCCCCACACGCCCCTCAAACGTGCGTGTCTACCATTTCCACCACCCCGGCACTTGAGACTTAGAAATTATACGTAGCATATCCTCTTTCGTCAAGTCTCTATTTGAAAAAAACAGCTCTTACATCGCAGTTCCGTCAGTTCAAAAAAAATCGGAGGCACCCTGGGGGCCTCCGACAAGCACTAAGTGACTTATTTGCTGTATTCGCGGCGCTCCTTGATACGAGCTGCTTTTCCGCTGAGCTTGCGCAGGTAGTAAAGCTTTGCCCTGCGGACCTTACCCTTGCGTACTATCTCGACCTTTTCGACGCTGGGGCAGTGTACGGGGAATATTCTTTCTACTCCTATCCCGCCGGACATCTTTCTTACGATGAAGTTCTCGCGGATCCCGCCGTGCTGGCGTCCGATAACTACTCCTTCAAATACCTGTATACGTTCACGGTTGCCTTCCTTGACTTTAACGTGGACTTTGACAGTGTCGCCGGGGCGGAACTCTGAAAGGCTCTCGTCAGTCTTTGAGAATTTCTTCTCAATAAGTGCTATTCTTGGATCGATCATGAGGTTTTTCCCTCCTTGTCATATATTGTATTTTTGCAGTTTATTCATTTTTAAAGCCTTTCGGCCTCTTTGCCGGAGAGGGGTTCATCTCCAGCCAAAAAATCTGTCAAGCGTTATGCTTACCGCGCTCCTTACCGAAAGGTGGTTCCAGCCGTCGGTTCCTCCCGCTATAGGTGTCATCACCGAGTCTGCCTCTTTAAGGACATCCTCGTGCAGCCCCCATCCCGTTCCGAATATGAAGACCGGAGAAAGGTCCTCCTCCAGTATCCTGCGTTTCAGCGAGAGCCAGTGTACGGCTCCCTCTGCCGGCTTTGCGGTCGTGGCGATCCTGAAGGGCTCGGTCTTCTCTTTTTCCCTGACCCACTTCAGGGCCCTGTTGACTGATGCGAAGATCTTAAGTGTTGAAAAAGCCTCGCTCCTGTCATGGTTGTAGGTCGATCCCCAGCCTTCGGTCCAGTGAGTGACTATCTTCTTCGCCATCTCCCTCTGCTGTGCAAGCGGGGTCACCAGAAGATACTTTTTTATTCCGTACGTCCGGCAAGCCCTTGCGATATCGTGCAGGTCCATCCCGGTAATGGCTGTAGAGGATCTTTCTCCCCTTTTGTCGAGGACAGGGTAGTGGACTTCCATCACATAGGCCCCTCTGGAGAGCCAGGGCATGATCCCGGCGCGTCCGACGATGTCGGGCCTTCTTTTGAGAGTCCTTTCCACAGCCTGCCTTCTGCGCCATTTCCTTATTGCCTTCTCGTCGCCGCTCAGCAGGATCTCCGGCACTTTACGGCCGTCCCACTCGGAGGGTCTGGTGTAGTGAGGCGTGTCAAGCATGCCGCCGAAGAAGGAATCCTCTTTGACAGCCTCCGACTTGCCCACCACTCCGGGAATGAGTCTTGAAACCGCGTCCACTATGGCCATCGCGGGCATTTCTCCGCCGGTAAGCACAAAATCTCCTATTGAAATTTCAAGGTCCACGTTCTTTTCAACGAATCTTTCATCGACACCTTCGTAATGTCCGCAGAGAATTACCAAATGCTCTTTCCTTGACAGGTCTTCGACAAGCTCCTGATGGAGCCTTGTCCCCTGGGGAGACGGATATACAACGAAGGGCGCCGTATTTCCCTTGGTGCTTTCCAGGGCCTTTTGCAGCGGTTCGGCCATCAGGACCATTCCGCCGCTTCCGTAGGAGTAATCGTCGATCTGTCTGTAGGAGCCCTCTGCAAAATCCCTGAAGTCCAGGACTTCGACCTCAAGCTTCCCCTTTGCTATCCCGCGTCCGAGGACACTTGCTCCAAGATAGGCCCGAATTAGGTCGGGGAACGCCGTAATTATGGTGATCCGCATATCAGTCCCAGAGCCCCTCCGGTACAGCTGTCAGCATTATGCCCTCTTCGGTGTCGACACTTATTATTGCCTCCGCAAGAGCAGGGATAGGTTTCAGCTGCCCCTCCGCTGTCCTTACCAGATAGACATCGTTGCTTCCGGTCTGCATAACTTCCTCAAGGATGCCAAGCTCTCTTCGCGATGCGCTGTCGAGGACCCTGATGCCTATGATGTCATCGATCCAGTATTCATCATCGGAAAGGCCTATGCGTTCCTCTTTGGATACCGTAATGACGCTTCCCCTGAAAGCTTCGGCAGAAGTTCTGTCTGTCACATTTTCAAGGCGAAGGAAGAGCGTATCCTTTCCTTCGTAGGGAAATATGCTTTTAACATTGACAGTCTGGCTCGGTACGCCCGGTTTTTCGAGGGTGAGTTTTTTCATTTTGAAAAAACGTTCGGGATAATCGGTCAGGGGCAAGATCAGCATAGTTCCGCCGACTCCGTGTACCCCGACTATCTTCCCTATGGTCACCCGTCTCTCCGGCTGTACCTCACTCTTCTTCGACATCTACATCGACCTTTTCACCGGATTTGACCGAGGCGGCCTTGGCGACGTGGCGAATGGCGTTGATGGTGGATCCTTTTTTGCCTATCACCCTGCCGATGTCTTCCCCTGCCACCCGTATCGTCAAAAGGATGGCTCCGGAGTCGCTCCGGTCTTCAGTGATCTTGACTTCATCAGGTTTTGTGACAAGCCTGCGAACTATCAGATCTACCAGTTCAATGTAATCAGGCATAACTATCGACCGCCTTATTCTGCTGCCGGGGCATCAAAGACACCGGCCTTTTTGAGCAGTATCTTGGCTGTATCTGAAGGGGAAGCCCCGTTCTTCAGCCAAAATGCCGCACGTTCAACGTCCACTTTTACCTCTGCAGGATCTGTCAGAGGGTTGTAGGTCCCAAGTATCTCTATGAAGCGGCCGTCTCTTGGAGAATGAGAATCGGCTACCACCAGGCGATAGAAAGGAGCCTTCTTTTTCCCGTGACGGGAAAGACGGATACGAACTGCCATTTGCGCAAACACCTCCTGTTTTTAGGGTTCCTCGGTGATTTGATTTTCATATAATGAGCTGTACATGGGTAAAAATCAAATCACCGAGAAACCTGATGTTTTCTTTTTAAAATCGGAAAACCGATAAAAAGCTTGGTTGTCGATCGGCAGTCGATGGGGAGTCGGTTGCAAATCAGTTGTTAGGAGCTGAGAACCTTGACCCTATGTCCTTACTATGAAAAATCCGGTTTCAATCAGGCAGGTTAATTGTTTTAACCCATTGATTCCCAACTGATTTGCGATCGATTCCCGACTGAATCCCGGCGGGCGTACTCCCCGCCCTTACGGGCGGCTCTTACTTAAAAAATCCCCTGCGTCCTCCGCCGAAGCCTTTCATTCCGCCCATTCCGCCCATGCCCGGGGGCATCTTGAAGCCCTTGCCGCTGCCGGCCATTTTGCCTATGCCCTTCATCATGGTCTTCATCTGCTCGAATTGGGCGAGCGTCTGGTTGACCATCTGTACTGTGGTGCCTGAGCCCTCGGCTATCCTTCTGCGGCGGCTGCCCTTTATGATCTCCGGGTTGCGCCTCTCCTTTATAGTCATCGATAGGATTATGGCCTCGGTCTGCTTCATCCTTTTCGGGTCGATGTTTGCATCCTTGAGTGCTTTGCTGCCTCCGGGGATGGGGAGCATTTCCAGGACTTTTTCGAGCGGTCCCATCTTCTGTATCTGCTGGAGCTGGAGCAGCATATCCTCCATCGTGAACCTGTTCTTTTTAAGGTTCTCCGTCATCCTGTTTATGTCGGCTTCGGATGTCGCCGACTGTACTTTTTCAAGCAGCCCCTCAATGTCGCCCATCCCGATGATGCGCTGAGCCATCCTCTTTGCGTCGAAGAGCTCCAGATCCTCGGTCTTTTCTCCGCATCCTGCAAGCTTTATGGGGACGCCTGTACTGGCGCGTACTGCCAGGGCAGGGCCTCCCCTCGCATCTCCGTCGAGTTTTGTGAGGACAACGCCGGTCAGGCCGAGGCGCTTGTGGAAGGTCTCCGATACGTTGACGGCTTCCTGACCTGTCATGGAATCGACTACGAGCAGTATTTCCGTAGGAGGCACCGCAGCTTTCATTGTTTCAAGTTCTGTCATAAGCTCGTCGTCCATCTGGAGACGGCCTGCAGTGTCAAGGATTATCATGTCGCAGAGGTGATCCTCCGCGTATTTGCGCGAACCCGATGCTACCTTTACAGGATCAGTCTCTCCCTTTTCGGGTCCCCAGAATGCAATGTTTGATTTCTCGGCAAGTACCCTCAGCTGTTCCACAGCCGCGGGCCTCCGGAGGTCGCATGCAACTACGAGAGGCTTGTGGCTCTTTGCCATCCTCCTGGCTATCTTTACAGTTGTCGTTGTCTTTCCCGATCCCTGAAGGCCTACCATCATGTAGACCGTCGGAGGCCTGGATGAAATTACGAGCGGGACCGGAGCTTCGCCCATTATCTTGACGAGTTCCTCGTATACTATAGTGAATATCAGCTGGGCGGGAGTCACGGAATCAAGGACTGTTTTGCCGGCAGCCCTTACTCTGATGGCTTCGACGACGTCCTTGACGACTTTGTAGTTTACGTCTGCCTCGAGCAGTGCCCTGCGGACCTCCCTCAGAGCCTCGTTTATGTCTTCGGGGGAGAGCTTGCCTTTTCCTCTGAGCCCCGCGAAGATATTTTCAAACCGTTCCTTTAATGAGTCGAACATTATTTTTCCCCTTATGCTTCCAGCAATTTTTTCATATTTCTGTAGAAGTCTTCCGGCAGTCTGTCCCTGGCTTCATCAAGCATCCGTGCCACATCTTCGAGTTTGCTCTCTTTATCAAGCAGCCCGAGCGCATTTTCCGCGTTTTCCATGTGCTCCCTTGCCCTTGTTATGAGGTCGTGGACTCCCTGTCTGGAGACTTTCAGCGATTCGGCAGCTTCAGCGAGCGAGAGGTCGCCGAGAAGGACCATTTCACAGGCAAGTCTCTGTTTTTCTGTTATCAGAGATCCGTAGAGATCGAGCAGATGTCCGTCCCTTATGCGCTGAAAAAGCGGATCAGTATCCTGCAAAATATCCCTCCTGCTTCTTTGAACCAATGAATTATACTCAGCAGTCCGATGCCTGTCAAGTAATATTACTTGACAGGCATCGGACTGCTCCTGCGAATAAAAAAAGGAGCCCCGAAGGGCTCCTTCCGCATTACGGCTGAACTACTTTGTCATCTTTATTTTCGAGTACTTCTCAGGGACCTGTACTGAGGCGGCGTTCATGTAGCCTCTGCCCATTACGTAGGTATCCTGGTAGACAAGCATAAGGTTCTTCTTTGTTACGCCTGTTCCGAGGTCAGTGTAGTAGTTGCCGTTCCACTTTGCGCCCGGAGTGTACGCTGCGTAACAATCCATAAGGTCTTTCTTGCTGTTCAGCTTCGCTTTGCCTTCAACGATGCGCTTGCCGAATTCAGCAAGAGCTGCGCTGTTAGTGTAGCCATAGGAGTATGCCCATGTTCCCATGCGGCCCTTTGCTCCTGCGGCTATGACTGCCTTTTCAACTTTTTTCAGAATGACCGGCCAATTTCCGGCTTCCTTCGAAAGATCTATCCCGAAAGCTCCGGGGTAGCCCATGAGCGGTGAAGGAAGGTCAGCTTCGACAAAGTATCCGCCGTATTTGGCAAGCTGCTTAAGAAGAGGTTCTGTGTGTGCATCGTTAGTGCAGAAGAACGCTGTATTCTTTCCGTATTTTTTGACCCATGCCGGTGTTTTTTCGAGTATGAACTGCTGTGCTCCGGCTACGCCTACGTCACTTGTCGGATCGGGGGCTGTTTCAAATACGAACTTGAGGCCGAGGTCTTTGCATGCCTGCTCCATGATCGCGCGGCGGCGTCCGAGTGTTTCATAACTCATGTGACGCGGGAAGGAAATGTGGACGAATGTTTTGCAGCCGAGTTTTTTTGCGGTATTAATGATCAGGTAGCCGCGTGAAACAAAGTCTGCATTGATGGCCATGTCTGCCACGGAGGTGATGACGTTCGGATCCTCATGTGCCTCGCCTGCGAAGCAGAGGATGTCGGGACGCTTCTCTTTGATGCGGCGGAAGCCTTCGGTCGTTCCGGGGATAGCCTGGTTGACAACGACGACCTTCATCTTTGGGTCGTCAGCAAGTCCTGCTATCTGGGTGATGGTCGTTTCCATTTCCGACATGAAGTTGTCGGGGTAAGTCAGGTGTTTGATCATGCCGCCCTTTGATACATCACCGTATTTCTGTATGGCCAGCTCAGCGCCGCGGAGGTCATCTTCACTCTGTGAGACAGTTCCGGTTACAATTCCGATGTGGAAAGGTGCGGGAGTTGCTGTTGCTGCAAAAGCAGTTGTGCCGAGGCACATTGCAGCGATTACAACTAAAATAAGAATCAATGCTTTTTTCACGCCTGTTTCCTCCTTAGAATGATTTGATTTTTGCTTCTGAAGTTGAAATGAATAACAGGAAATACTGCCTCTTGAAAGAAACTTCCATAACCTTTCTAGATTTTATCCCTGTAAATTATCAATGTCAACGACAGCAGCTGCAGTCAGTTGCCTGAACTGTTTCAACTTTTTAAAAACACAATGCCTGGTTATGAAAGTTACTCGTCATCAGGATCATATAGACAATATAATGACTGTGTCCCGCAGTCGCCCAGCCCCCCCTCCGATATCTCTTCATAAAGCTCCCTTGTCAGGGAGAGGGCAGGCAGGTCGAGTGCCATTTCATCAGCTGCTTCCTCCGCGAGTTTCATGTCCTTTATGTAGTGCTTTACAAAAAATCCCGGGTCAAAGTCGCCGTTCAGTATCCTGGGCCCGTAATTTGTAAGGCTCCAGCTCCCGGCTGCTCCTCCCGATATTGCTTCAAGCACCTCTTTCTGATCAAGGCCGCACCCCTTTGCAAAGGCAAGGCCTTCGCACATTCCCGTCATAGTCCCCGCCAGGGTGATCTGGTTCACGAGCTTGGTGTACTGTCCGCATCCGGCTTTGCCCATGTGCCTGATATTGGTGCCCATGAGGCTGAAGTAGGGAAGAGCCCGCTCGAAGTCTTCCTTCTCCCCTCCGACCAGTATTGTCAGCTTTGCCTCCCTAGCCCCTCTGTCGCCTCCTGTTACCGGAGCGTCCAGAACTGATATCCCCCTTGCCCTGCCTGCCTCCGATATCCTTTCTGCCAGCTTGGGGCTTGATGTCGTCATGTCCACCAGGAGGGAACCTTTTGCCGCCGACTCAATAAGGCCGTTTTTCCCGAGGTAGACCTCCTCTACATCCTTTGGATAACCGACGATCGTAAAGATCACACTGCATTTCTGCGCCAGTGATGCGGGGGAGTCCTCCCACACTGCTCCCGCTTCAACAAGTTTTTCGGCTTTGCTTTTTGTCCTGTTGTATACGTGGACTTCATTTCCCCCGGCGAGAAGGTGTCCTGCCATGCTTGAACCCATCACTCCGGTCCCGATGAAACCCACAATATTTCTGTCGCTCATTGGATCATCCTTTCTTTCATACGTTCTTTACTGCGGTAAGTTCCCGCGGTGAATGGTTGAGCGCCTCGCCTGTGCCGTCCGGCCTTACTGCGACCAGGTTTTCGATCCTTACTCCAAATTTGCCGGGTATGTAGATCCCAGGTTCGATGCTGAAAACATTTCCGGGTTCAAGCGGTTTGTCATTCCCCTCAATGATAAAGGGTGATTCGTGAACAGCCAGCCCTATGCCATGTCCGACCCTGTTGAAGAAAAAGTCTCCATATCCTGCGTCGACTATGACCTTTCTTGCTGCCCTGTCTACATCCTGGCCTGTCGCCCCGGGCCTCACAGCAGCTTCTCCTGCTGCCTGTGCCTTTCTGACTGTTTCGTATACTTTTTTCTGTTCATCAGAAGGAGTCCCCACGAAAAGCGTCCTGGTAGTGTCTGAGCAATATCCGTTATGCCTTCCCCCGAGGTCAAGTATGATGACGTCATTTTTTTCGATCACCCTTTTGTCTCCGGAGTAGTGGGGCATTGAGCCGTTTGGTCCGCTGGCGACTATAGGACTGAAAGACATCTGGTAGCATCCGGCCTCTTCAAAAAACTCAGGTATCTTCTTTATAATATCCCTCTCTGTCATTCCGGGCCTAATGAAATCAATGAGCTTGTAAACGACCTTATCAACCATTCCGGATGCTTCCCTCATCAGATCAAGCTCTTCCTCATCCTTGCGTGAGCGGAGCGGATCCATCACTTTTAAACCATTGCAGAGCTGAATATCCATCGTATCCCTTATCGCAAGCATGTCGACCGCACGTACCCCGTCGTTGAATGCTATCTTTTTTCCGACAAGCCCCAGTTTTTCGCATCCGAGCCGGAACGCGTCGGTAAAGCCCTCATGGTCGTTCCATTCTGCATAAAATGGAACATCTCCGAAAGCATTTTGGATCTCCTCTTTGTAAAGCAGGGGCGTCATCGCAAAGCACCTGGCATCTTTTGAGATCATCAGCCCCCTTACCCTCTCGTCAGGGTGGGTGTCGAGACCGCTGAGATACTCAAGGTCAGTCGAAGGTCCGAGATATATCCCGTCAAATCCCAGTGAACTTAACTCATCCGCCAGTTTCCTCAGCCTGTTTTCTCTGATCAAATTTATCCCTCCGAAATCTGATAAAATGGTCCGCTTTCCGGATCTTTGAAAATCATACAGGACCTGACGAAACTTTTATCAGGATCCGTTATTATCATACTACTTGGAGATCTTATTATCTATAAGTGAATGACATGCATAAGGGCAGGGAATTCCGGCCAACCGGGCAGAAAAACGGCCGAAAAACAGAAAACCGGGAAAAAGTTTCCCGAAGCGATGTCGAATCGATCAGGGGTGTTTAGCTTCGATCAGTCCGTATTGACTTATGAGCATTGCGGGAATACCATTTATACTGTGCGGGATCTCCGGTTCAGTTTTTATATGTTCTTTATAAGGGGACAGCACCTGTTCTAAAGGAGCTTTCTGATCAGAAAACTCCCATTCCTAAATATCACAGGAGGAGTTCTTGATGAAGAAACATGCGGTCTGTTTTGCAGCTGCGCTTGTCCTGGCCCTTGTCTTTTGCGGTTCTGCCTTTGCTGCGGCCCCTTTCCACATAGGGGTGGCAACGCTGACGGTCTCGCAGGCAGAAGATACTTACCGGGGAGCTGAAAGGCTTATCAAGGAGTACGGAGATGCAGCATCAGGCGGAATGATACGCCATGTAACAATGCCTGACAATTTCATGTCTGAAATGGAGACCACCATCTCACAGATAGTGGGACTTTCAGATGACCCGAAGGTCAAGGTCATAGTTGTTGATGACGCGATCCCCGGGACAACAGAGGCATTCCGCAGGGTCAAGGAGAAACGTCCCGACGTTCTCTGCTTTGCAGGCGAACCTCAGGAAGACCCCGCTGTAATTACAAGCACAGCAGATTTTGCAATAGGCGTGGACAACATAATGCGCGGATACCTGATAATAAACACAGCTAAAAAAATGGGCGCAAAAACATTTGTACATATCTCCTTCCCGCGTCATATGAGCTATGAGCTTCTTTCAAGGCGTCGTGCCATTATGGAACAGGCATGCAAAGATCTGGGCTTGAAATTTGCATTTGAGAGCGCTCCGGATCCGACCAGTGACGTAGGCGTAGCCGGAGCCCAGCAGTTCATTCTTGAAAAGACACCGGCATGGGTGAACAAATACGGCAAAGACACGGCTTTTTTCTGTACAAACGATGCTCAGACGGAACCCCTGCTCAAGCAGGTCGCAAAGTACAGAGCTATATTTGTCGAGCCTGACCTGCCGTCACCGCTCATGGGGTATCCGGGAGCTTTTGGAATAGACCTCTCTAAAGAAGCAGGCAATTGGCCCGCAATAGTTAAAAAAGTTGAGGCCGCAGTCATCAAGGCAGGCGGCAAGGCCAGAATGGGAACATGGGCCTACTCTTACGGATGGAGTACGACCTGTGCGCTTGCCGAATATGGCAAAAGGATAGTTGAAGGCAAAGCCAAGCTTTACAACCTCAAAGACCTATGGAAGTGCTATGACAAGTTTACCCCCGGTGCAGCGTGGAACGGGGCGCAGTACTTTGATGTAGCAAAGGGAGTCAAGAATAAGAAATTGACTCTTGTTTACCAGGATACTTATGTCTTTGGCAAAGGTTATATGAAAGCTACGGATGTAGTGGTACCGGAAAAATATCTGACCCTAAAATAGGACGGATAACGGAGTAATGAAATAAAAAGCTGAAAAAGCCGGATATAGCCTTTTATTACAAAAGGATCATCCGGCTTTTTCAGTTCTGAAACATTGATATTATTGAGAATAATTAAGTGTATAATATTATGGTATTGATGATTTGAGGCATATTGATCGGCTTTCTTTTGTATTATTGTTAAGCTGCATTTTTTCTGTTATATATATAAGCAAAAGCGTATTTAGTATTAAGAAAAAGAGGTGAAGCGGATGCCCGAAGGAGTGCCTCTCCTAAAGATGGAGAATATCGGCAAGGAGTACTTCGGAAACAGAGTTCTTGCTGACGTCAGCTTTTCGCTGATGCCCGGTGAGATACTTGGTCTTGTAGGTGAAAACGGCGCCGGGAAGTCCACCCTTATGAATATCCTCTTCGGAATGTCTGTCATTGCGGAGACAGGCGGTTACGAAGGCAGGATAATCATTGACGGGGAAGAAAAAATTTTCAGGGATCCATTCGATGCGCTTGAAGCAGGTATAGGGATGGTCCATCAGGAATTCTCACTTATCCCCGGCTTTACTGCCACTGAGAATATCCTTCTTAACAGGGAGTCAATGAAATACAACCCTCTTGTAGAGGTCTTCGGAGACAGGTTCAAGACCCTTGACAGAACAGACATGAACAACAGGGCAGTCAGGGCGATCAATACGCTGGGTGTCACTTTGGCGCCTGACACGCTTATTAGTGAAATGCCAGTGGGCCACAAGCAGTTTACAGAAATAGCCAGAGAGATCGACAGAAAAAAGACAAAACTCCTCGTACTTGACGAACCTACAGCAGTCCTTGCGGAATCTGAGGCCAAGGTGCTCATTGAGGCATTAAAAAAACTGGCCTGCCAGGGTATAGCGATAATATTTATCTCCCACAGGCTCCAGGAGATCATCGACCTCTGCGATAAACTGGTAGTCCTGAGGGACGGCAGGGTCATCCAGGAAGCCGCCACAAAGGAGACAAATGTCAGGCAGATCGCCAGCTGGATGGTCGGAAGGCAGATCTCCGGTGAATCCTGCGCGGACGAAGAAAAAGAGAGAAAGTACGGAGATGTCATCCTCAGGACTCAAAACCTCTGGGTCGACATGCCGGGGGAGACGGTAAGGGATGTCTCCATAGAGGTACGCCGGGGGGAAATATTTGGTCTGGGAGGCCTCGCAGGCCAAGGCAAAGTTGGAATATCCAACGGAATAATGGGCCTTTACATCTCCGGGGGAAAGGTCTTTGTTCGGGACAAGGAGATAAAGCTCAACGATCCGAACTCCTCCCTGATGGAGGGGATGGCATTCGTATCTGAAGACAGGCGCGGAGTGGGACTTCTCCTTGAAGAGGGAATAGACTGGAACATTACATTCACAGCCATGCAGGTGCAGGAAAAGTTTATAGCAAAATTGCTTGGCGGGCTGGTGAAGTGGCGCGACGACAAAGCTGTAACAAAATGTACGGAAGACTACATCAAAGCCCTCGAGATCAGATGCACAGGCCCCAAACAGAGAGCCGTCGAGCTGTCAGGAGGCAATCAGCAGAAGGTATGCCTTGCCAAGGCCTTTGCGGTGGCACCTGAAATACTCTTCGTCTCGGAACCTACGCGGGGAATAGATGTCGGAGCGAAAAAACTTGTCCTTGACACCCTTCGCAAGGTCAACGAAGAGACAGGCACGACAATAATAATGACTTCTTCTGAACTCGAAGAACTCAGGTGTACATGCGACAGGATAGCGATCATCAATGAAGGAAGGGTCTCGGGCATACTGCCGGCAAGTTCTCCGGCAGAAGAGTTTGGGCTCCTTATGCTTGGGCAGGTTGCTGAAAGAAGCGCTGACGAAGTATCGGCAGAGAGGTGCGGTTGATAAGGATGAAAGAAAAACTTCAGGCTTTTATTGAAAACGCCGGATGGCCAAGGATAATAATCGGGCTCTTCCTCCTCTCGCTCTTTATAGCGGCCCCCTTTGTGGGAGTCCGCATTGACGCGTCCCTTTCAGATACACTCGTACGGGTCGGGATGAACGGGGTGCTTGTACTCGCGATGGTCCCGATGGTCCAGTCGGGGTGCGGACTCAACTTCGGACTTCCGCTCGGGATCATAGCCGGGCTTCTCGGAGCCGTCACCTCCATCCAGATAGGCATTACCGGGAGCATAGGCTTCCTGGTCGCGATGGCAATATCGGTACCGCTCGCGGTGGTCTTCGGTTGGATGTACGGCCAGCTCCTCAACAGGGTCAAGGGGGACGAGATGATGATAGCCACTTACGTCGGCTTCTCATCGGTCGCCCTCATGTGCATGGCCTGGCTTCTGCTTCCTTATACAAGTCCGACCATGATATGGGGCTACGGCGGTTCGGGGCTCAGGACTACGATAAGCGTAGAGGGCTTCTGGCTCAACGCCCTCAGCAAACATCTCAACATCAGTATAGGGGAATTCTTCTACCTGCCCATAGGCATGTTCGTCTTCTTTGCCTTCATGGTCTTCCTTGTCTGGGGATTTTTCCGGACAAAGACTGGAACGGCCGTTACAGCAGTCGGGTCCAATCCTGAGTTTGCAAGGGCCTCCGGCATAGACGTCGACAAAATGAGGACGATCTCAGTCATCCTTTCGACAGTACTGGGCGCCATCGGAATACTTGTTTATGAGCAGAGCTTCGGATTCATCCAGCTCTATATGGGTCCATTCTACATGGCATTCCCGGCAGTAGCCGCGATCCTTTTAGGTGGCGCATCCGTGAACAAGGCCTCGATGATGAACGTCCTTGTGGGGACCTTCCTCTTCCAGGGGATACTTACAATGACACCCTCGGTAATAAACAGCGTAATGCAGACTGACATGTCTGAAGTAATAAGGATCATAGTCAGCAACGGCATGATCCTCTACGCCCTTACCAGGAAAGTGATGGTGAAGAGATAATGGCGGACAGAAACAGAGGTTCTATGAAAATCAAAAACTTACTGGCCAATAATGCCGTCCCCATAATCTTTATCGGACTATCCGCAATAGCGATACCGATCTCCGGCTTCTCGACAAGCTACCTGATACAGGAAATGTTTACAAGGCTGGCCAGGAATTCGTTCCTTGTACTTTCGCTCCTGATACCGATACTGGCAGGAATGGGACTCAACTTTGGAATGGTCCTGGGAGCGATGGCAGGCCAGGTCGGCCTGATATTCGTGACTGACTGGGCGGTCACAGGTGTTTACGGAATGATGCTGGCCGCGCTGATCGGGACCCCGATAGCGGTCGTCCTGGGATACATATGCGGGGCCGTGCTTAACAAGGCCAAGGGCAGGGAGATGGTCACCTCGTACATCCTGGGATTCTTCATAAACGGCGTCTATCAGCTTATAGTGCTCTACACGATGGGAAGACTCATACCTATCAGCAACCCCCAGCTTGTGCTATCCAGGGGATACGGCATCAGGAACGCCATAAACCTTACCGGAGTAAGGCATGTCCTCGACAACCTCATACCTGTAAAAATTTCCGGCATAGACATACCTCTTGCGACATTTATCTTCATAGGCATGTTCTGCCTCTTCATAGTCTGGTTCAGGAAGACAAAGATCGGGCAGGACATGAGGGCGCTGGGACAGGACATGAAAGTCGCCGAGGAGGCAGGAATACCCGTTGAACGTACAAGGATAATAGCGATACTCATATCTACGATCCTTGCATGCTACGGTCAGATAATATTCCTTCAGAACATAGGGACCATGAACACATACAACAGCCATGAGCAGGCCGGGATGTTCGCTATCGCGGCGATCCTCATCGGCGGAGCCTCTGTAAGCAGGGCTACCATCACGAACGTCTTTGTCGGTGTAGTGCTCTTCCACCTTATGTTTGTCGTCTCGCCGATGGCGGGCAAGGAACTGATCGGGCAGGCTCAGCTTGGGGAGTACTTCAGGGTCTTTGTCTCCTACGGCATCATAGCCCTTGCGCTAGTCCTTCACGCTTGGAGAAGGATGAGAGCCAAGGCTGAGGCGCGCAGAAGCCTCAGGGGGGAGGATTAGGCCATGAACAACGGACCTGTCAATAAAAAGAGACGGCTCATAAGGCTGGTTCTCGTTTTCGCCCTGATCATAATGGGATTTCTTCTCTATTATTATGGAAAAGAGCATGAGATCCTTTTCGACAACAAGACCGTTGAGATAAACGGACAAAGCTATGAAGCTGCTGAGTTTGTGAGGATCACGGTCAACGGAGACGAAATGAAAGCTCTGGAGCTCTATTCCAACGAGAGGGACCTGGTCAAGGTAACCGGGCCCAAACATGCCGTCAAAGTTGAGATAATCGACGAGAACACTGATAAAGTCATCAAATCAGAGGAAAGGATCTTCAATTTCGGAAAAACTTCCTCATTAATGATATCTGTTCCTGCCGTTGCAGAAAAGGCACAGGATGTCTATCTTCCCCTGCCCGGAACCATGGCTGAGTCTGCCGCTCCCGAGACGACAGGGACCGGCACAGAGGCTGCCCCCGGCACCGGCTCTGAGATCGGGGCTCCTGCGCTCTCAGACTGATACCGATCAAATACTAAGCCGCATCAAAAAGGCCGCCCTTCCGGGGCGGCCTTTTTAGTTTGCAGGATCACCGTTTAATGTGTACGTTGAGATTTGGATATGCAAAATCAATGCTGTTCTTCTTAAATAGCTCATCCAGCCCGTTATGAATATCCCAGTGAACATCCCAGAAGACGCTGTTGTCGGTCCATGCCCGTAGCGTGTATTCGATAGAGCTCTCCTTGTAACTGCTCACAGCGACAAAAGGCGCGGGATCTTTGTCGATTAGAGGATGAGAAGATATGTATTCGAGCAGGACCTTGCGAACCTTGTCCGGGGGGCAATCGTAGGAGGCGGTAAACTTAAGGTTGAATCTTCTCTTTTCCTCGGTGCTGTAGTTCATTATCTTGCCGTTTGAGACCTCGCTGTTGGGGATGTATATCGTACAGTTTTCCAGTGTCAGCAATTTGGTGTGCACGAAACCAATTTCCCTTACTGTTCCGCCCATACCGCCGACCTCAACATAGTCCCCGACTCTGAACGGCTTTATTGAAAGCAGCATCAGTCCGGAGAGCACGTTCGAAAGCAGGCCCTGTACCGACAGGGATATAGCCAGTCCTGCGACGCTCAGTATGGCGACCAGGGATGTCACCTGGATCCCGAGCGCTCCGGCCACGACCATGAAGACAATGAAGTGGAGGACCAGCTTAACGGCCGTGTGGAGGAACTTGTGAAGAGTCACATCAACGTTGGACTTGTCCATTGTCCTGTTGAGGAAGGAGAGTATAAGCTTTGATATTATCAGTCCGCCGATAAGGTATATAAGGGCGGGCAGAAGAGTAGAGAGCGTCAGTTTCCCAAAAAACTGCGTCACTGCAGTAAAGTCAAGGTTCATTGAGAGGTCATCCTTTCTGATTTAAGCTGTTTTGTTCATTTTAACATATGGAAGGGCGGCGGAAACGAGCCGTCGGGGAATTTGCGGCTCCAGAAGCCGCGGAGAATTCGCGAACTAAGAATCATGTTCGCTGGAGAATTTGCTCGCTTCGCATCGCGGAGAATTGCCTGACGTAGTCAGGCGGAAACTGATTCCTAAAGACTTAAGGGCCAATTCACCGCAACACAAGCGATTATTAGGACCTGGTTTCTTCGCTCTTACGATAGTTTGACTACTGTTTGACAACGTTTGACGATCGTTTGACTGTATATACGATTGCTTAGCCATGTCCTGAAAACTATCGCTTGCCGGCGGAAGGACTCTCCGCCCTTCTCCGCCCCAATGATATAATCACGCTAATACAACCGGGGGGTCACACGGAGGCAGATCTCAAAGCATCCGGCCTTTAAGAAGGGGATGGGACAAATGGACATTGAGAAAATACTTCTGAAATACGATGAAATGATCGCAAAGGGAGACCTGCAGGCTGCCGCCGGATACCTTGAAAAGAAGGCGGCCCAGTGCGGTGAAGAGGGTTACAGCACCTCCGCCATAACCATATTCAACGAACTTGAGGGCTTCTGGCGCGCCGCCGGAGATAAGGAAAAAAGCTACGCGGCTGCGGAGGCGGCGCTCGGACTCATCGCTTCCTGCAAAATGGAGGGGAGCATCGGACACGCCACTACGCTTCTGAACTACGCCACAGCCAAGACCGCCTTCGGAGAGCTGAATGAGGCCCTGGAACTTTATGACCGGGTGGAGAAGATATACGACTGGCAGCTCCCCGAGGACGATTACCGCTACGCAGGGCTCTACAACAACATGGCCCAGTCCCTGCTGCGCATGAACGACGTTAAGAGTGCAGGCGAATATTTTGCGAAGTCACTCGAATTGCTTGAAAAGATGCAGGACGTGGAGTCCGAGACGGCGACCTGCCATGCCAACCTGGCCATATGCCTCATGGCCCAGAAAAAATTTGACGAGGCCGGTGAAAGTCTCAAGAAGTCTGAGGAGCTCTTTGCGTCGCTTCCCGGGGACCCTCACGCCGACAGCATGCTCGCCACGCGGGGGCAGCTTGAGTACATGCTTGGCCGGTTTGCTGATGCTGCCGGATATTACAGGCGAGCCGCCGAAAACATTGAAAAACGCTTTGGCCGGAACCGGTACTACGCCCGGGCATGCAGGAACTGCGCAAAGGCCCTTGAAGCCTCGGGGAATAAGGAAGAGGCCGAGCGCTGGCTGCAGCTTGCCGAGAGCGCGAAGGAGCCGAGGTAAGGCGTTGCAGGGACTTGAACTGAGCCGTGAATTTTACATACAGCACGCTGCTCCGGCAATATCTGAGCGGTTCGGCGATCATGCGTGCCGTGTAGCCGCCGGGCTTGCAGGTCAGGGATCCGACTGTCTCGGCTATGACGATGAGATCTCGCGAGACCACGACTTCGGCCCCGGCTGCTGCCTCTGGCTGACGGACGATGACTTTGCCAAATTCGGCTTTGAACTGCAGAAGCTCTACGACTCACTGCCGGGCGAATTTATGGGCTTTTCCCGCAATGAGACTCCACAGGGCTCGG
The DNA here is from genome assembly GCA_036835165.1 of Synergistaceae bacterium. Classification (GTDB taxonomy): domain Bacteria; phylum Synergistota; class Synergistia; order Synergistales; family Synergistaceae; genus Caenicola. Next base: position 636 of record DAITML010000004.1, on the reverse strand, counting down.
ACCGTGTGGGTGTCATCCCGATAAGCAGATTCTACGCACAGTTCACGGGCTGCCCCGACGTTCCGCAAAACGAAGCCTCGTGGTTCCGAATCCCGGAACACTTTCTCAGCGCGGCCACAAGCGGGGAGGTTTTTCGGGATGACCTTGGGGAGTTCAGCAGGATCCGCAAAGGCCTTCTGCCCTGCTACCCTGGGGACGTACTCCTGAAAAAGCTCGCGGCCCGCATATTCGCAATGGGTCAGGCCGGGCAGTACAACTATGTCAGGATCATAAAGCGCGGAGACGGTCCGGCTGCAATGCTGGCCCTTGACGAATTTGTCCGCGCCTCCCTCTCGGCAGTTCACCTCCTAAACAGACACTACATGCCCTACTACAAATGGGCCTTCAGAAGCGCCCGCGCTCTGCCTCGCCTTGCAGATGCCGTGCGGGAGCTTCAACTGCTCTTTTCGGCACCCGAAGCCGAAAGGCAGGACATCATCGAATCCATCTGCGGCCGAGTCAGAGGCGCCTTGTTGGAAGACGGACTCTCTGCAATAAACGAATCCTTCCTCGTGCCCCAGTCGGAGGAGATAATGAAGCGTATAGGGAGCGACTATCTCAAAAAACTCGGAGTATCGGTGGGATAAAAATGGAAAA
>DAITML010000003.1:0-63485 GCA_036835165.1 Synergistaceae bacterium | reverse complement strand
TAATCAGACACAATAAATAAATAAATTTCAAAATTTACAGTTAAATGAATTAAATATTAAATTAGCAAAAAACATCCCGCTCAGATAAGAGCGGGACCGAAGGTCAGATTATCAAGGGCTTGTAGTGCATATCTTATTTTGACGGCATCAGCCGCCCAGGTAGGCAAGAAGAACTCCTCCTGCAAGGACTGAGCCTATCTGTCCTGCTACATTAGCGCCCACTGCATGCATAAGGAGGTGATTTGAAGGGTCGGCCTTCTGTCCAAGCTTCTGTATGGTCCTTGCCGACATAGGAAAAGCTGATATTCCTGCAGCACCCACCATGGGGTTTATTCTTTTGCCTGCAGGCAGCAGGAGGTTCAGCGCCTTTGCAGTCATGACCCCGCCGGCGGTATCAAGCACGAAAGCGACAAGCCCCATTGCGATTATTATAAGAGTGCTTACGTTTACAAATTTTTCTCCCGTCATGGTTGCCGAAATCGAAAAGCCGAGAAGGATCGTCACGATGTTGGCAAGCTCGTTCTGGGCAGCCTGTGAAAGCCTCTCCGTGACCCCGCTCTCCCTGAGCAGGTTGCCGAACATGACAAATCCAAGCAGTGATACGGAGGCAGGAGCAATGATCCCTCCGAGCATAGTAACAGCGATCGGGAATATTATCCTGGCTCTTTTGGTTACAGTCCTGGTCGGAGCAGGCATTCTCATTCTCCGTTCCTTTTCGGTAGTTATCGCCATAATGACAGGAGGCTGGATCAATGGCACAAGTGCCATATATGTATATGCGGCGACAGATATCGGACCCAGGAGATGAGGTGCGAATCTTGTAGAGACGTAGATGGAAGTAGGGCCGTCAGCTGCTCCGATTATCCCTATGGAAGCTGCTTCATAGACGTTGAAGCCCAGAAGGAGCGCTATACCCATAGTAAGGAATATTCCCATCTGGGCAGCAAGTCCAAAAAGGAAAACTTTGGGGTTTGCCAAAAGAGGACCAAAGTCACACATGGCTCCGACCGCTATCAGTATCAGAAGAGGAAGTATCTCACTCGCTATGCCCATTCTGAAGAGCATGGAAAGCGCGCCTTCCACCATCTCACTGCCCGCCATCTGGTCAAGGGCAGATGAAAGAGGCAGGTTTACGAGAAGGGTCCCGAATCCCATCGGCAGAAGCAGCGTCGGCTCAAAGTTTTTCTCAATCGAAAGATAGAGCAAAAAGGCACCGACAAGCATCATTACCATGTTTTGCCAGGTTACTGCCGCGATCATATTCGAAAAGAGATCCAACAGGACACACCTCCGGAAAATTGCGTAAGTTCAGGACAAAAGGATATTACACCCGATCCCCACTTTTGCATCGTTAAAGATACTTATATCACTTACCCCGACAAATAAAAAGGGCAGTATCAGGAATCGGGCTCTAAGTCACTGAGGATCTCTTCAAGGGAAACATAGTCTATCTTGCCGGTCGAAAGCAATGGAATGTTCTCCATATTCATAACTTTTTTGGGGATCGCTATTTCTGCAACACCCAGATCCGACAGGACCTGGCGCAGCTCTTCCCTCCTGAGGCCTGGTCTTGAGGTTACCAGAGTCAGCGTCTCCCCTCTCGGGCCTCCCTTGATCATTACCACCGCATGCTTTTCTTCAGGCCATTCCTCTGAAAGCACTTCCTCAACTGCGGCAAGGGATATCATTTCTCCGCCGATCTTTGCAAATCTTTTCGCCCTGCCAAGTATCCTGACAAAGCCGTCTTCATCAACGCTGACTATGTCTCCGGTATCATACCAGCCATCCTTAGGCGGCTCTATCACTCCGGGGTTGGTGACCCTCAGGTACCCAAGCATTACGTTCGGCCCTTTGATCCAGAGCCTTCCTCCCTCATGGACTCCTTCTACGGGTTCTATCCTGTACTCTATGCCGGCAACAAACTGTCCCACAGTGCCGCTCCTGTGGTGAGCATAGTAATTGTTCGCTATTACGGGAGATGCCTCAGTGACTCCGTATCCTTCCGTGATCCTTATGCTGAAGCGTTCGAACCATATTTCCTGGGTGGAGTGTTTCAGTTTCTCACCGCCCTGGACAAGCATCCTTATGGTGGCGAAATCATAGTTGTCCGATGCCGCTTTCGCATAGCCGCCAAGGAAGGTATCTGTCGCAAAAAGGAATGTTATCCGTTCATCGTAACAGATCGTTGATATCGTCTTGTAATGAAGCGGAGAGGGGTAGAAGTAGACGAATATCCCGAGCGTCACCGGCATGAAGACTCCGCAGAGCCCGAATGAGTGAAATATTGGCATCGTGTTCAGTATCCTGTCAGTCCGGTAAAAGTCGACCCTGGTATACATCTGTGCATGGTTTATATGCAGGTTTTTGTAGCTAAGCACAACACCCTTAGGCGCCCCTTCAGATCCCGAAGTGAAGAGTATCACTGCAGGTTTGTCAGTTTCACCCTCTTTCACAGGATTCGATCTTATGAATATAGTCTTTAAGGCTGCTGAAATTTTTTTGAATTTGGTGATAGAGGGAGCAAAGTCTTCCAGCCATACTACCCTCAGCCCTTCCTCTTCAACAGCAGTTATAAGGGCTTCAAATTTGCCCAGCTCGATAAACTTTCTGGACGTGACGACAGTCTTCACGCATGCAGTGCGGCAGCAGTTGACCAGAGAACGCCCGCCAAGCGAGAAGTTGAGCATTGCAGGGATCTTCCCCATTTTTTGAAGCGCATAAATTGTAACTACCCCTCCCAAAGATGTCGGAAGGAGCACTCCGATATTGCCGCCCTCCATATCGGCACCTTTCAGGGCATCTTCGATCAGGAGAACTCTCGTTATGAAGCCGTTGTAGGTAATCGGCCTCTGCCCATGGTCACAGAAGATCCTGAACTTGCCGCCATACTGTTTTCTTGCATCAAGCAGAACGTCAAAGAAGGGTTTATTTTTTACCCTTGCGGCAAGCGAGGCCTCGTCCATTATCTTTTCGAGCGCCCTTCCTGCGGCAGCTGCCCTCTTCGGGCCTGAAAGCTCATCAGGTATATCGATCTTTGTGGCGGGAAGTATCGTTATCGTTACCTGGGAGAAGAACCTCAGTCCGGGCTTGTGCTGAATGCGTGAAAAAGGAGTAAGTTCAGTGCCTTTTATGTTTACGGGAAGGATCTTTGCCTTTGTGTGGTCTGCTATCATGGCTACCCCCTGCGAAACTTTCATAGGGTTGCCGATGGTGGTGGGCTGGAGTTCAGGAAAGATAACGCACCTTCCGCCGTTTTTGAGCAGATTAAGAAAATATTTCAGTGTCAGCGGTGCGTCCGCGTCAAGTATGTGCGTCTCAGCCAACGGAAGGAAAAGGCCGATAAATCGTTTTTTTGTAAGTCTTCGCTCTATTGCAAACGGTACTTTTTCAGGAAGGAATACTGCCAGGATGAGAGGATCTATGAATGAGACATAATTTGGAGCTACCAACACTCCGTCTCCGGCTTTTTCCCAGTTCTCCCATCCTTTGATCTCTATACGGAAAAAAAGATTTAAAAAAAACTTAACGATCATAAGCCACATTGAACATTCCTCATTCCGCAAAAATAAGATAATGGCTTATTATAGCATGGACAACTGTGGCAAAAAACCTCTAACGTTGAACAGTTTAAACATTTCACCTCTTTTCTCTTTATTTGATAAGGAAAAATCAAAAGGGCCGCTGAAGCTTTACGTTTCAGCGGCCACTTGTCTGCCTTATTTACCCCCTATTATGAAAATTTAGCTAGAATTTCTTGAATATTGAAGGTTTGGCTCCACAGATCGGGCATGGGCTGGTCGACTCTTTGCCCTTGTGAATATAACCGCAGATCGGGCAAAGATAGTAATCCTGTCCCTCCGGTTCATTCCCGAGATTTGCAAGGGCCTCATCGTAAAGGCGCGCATGGACCTTCTCGGCTTCATTGGCATAGTGGAAAATACGAGCGGCTTCGTTGTTTCCCTCTGTCTTGGCATCTTCGATCATCGGAGGGTACATTTCGGTGAATTCATATGTCTCGCCCTCTTTTGCAGCGACAAGATTCTCCGCTGTGGTACCTATCCCGCCCTTTGCCTTAAATTCCGCAAAGGCATGTATGGTCTCGGCCTCGGCCGTAGCGCGGAAAAGTCTTGCCGCACTTGTAAATCCCTCTTTTTCAGCCTGTGCCGCAAAACAGAGATACTTTCTGTTGGCCTGTGATTCCCCTGCAAATGCAGTTGCTAGATTTTCATTTGTCTTCATTGATTTTTTCCTCCTTGTGATATTTATGTCTGTTTTAGCTACTAGGTAATATATCGGCCATTCAATTTAAAACTATTTTAGATTAGCCCATAAAAGAGCAGCTGTCAACTAAAATTCTACACCTTTTCTTGCCATCACCCCACTGCTGTAGGGGTGTCTGATCTCCCTCATCTCTGTTACAAGATCAGCAAGCGCAACAAGCTCCCGGTGCATGCCTCTTCCCGTCAGTACAAGTTCCATTTCATAGGGCCTGGATCTTATAAGCCTTACCACTTCGGTGATATCCACCAGACCATAGGACAATGCCACGTTGATCTCATCAAGGATCAGCATGTCACAGCCCTCCTTCTCGATCGCAGCGAAAGCAGCCCTCATGCCTTTTTCAGCTTCTTCGTGATCCTCCGGCTGTTCCTTGCCTCTGTAAACGTAGTCCGGCCTTCCGGTTTGGATAATTTCAAACCCTTGCAGCTGCGATGCGGCCTTAAGCTCTCCATATCCTTCCCAGCCCTTCATAAACTGGATCATGGTCACATGGGCTCCATGCCCCAATGCCCTTAAGGCAAGACCAAGGGCTGATGTAGTCTTCCCCTTTCCCTCCCCTGTGTATATATGGACAAGCCCCTTTTCACCGAACATCAGCCGGGCTGTCCTCCGGGGTGAGTCTCTGTTCCCTCGACGGTTTTCTGCATTTCCTGATCTGAGTCTGTGTCGGGACCGCCATTTTGCGCTGCTGAACCTTCGGTTACGCTTTTTCTTTCTGACTGAGGCTGTTCCAATGTTCCTTTTTCATTATTGTCAGGAAACTTCGCTTTGGGATCCAGCCTGAGTATTTCATTCTTTAGGTGGAGAAGTCTCCGGTCATCGGGAGGATGCGAATTAAATCCGCTTGGCTGCGGTCGGCTTCCCACCTTTGAAAGTTTTAGAAGTGCGCTGTACAGACCCACCGGATCCTCTCCCATACTGTGGGCAAGCCGGACCGAATAATCGTCGGCCTCGACCTCCTGTTCTCTGCTCCACCCGGAGTATGCAAGATTTGCGCCGACACCCGCCGCCGTTTCAGCTATTCCGCCTCCAAGCAGCTTGCCAAGAAGTGTCGCGGCAACAGAAAGGCCTACCCCTCTCTTGACTGTATCTTCATGGTGGTCAAGCTTTGCATGTCCCGCTTCATGAGCAAGGACCCCATACAACTCAGACTGAGTGTCCAGAAGTTCAAGCAATCCGGTCGTGACTGTAACTGAGTTTCCGTTTGCCACCCATGCGTTTGGAGTTTTTTCATCCTTTACAGAAAAAGGAAGATCTTTAAGCTCTGTCGCCTTTGCTACCCGTGACCATACGGCCTTGGCATCCTCAGCACTGAGTTTTGCGTCAGAAATATTCGGTGTGAGGAACAAAAACACGGACACAGCTAAGAAAGCGATCAATATATCGATATTTTTTCGGGCAAAAGCCACCGGTTATCCCTCCCTCTTTGAAAAGACCTTATTTTGTCTGCCTTTATTACTTATTTTATTTTCATAAAGGCAGTCTGTCGCCGCACACGCAGTTTATGAACGATTATTTATGAAATCCTCGATAAGCTTCCAGGATATGCTCAGTCCGCGGAATACATCAGGGATATCATCGGGTGCAAACCAGCCGGCTTCTGTGACCTCTTTTCCGTCGACTTCTATTTCTCCGCTCTCCCATTCCGCTGTGAAGCCAAGCATCAGAGACCTTGGGAAGGGCCATGGCTGACTCCCGAAATACCTTATATTTTTTACCTTTATCCTCGTCTCTTCATATACTTCACGTTTCACGCACTCCTCAAGGCTCTCTCCGGGTTCGACGAACCCGGCCATGACGCTGAACCTGCCGGGTGGGAAATTTACCCCGTGTCCCATAAGAAGTTTGCCTTCCCTTTTGACGGCTACGATTATCGCAGGTGATATAACCGGATAGTACAGCTCCCCGCAGGCCGGACATCTCATGGCTCCTTCTGCAGTATCAAATTCGGTGCCGGTCCCGCAAACACCGCAGTATCTGTTGGTCCTTTGCCAGTCCATCAGGTGAAATGCCTTGCCGGCCCTGAAAAATTCCCTCTCCTCAAAAGTCGGCCAGATGGCTCTTCTTTCCATGATAACATATTTATCGGGCAGCTCAGGGAGAGTATCCGCCTCTGCCCACCTGTCTCCGTAAGTATCATCTTTGTCGACGCTTCCGCTCGCCTTAAAAAAAGACTCCAGCTCACTGTCTGAAATAATATCCGGCAGTTCTCTGCCTCCGTTCTTCAGCAGTATCTTCCCATTGCAGAAAATATAATATTTGTTCAAGATCCATCCCCCATAGCATTTATGACGTTTCTCCCAAACTGACCCCATTGTACTAGACGTATGTTCAAAATAACACTATCATAATCAGACATTCAATTTTTCAGGAGGTCGTAACCAGATGATAGAAAAGCTCGAAAATGTTACAGCAATTGCCAAGGCAAACGTATACTTTGACGGAAAAGTAGTAAGCCACACCATTTTCACAGCAGACGGCGACCGCAAGACACTCGGACTTTTCCTCCCCGGTGATTACGAATTCGGGACAGGCGATGCAGAGATCATGGATATCATCGACGGGATATGCCAGGTACGCCTTCCCGGAACAACTGAATACATGGAGATCAAAGCAGGCGAGACCTTCAACCTTCCGGGCAACAGCAAGTTCGGATTCCGTTGCTACGTCCCCGTTCAGTATGTATGTTCCTACATCCCGCTTGACTAAAGGTACAGGTGCTCAAATCACCCATATTTGACACTGCAGGCCAAAGCTAAAGATGAGGATGCGGGAAGTTATGTCCCCCGTATCCTCATCTTTTTTTCATGATTTATGCCTTTGCTTTTTAAGTCTCTGATCAGGCTGTCTGCGCCGATGCCGCCGAAAGTGCTGCCGACAGATCCTCCTTGATGTCTTCGATATCCTCCAGGCCTACGCTCAGTCTTATCAGTCCTTCGCCGATGCCTGCTGCAGCTCTCTGTTCAGGGGTAAGCTGACTGTGGGTAGTGCTCGCAGGATGAATGACAATGGTCCTTGAGTCGCCAAGGTTGGCCATGTGCCCGATAAGGTCAAGGTTTTCGATAAACTTCTTCCCTGCCGTCACTCCTCCTTTGATCGAGAAGGCTATCATTCCTCCGCATCCTTTTTTAAGGTATACCCCTGCCATGTCGTTCTGCGGATGGGAGGCAAGTCCGGGATATCTGACCCATTCGACCGACGGATGCCCCTCCAGGAACCGCGCAGCCTCCATAGCGTTATTACTGTGCCTCTCCATCCTGAGAGGCAGAGTCCCCAACGAAAGATGGAGCAGGTATGCGTCGAAAGCAGACTGGCATCCTCCAAGGTCCCGTACCAGCGCCATGTGCAGCTTCGCATATAGTGCGGAAGGTCCGAATTTATCGGCAAAAACAATACCGTGGTAGGCAGGATCCGGTTTTGCTATCCCAGGGAATTTATCAGCATAGGCAGACCAGTCAAAATTTCCGCCGTCGATTATAGCCCCTCCAATAACGTTGCCGTTGCCGGAGATGTATTTCGTTGTTGAGTGTATTACGGCATTAGCACCCCATTCTATCGGCCTGCAGAGGACCGGGGAGGCAAATGTGTTGTCGATTATCAGAGGAACTCCCTGTCTCTTGGCTATCTTTGCAAGGGCCTCAAGTGGTGCCACGTTCATCATTGGATTGCCTATCGTTTCGGTAATTATCCCTCTGGTCTGATCGTTTACAGCCTGTTCGACCTGACATGGATGGTCGCTGTCAACGAGAATGGTCTCGATCCCGAAACGGGAAAAAACATTCTGGAGCAGTGTAAGGGTACCGCCATATATCTTCTTTGAAACGACCATGTTGTCCCCGCAGGAACATAGGGCAGCTATAAGATGGGTGAAGGCCGACTGACCGGAAGAGAGCGCCACACATCCGCTTCCGCCTTCAAGAGAATTAAGCCCCTCTTCGAAAGCAGAGACAGTAGGGTTTGAGAGCCTGGAATAAATATGTCCCTCTTCGCTCAGGCTGAAAAGCCTTGCGGCTTGCTCAGTATCCCTGAACTGGTATGCCGAGGTCATATATATCGGAAGTCCCGAGGCTCCCGTTGCAGGATCGTTCTTCCAACCGCAGTGCAGGGCTTTCGTCATCACCCCAAAGTTTTTTTTCTTGTCTGACATATCAATTCCTCCCCGAAAGTACTGTAAAGACCTGTTCAGATAAGGATCGGCTCCTGGAAAATAACGCGGCTTCCATTGCCCCGGGCCGGTCTTATATGATTATACCCATGATATTGACTAAAGTCCGAAAAAGAGCATAATCAAAGAGACCGGACTTAGGGCTGTTCCCCGCATATTAGCGGGAATTCTAATCTTCGCCTATAATTAAGTCAAGAATGGTTGTTGATCTTGGAAAAATTTTGGGAAAGTTGATGTTTTTACTGTACAAGCATTGATTTTATGTTTATAGTAATTGCCATTCTGAAAACAAACTATGGGGGGCGTTTCTTATGCAGGAAAAAGTTTGGGTGGTAACTCACATACAGGGACTGGAAGTCACGGATGCGAGCGTTTTTGACAATATGGCAGATGCCACGAACTACGCTCATGAGATGACTGCTGTAAACAGCGGAACATACAGCGTGCTGGAATCGGTCCTGAATAACCGCGGAGCAATGGAACAGGAGTCAGTGCGTTGGGTCGCCCTGCCTGAATTCGGCCCCGACTGCATCGAATGCCTCGTTGAGGAAATTGCGGAAGGATATACGGAAGATTTCGACGAAGCGGCCTGTGCGGAATTCTTCGAGAAAAAGAAGGCTGAGCTCCAGAAAAAGGCAGACGAGATGGTCCACGAATATCTGCGAAAAGAATTCAGCGATTACATAAACAACGAACGAGTCATCCTTGACTGAGAAAAACATATAGCAGAGAGGCCGGCTGGTTCAGCCGGCCTCTCTTTTTTGTGTACACTCATCGTTTTTGGTAGTAAAATCCAAGGCCAGTTCTTAATAAAAAGGAGAATCATCGTGGAGTTCATGACCGGCATCCCTCTTTTTGGAAGCATCGCAAACGCTTTTCTGATAATTTCAGGAGCCCTTATCGGCCTTGCCGTAAGAAAGAAGCTCCCGCCCAAAATTCTGGAACTGCCCGTGCAGGGAATGGCAATATTTGTCGTATCTCTGGGGCTTTCAATGTCGATTGCCACAAAACAGCCTCTCATAGTCATCGCGAGCATTGCAGCGGGATCCGTGATAGGGGAACTTCTGGATCTGGAAGGAAAACTGGAAAGAGGCTGCGGAGCTTTGGAATCAAAATTCGGAGAGAGCGCCAAGGGCTTCTCTTCCGGTTTTATTGCGGCGAGCCTGATATACTGCACCGGATCAATGGCCGTCCTCGGCTCATTTGAAGAGGGCCTCGGGGGATACCCCTCCCTTCTTTTGGCAAAGGGGCTGATCGACGGACTGACATCCATAGCAATAGCCGCATCATTAGGATTCGGAGTTATCTTTGCCTCTGTCCCTGTATTTCTCTACCAGGGAGCGCTGACCCTCGCCGCGGTCTGGATACAGCCATTCATGTCAGAGGCAGCGATTCAGGAAATGAGCTCTACGGGCGGGCTTATGCTGGTCGCAATAGGCATCAATCTCCTCGGGTTTATGAGGATCCGAGTGATGAATATGCTCCCGGGCCTTGTCATTGCTGTAATACTTGTCCAGCTGTTTATGTGAAGACCTGCGTCAGTTGTCAACCTATAAAATATTAATGGTTGACAATTGACCGTTTTCATTTTATTATCTCTCCCATGAAAACACGGAGAATGATATACATTTCAATATTTGCGATCCTGACGGCAATAGGAGCAAGAATAGCTGTTCCGCTTCCGCTTGTCCCCTTTACCCTCCAGACTATGTTCTGTATGCTTGCAGGGCTTCTTCTCGGACCTAAATATGGTGCTGCATCACAGGCTTTCTATATGATGATGGGCCTTGTGGGGATACCCGTCTTCACAGGAGGAGGAGGGCTTTCGTCAATATTCATGCCCTCTTTTGGATATGTAGTGGGATTTGTGGCATGCGCCTGGATAACCGGTACGGTCTCCCTGAAGCTGGCCGGTAAAGGACGCACTCCGTCAACCTGGGAATATCTGGCCTCAGCTCTTGCGGGAATAGCTGCGGTATATATTTTTGGGCTCCTCCATCTTTATGTGATAGTGAATTTTTGGATGCCCGGCAATGGCATGCCTCTTATGAAAGTCCTCTCTGTAGGCTTCTTCAGCACTATAGGAGGGGATATTATAAAAGCCTTCTTATCTTCCGTCATAGCTCTCAGGATCAGAAAGACTGCGGTATTTTCAGCGATCTGACAAAAACTGTTATTTTGGCGCCTGATCCCCCTTTCTGACATATTCCTTTATTTTTTCAAAGGTGTTCACGCTGATGACATGCTCGATACGGCAGGCATCAATGTCGGCATTCTTCCTGTCCACTCCGAGTATGTCCACGAAAAATTCAGAGATAATCTTATGCCTCTCATATATTGAATTTGCCATCTCAAGACCCTTTTCGGTGAGTATAAGTTCTCCGCTGTGCTCCATTACGATAAGACCTTTTTTTACAAGGAGCTTGACTGCCCTGCTTACGCTGGGCTTGGCATATCCCAGTTCATTCGCGATATCAATTGAGCGGACTGTGCCGTTCCTCTCCTTTAGGATCAGTATAGTTTCAAGATAGTTTTCGCCTGATTCCTGCATAGCCGACCAACCCCTTATTCGTAGTCAAGTTCAAGACCCGAACCCACTTCTTCGATCTCGAACGATGCCCCAAGCCTCATTTTAGCCTTCAAGTCAGTGCAATGGCAAGGGTGTATCATGTCCGGAGCGGCCTTCTTCAGTTCCCTTGCTGTTTCATCAAGTATTTTTTCGTCCGCGTTCTGGAGGTGGAACCCCCCTATCACATCAAGGACCTTCCCGATCCCTGTGAGCTTTACAGCTCGGTCAACAACATTGGATATCCCTGAATGTGAACAGCCTGTTATTATGACAAGGCCTGCTTTAGATTCATAAACCAGAGCTGAATCGTCGGCACAGGCATCCGGGACCCATTCGCCATTTATCAGCGTTTTGCCTATCACCGCTGCATTGCCATTTTTTACCGGTATCTCACCCAGCCAAAGCAGTTTTTCCGTTATTCTCACAGGAACTGCACTTTTGGCGATATCAAAATATTCTCTCAGGACATCCTCCCTTACAGTCATCCCGATCTCGAGGCCGCCGCAGCGCTTCCTTTCGAACGCCCCGGGGTGCGCTATGAGAAGGGGCTTCCCGCTTTTCATTGTCCTGTCAAAGTTCTGTATCAAGTGGCTGAGCCCCCACGTGTGGTCGTTGTGTCCGTGTGAAAGCACCACAACATCTGCGTCGTTCACTTCAATGCCCATTATGCGGGCATTGCTTATAAAGACGTCTGAGTAACCTGTATCGAAGAGTATTTTTTTTCCGTCTGACTCTATCCAGAAACTGAGTCCGGGTTCGGCTGTAAAATATCTGTCGATGAGTGTATTATTGTCTACCAGGACTTTGAGCTTCAGCATGTCGATCACCCCCTGATGATTTTACATGATACGGAGGTTATCCGCTTATGGGACTGAATGGTATTTATCTGCTGATGCTTGCCATGCTTACAGGCGCGGCCGCAGGCTTCCTGAACGTAACGGCCGGCGGCGGAAGCCTTATTACCCTTCCTGTCCTTAACTTCATTGGGCTTGACCTTGGTGTGGCAAACGCAACGAACAGAGTCTCCATACTCATACAGAATCTGTCCGCCATGCGGCATTACCATTCAAAGGGAGAGATAGATATGAGGGAGGCGGCTTCTTTTGTACTGCCTGCAGTTGCCGGCGCCGTAGCCGGGACTTTGGCTGCCGTATATATGCCTTCAAAAATATTCAGGATCATTGCATCTCTCTCGATTTTTTCTATGGGATACCTGCTGGCGGCAAAGCCCAGGATGTGGGATGAACCCAAGGGTGACCCGCTCTCATTTCCCTTGAGGACCGCAGCCCTCTTTGCCGTAGGGATCTACGGCGGATTCCTGCAGGCCGGAGTGGGCTTTCTACTTGTATGGACCATTTCAGGGGGCTGTAAAAAAAATCTTAGGGATGCGAACATCCTTAAAATAATAGTAGTAGCTGTCTACACAATGGCAAGCCTTGCCCTTTTCGCAACTTTCGGTATGGTCGACTGGAAAACAGCTTTCGCGCTTGCGCTCGGATCTGCGGCCGGAGGAAATGCAGGCGCAAGATTCAACCTTAGTGCGGATAAACGCTATATAAGGTGGATACTCACATCAGTGGTCTTCATCAGTGCGGCCAAAATGCTGCTGGACGCCTTTCTCTGAAATGAAGTTCTTTTTCTCCCTGAATAAAAGGGACGGGGTAAGGGGATTTTTAAGATGGCTCAGGAGACAGGACGGAGACATAAAATTATCGCACTCCATAAAACCGAAGGAGGCAAGTTACGGCGGATTCGGAGAGCTGGCCCCTGAGATAGTCCTCGCCCTTAAAAAGAGGGGAGTGGAGAACCTATGGTCACACCAGAGCAAAGCCTTCAGCCTTGCATCGTCGGGAAGGGACATCGTTGTAGTCACTCCTACCGCATCGGGAAAGACATTTTGCTATGATCTTCCTGTACTCAACTCGATCCTGAAAGAACCGTCGGGAAGGGCCCTCTATCTTTTCCCGACAAAGGCACTTGCCCATGACCAGCTTACCGAGCTTACGGAACTGACCGCAGAACTAAAAGTCAAAATAAGCTCCTTCACCTATGACGGGGACACCCCCGCCAATAAGAGAAGCGGAATAAAAAATACCGCCAATATCGTCATTACAAACCCCGATATGCTCAACAGGGCAATACTTCCGCATCATACGGGCTGGGCTTCTTTCTTCAGGGACCTTAAATACATAGTGGTCGATGAACTTCATACATACAGAGGTGTCCTGGGCTCACACCTTGCCAACATATTCGTCAGACTGCTGCGTATCTGCAGGCATTACGGCTCAGATCCTGTTTTCATCTGCTGTTCGGCTACGATAGCAAATCCGGCTCAGCATGCAGAGGCCCTTACAGGCAGATCTGCCTTCCTCATTGACCAAAGCGGAGCGCCTGCCGCACAAAAGGAACTGGTAATATATGATCCCTGCATGATCGACAGGCGCAGCGGCACCAGAAGATCTTCCCTATATGAGTCAGGCAGGCTGACATACAAAGCAATATGCTGCGGCATAAGTTCGATACTCTTCACGAGATCAAGGGTCAACGTGGAACTCCTGGTCAGAAGCCTAATGAATGAGCTGTCCGAGAAAGGCAAAGATGCCGGTCTCGTGAGGGGATACAGGTCAGGCTACCTTCCGGCTGAAAGACGTGAAACCGAAAGAAACCTGAGGAGCGGCAGGCTGAAGGCAGTTGTCAGCACCAATGCCCTTGAGCTCGGCGTAGACATAGGTTCACTCGACCTGGTCATAATCCACGGGTTCCCGGGCAGCATAGCTTCACTTTGGCAGCAGATAGGAAGGGCGGGCAGGAGAAAGAGCACATCAGCTGCGGTCATCATACCATCTGTCCTCCCTGTCGACCGTTTTCTCGCCGAAAGACCTGAATGGCTTATCGGTGCCCCGCCCGAGAGGGCTGTGATCGACCCTTCGAATCCGTACATCAGGCTTGAGCACATAAAATGCTCGGTCTTCGAGCTTCCGTTCAGGTCAAAAGAGACTTTTGGCGGGGAAGATATAACCGATATTCTGGAATTTCTCTCCCGGGAAGGGCTGACAGAGGCATCCGGGGAGAGGGAAGAGAGGATCTATTCATGGAAGTCAGGTGAATACCCCGCATCGTCATTCTCCATAAGGAGCGTCTCAGGAGAAAGGTATGAAATATTTGACGTCACTGACCAGAGAAAGCACCGGATGATCGGCACAGTCGACAGGCACTCCGCTGCCGGGATGATCTTCCCCGGAGCAGCATATTTTCACGGCGGAGAGGGATATTCTGTAGAGAAGATCGACCCCGAAAAGGGAAAATGTCTCGTAAAAAAATCATACTCAAATACCTATACCGAGGCCAAGCTCTGCGTAAGGACTCTTATCCGGGATACGGTCGAAAAGTCGGGCCTGTTTGCCTGGGGAGATACAAGGGTGTCCACCATTACCGGCATTTACAAGATAATCGATATCAATACCAGGAAAGTTGTTGGGCACGGGAAGGCGGATCTGCCTGGCGAAAGCATCGAAACCACTTCATTTTGGATAAGGATGCCCCAAAATGCAGACTCAAGGCCGGGTCTTTTCTCCGCAATGAAGGGACTGGCAAACCTCCTGAAAAACCTTGCTCCGCTCTTCCTGATGTGCGACGGCAGCGATATCTATGTAAGCACGGCAATAAGTGAACCGAGCCTGGATCAGCCTGCAATATTCCTGTCGGATGCTTTCCCCGGAGGTGTCGGACTTGCTGAAGGTGCATACGGTTCTATAAGGATGATACTTAAGGCCTGCAGTGAACAGCTCAATTCATGCGGGTGCAGGGAGGGATGTCCTTCCTGCATCGGTGCAGGAAGCGGAAACAGCGCTGCAAAGGATCTTACAAAAAAACTGCTGAATGACCTGCTTGAAACCTAAAAAGGAAAAAAGGCACCTGCAACAGCCAATGTCAGGGCAAACAGAGAAACAGCCAAATCTGCGGCACTGAACGGATATTTCCTGTATCCGCTCCCTTTTTTCCTGCGGTTGAAGCCGCGAAGTTCAGCAGATATTGCAGCACCCTCGATCTTCCTGACGGAGGTCACAAGCAAAGGTACGCAGAGGGGGAAGATCAGCCCTATCTTCTTGAATATGTTCTTAGTGTCAAAAGCGACTCCGCGCGCGGTCTGAGCCTCCATTATCCCCGCCATCGCAGCAGTGAAGACTGGAATAAACCTTATTGCGGTAGTTAGCGAGAAGGCATATTTGTAAGGTATTCCTACAGTCCCGACAAGAACATTTGAGAGGTCGTTCATTTTAGTGATTGAAAGCATCAGGGCAAGGGGCATCGTTGCTCCAATGAGCCTCAGCACCATCATAAGCGAAAAAAGTACGCCTCTGTCTGTTACATGGATATTAAAGGGAAGGGAAAGGATCGTGTTTCCTTCCCCGATAAAAAATACCTGGATAAGAAATAGAAAGGCAGACAGCTTGATCAAAGCTTTCAGCATAGCGAAAGCCCTCCCTGATATGCCTGCAGATGCCGCCATAGCCAGGTTCAGGAGGATGATCATGGAACAGAAAAAGAGGCTCTCAGTCACAAAGCATGATACACAGAGCATCAGGGAAAGGAATAGCTTGGCAAGCGGATTGAGCCTGTGAAAGAAGGAAGCGCCGGGCGAATAATCGAGGAAGCCGCCCATCACATTGCACCTCTGCTGTTTTTCCCGACTGCAAAGACCATATCTTCAACTGTAGCTACGCCCTCGTATCCCTCACCAAGGAGAAGCGCAAGGTCAGTTATCTGCGGAGGAAGGAGGGAGGCACGTGCAAGGAGCTCCCTGTCCCTTATTATATCCCCCGTACTGCCGTGGGCAAGCAGCGTTCCGTCGTTGAGCACCATAACATCCTTTGCAAAATCCTGAACTATCTCCATATCATGGGATATCATCAGCACAGTGGCGCCTTTTCTGTTGATATCGCTTATGCAGTCCATGATGTGCATACATTCCCTGTAATCAAGGCCTGTTGTAGGTTCGTCAAGAAGGAGGAGTTCAGGCTCCGCGGCCAGGATGGAGGCCAGGACAAGCCGCTGACGTTCCCCTCTGCTCATGCTGAAGGGCTCCCTGTCACCGTCAAGGGAAAATTCACAGATAGCCCTTTCGCATCTCATCTCGATCTCTTCTCTTTCTTCCATCACACACTCCAGGCTGAACATAATTTCATCGCGCACGCTGTTTTTGCATATCTGCCTGTCGGGATCCTGGAAGAGAAACCCTGCAAATCTTGCTATCCGGCTCGTCCTGACCGAAGCTGTATCAAAGCCGCCGACACGTACTGTTCCGCCCGCAGGCTTGAGCAGTCCGTTGCACAGCCTTGCAAGGGTCGACTTTCCGGCTCCGTTGGCTCCCACAAGAGCTGTAAAGTCTCCTTTTTTGATCTCAAAAGATACTCCGTTGATTATTTTTATGCCGCCGGCTGAGTATGATACGTTCTCAAAAACTATCATCCCGTTATGCTCCTCACCATCACTTCAGCCTCCGGAACGCTTACCGGGACAGGCCCTCCGTAGAGTCCTTCCTCCCTGAGCCTGTCGGCCAGCGTCACTACCCTGGGGCAGTTGACACCCACCCTCTCCATCTCCCTGCTGCTCTTAAGCACCTCGGCCACAGGACCGTTCAATATGATCCTTCCGCTCTCCATCACGGCCAGGCTGCGGGCAAATTCGCAGAGGAGCATTATTTTCTGTTCGACCACCACAACAGTGATCCCATGTTTCTCGTTGAGTTCCCTGAGAAGGAGGAATATCTGGCGGCTGCTCCATGGATCAAGCTCCCCTGTCGGTTCATCCAGGATCAGTATTTCGGGCATAAGGGCAATGATGGCAGATATCGCGACCTTCTGTTTCTGTCCTCCGCTAAGGGTCGCTATGTTCCTTTCCCTGAGATTTCTGATGCCTGTTTTGTCCAGTGCATCGGTTATCCTCTTTTCTATATCATCGCGCGGGACTGAGAAGTTCTCAAGCCCGAACAGTATTTCATCCTCCACCACGGATGAGACTATCTGGCTTTCAAAATCCTGCCGAACGCTGCCCACCTTTTGAGCCAGATCCTCAGGCCTGTTATCTATGGTATCTGAACCGTCCACCTCCACAGAACCGTAGAACTCCCCCCGGAAGTGGTGGGGAACTATGCCGTTGACGGCATGGAGCAGGGTCGTCTTTCCTGCACCGCTGCTTCCGATGATACCCAGGAATTCACCCCTTTTTACAGTGAGGTCTATCTCTTTAAGGGCATCTTCGTTCCCCCCCTTATATTTGAAGGAGAGTCCTTTGATCCTGATCATTGTGACTTACCGGCCTTTTTTCAGTGCGAGCTTCAGCGGGACATAAAGGATCTGCACGATCACAGAATTTATGGCTGCAGTGCCAAATATTATGCCCAGGAATATCGCCAGCGGGACAGGCTTTACATCAGCACCGGCATAAAAGATGAGGTACATGACTGCAATAAATGTAAAACCGCTGGCCAGTGTGCTGATGAATGTGCTTATCACAGGGATCGGTGAAAATTTGCCCTGCTTCAGCGGTATGCACATGAAAGCAGCCATCACAAGCGAACCCACAAGTTCGCTCGCAAAGTTTATGTAGGGCGTGCCGGGGAAAAACTGGCAGATCGCCCCGGCCAGCAGGCCGATGACCGCAGCCTCTTTGAATTTGGGCCTTATGATAAGTATCGAAAGGCAATACATGGCGATAATGAAGTTTGGCTTCATTCCCATAGAAAACATCGAACCAACAAAAAACTTGAGGACTGCCCCTGCAGCCAGAAGTACTCCCACAAGAAGCACATCCGATATTGAAAGCCCCTCTCTCTTCTCAACTGCCAATACTCTCTTCACTCTTAATACTGATCTCTCTTCCATCTCTACCAATCCTTTCTCGTCCTGACTCTTCTCTGTTCTCTTCTCTGACTGCCGGAGCCTTTCTCTCAAAGGCTCCCTGTATAAAAAAATCTGTCCTTTGAAATATCAAAGGACAGATTCATTGCATCTGCGGTACCACCTTAGTTGGTCCATATAGGACCCGCTCTGACGGATGTGCGGTCACACACCCTGCCGTTAACGCCGGCATACGTCTCGGATACTCAGCTTTCGCTTTTGGCCTCGCCCTCAGCGGTCCATTTGCCGATCTGCATTTCCGCAGGGTTCTCATCATCCCCCGCTCTCTGTAGGTGCACGAAACGGTTTGATCTCCACTTCATCGGTTTGAATATTAATAATATTGGGTTGCAAATTAACATCAAAACTTGTCTTTGTCAATACTGATCCTAATAAATACGGCGGCAAACAACAAAAATCAAATGCATATTTCCTTATAAATTATCCTTCACATACTGATTTTCTCTGCTATCATTTATGTCTTGGATAAGGGAAGTGATAAATTTGTACGACCAGTCAGAGAGACATAATTTGATCAGGACTTTATATCAGGACCTCGATCTGATGAAGTACCGGGTGACCGCAGTAACGGGAGGAGGCGGCAAAACTTCTCTGATGTTTGCGCTCGGCAGGCATTCTGCTGAGTACACGTTTACCCTCCTCACCACTACGACTAAAATATTTCCGCCCAGCCCCGAGGTCTCACCTTTTAAAATTGTTGCGGGACCGGATGACCTGATCAGGAAGATCAACGATGAGGAATATCTTCCTTCTATGATGACAGCTGCCAAGGAAATGAACGGCGGGAAACTCTCGGGGTACACTCCTGAAGAGATCAGCAATATAGCATCAAAAAGCCGGGTCGGAAGGATGATAGTCGAGGCTGACGGCTCCAGGGGCCTCTCCTTAAAGGCCTATGAGGTTTGGGAGCCTCCTGTTCCTGCTGTGACCGAATGCCATTTTATTGTTGTCGGGGCAGATATTTTCGCAGATCCTTTGTCCCCGGCTAATGCCTTCCGTTTTGACATCATCAAAGAAAAGTTTTCACTTCAGGCAGGCGAAATGATATCCTTCGCCAACTGCGCAGCTCTGCTCTCAAACAGAGAGGAATATCTGAAGAACTCTCCGGAAAAAGCAGTGAGGATCCTTTTCATCAACAAATGCGACCTGCTCGCTGATCACATGATAGATGAGATCTTTGAAAAACTCTCACCTCTGCTTAAGGGCTACGACCATTTAGTCATGGGATCGCTGAAAATGGATACCATCTATCTGTCAGGGAATACAAAAAGATGAAGGCGATACTTCTTGCCGCGGGGCTGTCTAAGAGAATGGGAGTCCAGAAGCTCCTTCTGCCCTTCGGTCAAAGCACTGTAATAGAGACTGTCCTGGAAAATATGCGGGGAGCTGGTTTCTCAGAAATCATCGCGGTTTTTTCCCGGGAGGTCCATGATGCAATGGGAGATTTGGGAAAAGGCATCCGCGCTGCGGTAAATCCGGCACCCGAAAGGGGGCAGTCGAGTTCCCTGTCTATCGCGCTTGAAATGCTGCCCGACGGTGAGGATTTCTGCATAATGCTCGGAGATCTGCCCCTGGTCGGCAAGGATGAAATGGCAAAGCTAAAAGATAGCTTCTATGCCATGCCTGAGGGAAAGACTGTCTTTACCCCCTGCAGGAACGGAGTTTTCGGACACCCGATGTTTTACCGTTCGATATGGAAAGAGAGATTCAAAACCGCTCATGGTGACGCAGGGGGAAGGAACATCCTCAGGGATCATCCTGATGAGATCATGGCTGCTGAAACTTCAGACTGCCACTTCCGGGACATCGACACCCCTGACGATTACAAAAAATTAGTAAAGAAAAACTGATCCCTCTATGGATTTTTGGGATAAATCAGCTTATAATATCCCTGAAAGTTTTTTGCAACCGATTGCAGGAACCTGCTCTGCTAAATCTTCCGGAGGTGTATCATGGCAAAAAAACAGTTAGTTTACGGTATCGACGATCGTCCGCCGACACCAATACTTATTCTTGCGGGCGCTCAGCATGTCCTCACTCTCTTCGGGGCAACTACGCTGGTCCCGCTTATCTTCGGCCCGGCTATGGGCATGACTACGCAGCAGATAGGCGCTTTTATCGGATGTGTTTATTTTTCAATGGGGATAGCCACCCTTATCCAGACCCACCCGAAACTTGGGTCCGGGCTCCCGATAGTGCAGGGATCCAGTTTCAGCTTTATCCCTCCTATCATGACCATAATAGGGGCATACAAAGCAATGGGGCCTGACGTTGTAATGCAGTATATCGGAGGATCCCTCCTGATCGGAGGCCTGGTCCTCTCGTTGCTCGGCTACAGCAAGCTGATAGGTCACGTAAGAAAATTTATTACACCTGTGGTGATAGGCCCGACGATAATGGCTATAGGGTTCACCCTTGCGCCTGTAGCGATACAGTTCAATGCGGCTAACTTCTGGCCCATATCCCTCCTGGTCGTGGCACTTGTCTTCTTCTTCAGCCTCTGCAGCAGGAACAAGTACTGCAACATTTTCGCCGTACTCGGTTCAATTGCTATAGCATACGCAATATGTATGGCACTTTCGCTTGCTGGAATATTCGCTGAGGGACACCCCGCTTATGTCAACCTCAGCGGCGTGGCATCGGCCCCATGGATCCGCTACAAACTCTTTATGCCATGGGGAGTTCCCAAGTTCTCAGGCCTGGCTCTTGGAGCGATCTCAGCAGGATTTTTCTGCGTAATGATCGAATCGATCGGAGACTACCACAACTGCTCCTTCGCGGCAGGAATAGATGATCCCACCCCTGACCAGATAAACAGGGGCATCGGAGCAGAAGGAATAGGCTGTGCAATTTCAGGCATACTTGGATCTGTCGGAACGACCTCATATACTGAAAATATCGGTCTCATCGGACTTACAGGCGTAGCAAGCAGGCATGTTGTAAGGGCAGGTGCAGTAATACTTATACTTCTCTCTCTTGTCGGCAAGCTTGGAGCTCTCATAGCAACAATGCCCTCCCCTGTAATAGGCGGAGCCTACATAACCCTCTTCGGGACGATAGGCGCGCTCGGCATTCAGAACCTTATGAGGGCCGACATGGGAAGCCAGCGGAATGTCCTTATCGTAGGATTTTCCTTCCTGATGGCACTTGGGCTCCCAGGTTGGGTAGAACCGAACCAGGCTCTCTTCACAGGAGCGCTAGGGAATACCTTTGGAGGCATGATCTGGGCAATCATGAAGACACCAATGGCTGTTGCGGGCGTCCTTGCAGCGGTCTGCGACAACATAATTCCGGGAACCGACGAAGAGCGCGGGATAAAGCAAAGATAGCGCAATTTCATCCAGGCAGCAAAGGAACAGGGGGTCTCTTTAACAAGAGAGCCCCTTTTTTTCATCAGACGTTTTATTTGCTGATCAAATAAACTATAATTACTGATCAGTTCTATTGTTAAGCAGGCGGCTCCGATCTTGCCGTTTTTTGCCAAATTTATACCGGAAGGTGCTGCAGCTCAGGATGGATCCCTCGCTAAAAAAGAACCGACTGATCGTTTTTGGAATAGCCGCTCTAATAATGATGGTATATTTCGTACCTCTCGGATGGCACGGACTCCTTGAACCCGATGAGGGAAGATATGCCGAGATACCCCGTGAAATGACAGAATCCGGGGATTTCGTCACCCCCCGCCTCAATTACGTTAAATATTTCGAAAAGCCTGTTATGCTCTACTGGATGAATGCAGCCAGCTTTATGGCTTTCGGTGAAAATGAATTCGCTGCACGCTTCCCCACCGCCCTCAGCGGTGTCCTGGGTGCCCTCATCACCGCATTTTTCTGCGCCTCTATCTTCGGAAGGAGGGCCGGTGCCATAGCAGGGGCAGTTACAGCCCTCTCGCTTCTCTATTTTGCCATCGGCACGATAACCCTTACAGATATGCCGCTCTCGCTTTTTTTAACTGCTGCGCTTTGTGCCTTTTATTACGGACACGTCAAAAACGACAGAAGATGGTTCCTGGTCTTCTATGCCTCAGTCGCACTCGGTCTGCTCAGCAAGGGTCTGGTTGCAATAGTGCTTCCGGGAGGGATCATACTCTGGTACATCATCCTCACAAAAAAATGGCGCCTGATAATTGATGCCATTTATCTGCCCGGAATTGCGTTATTCTTTATCATCGCCTTACCTTGGTTCTACATGGTCAGCCGGGAGAATCCTGACTTTCTATACTTCTTCTTCGTGAGGGAACACTTTCTGCGGTATGCCACGAAGATGCACAACCGCTATGAGCCGTTCTGGTTCTTCCTCCCGATGATACCGGTGGGGCTTATGCCCTGGACAGGTTTTTTCTTTTCTCTCTTCAGCAAGGAAAGTGTACTGAGAAGCCCTGATGACAAAAATGTGAAGGATGCCAATATTTTCCTCCTGTGCTGGTTCACGGTCATCTTCGTATTCTTTTCGATCTCAAGCTCGAAACTGATACCCTATATAGTTCCCTGTTTTCCCCCTCTTGCTGTCCTGATCGCATCTGACATCGACAGGATGATCTCAAGGAAGAAGTGGCACGGCAAGGCGCTCATCTTCTCGATCATATCGGGTGCCCTTTTCTCCGGAGCCCTTATAATATACACGGCCACCGGGGGCAGGGTAGACCCTTCTCAGGCCCTCCCCTTTGCTTTTGCCATCTCCGCAGGACTGATGGCAGGTCCCCTCATCGCGGTTTTTTTGACAGCAAAGGGCAGGCCGGGCTACGAAAAGGCAGTTGTTGCACTCTGTCTCTCCGCCTTGGTCTACATCGCCGCTCACTACGGCGTTTATGACATAATGGGACATACCCGCTCCACCAAAGGCATCTCCGAGGTGATAATGAAAGAGAAGCTTCCTGACGAGACCATAGCCGTATACGGTGAGATCCTTCAGGGGATACCCTTTTACACCAAAGAGCGCGTTATGCTTATCGACAGCAAGGGTGAGCTCGAGTTCGGAGCCGGTAAGCCCGAAGGAGAGGGCTGGTTCCCCACCTCTGAGGAGTTCCTCACCAAATGGAGATCCGGGGAAGGCAAATTCGTCCTTGTAATTGAAAAGGAAAGGCTCAGGTCCCTTTTTGACGGGGGCACAACCTATGAGACTAAAAAAATAGAACATGGAGACTACATGATACTATTCAACAGGAGGTCGGACAGTGATGAGAAGTGATTTCCTCCCTTTCGCCAGGCCGCATGTATCCGAAGACGCTATAGAAGAGGTCGTCGAGTCAATACGCTCCGGATGGCTCGCTATGGGTCCCAAGACCATACGTTTTGAAGAGAACTTTTCAAAGTATACCGGCGCAACATGGTCGGTATCGGTAAACTCAGCCACGGCAGGACTCCATACGGCCCTCCTTGCGCTTGGGATAGGCCCCGGAGACGAGGTCATCACTACCCCTATGACCTTTGCTGCGACCGTCAACGCAATAATGTTCACAGGAGCAGTCCCCGTTCTGGCTGACATCGACCGGGATACCCTCAACATAGACCCGGAAAAAATAGAAAGGGCCATTACAAAGAGGACAAAAGCCCTGATCCCTGTACATTTTGCAGGCATGCCGTGCGACATGGACAGAATAGAAGCCATAGCGGAGAAAAATGGGCTGGCGATCATTGAGGATGCTGCACATGCCCTGGGTGCTTCCTACAAAGGCAGAAAAATCGGGGCCGACAGGGGAAAACGCAGAGTTTCCGTCTTCAGCTTCCACCCTACCAAGAACATCACTACCGGTGAGGGCGGTATGATATGCACCGGGGATGAATCCATTGCGGAGAAAGCCTCGGTACTGAGGCAGAACGGCATGTCCAAAGGCGCCTGGAACAGATATGCCGCAAAGGGAAGCGCTAACTACGATATTTTTTTCCCCGGCCTCAAGTATACTATGATGGACATCCAGGCTGCGATAGGCGATTCACAGCTCAGAGAACTGGACACCTTCAATTCAAGGAGAAAAGAGATAGTCTCATTCTATATGAGCAGACTGGCAGGGGCAAAAGGCCTCATACTCCCAAAACCGGCTCCGTGGGAGCATGAACACAGCTGGCACATATTCACTCCGTTCGTTGACACAGATTCTCTGGAAATGTCCAGGGACGATTTTATGGCTGAGATGAAGAAGAGAAACATAGGCACGGCACTCCATTACCAGGCCGTCCACCTCTTCACATGCTTCAGCCAGGCGACAGGTCTTGGCAGAGGAAGCCTCCCCGAGGCAGAGTACGTGTCCGACAGGATAGTCTCGCTCCCGCTCTTCCCTTCCATGACCGACCGTGACGCACAGGACGTTGTCGAGGCCGTTTTCGAAGTATGCGGAAAGAAGAGCTGACGGATGAAACCTGAGATATCAATCGTAATACCGGCATATAACGAGGAAGAATCCCTGCACGCTCTATTTGAGAGCCTTTATCCCGTTATGAGGGCAATGGGAAGATCCTTCGAAATAATTTTCATAAACGACGGCAGCAAGGATTCGACCCTTGGGATACTCTATGACCTCTACCTTTCACACCCGGAAGTCAGGGTGATAGACCTTAACGGGAATTTTGGCCAGCATATGGCTATAATGGCAGGCTTCGAGCATGTCAGGGGGGAGATCGTAATCACTCTTGACGCGGATCTTCAGAACCCGCCCGAGGAGATCCCCAACATCGTTGCAAAGATGGACGAAGGGCACGATCTGGTGGGAACATACAGAAAGGGAAGACAGGATCCCCTCTTCAGAAAAGTCGCCTCAAAAATGGTAAACAAGATAACGAACAGGATAGCAAGGCTGAACATCCGTGACTATGGCTGCATGCTCAGAGGATACAGCAGAAGGATAGTCGAGATAATCAACATAAGCAGAGAGTCGACCACGTTCATACCTGCGCTGGGGCAAAAATTCGCAGCCAACCCGATAGAGATCCCTGTCGCGCACAGGGAGCGCGAAATGGGGACTTCCAAGTACGGACTCTTCCAGCTTATAAGGCTGAATTTCGACCTCATGACAAGCTTCTCCATCGTTCCCCTCCAGTTCGTCACGATGGCAGGGATGCTTATTTCGCTCCTGTCTTCCCTGCTTGTGCTTTATATGCTTCTGAGGCGGCTCTTCTTAGGGCCCGAGGCTGAAGGGCTATTCACACTCATGGCGATACAGTTCATGCTGACCGGCATTACGCTTTTCAGCCTTGGGATAACCGGTGAATATGTCGGCAGGATATACAGGGAGGTCAGCAGAAGGCCGAGGTACTCTGTAAGGAAAGTATTTGAACATGACGCAGGGGAATGATCTGAGGCCGCGAATCGCTGTATTCGCATACAGCGAAGTGGGGAGCGCCTGCCTGGAGGACCTTATTGGCGACGGTGCCAATGTGGCCGTTGTGTACACGCACACAGACGACCCGGACGAAGAAATATGGTTCCGTTCTGTAAAACGTATCGCCCTTGACAACTCCATAGAGGTTCGGATGCCGTCAAAGATAAACGGGGATGAGATAATGCATCTCAGGGAGATCGCCCCTGATCTCATCTTCTCATTCTACTACAGGGCGATGATCCCCAAAGAGGTGCTGGATATACCCCGACTGGGAGCTTACAATATCCACGGCGCGCTCCTCCCTAAATACAGGGGACGGGCCTGTGTCAACTGGGCATTAATCAACGGCGAAAAGGAGACGGGAGCAACTCTCCACGTCATGACTGAATTTGCCGACAGGGGAGACATAATAGCCAGGAAGGCAGTATCCATAGAATTTGAAGACACGGCTCACGACGTCTTTCTGAAGGTTACCGAGGCTTCAAGGGATATACTGATGTCATCCCTCCCCTCTCTTGAGGCCGGAACTGCCGAGAGACACCCACAGAACGAGTCAGAAGCCACAAAATTCGGACGGCGGAGGCCTGAGGACGGCAAAATAGACTGGAACTGCTCCGCCCTTCAAATATACAATTTTGTGCGGGCGCTTACGCACCCCTTTCCCGGAGCATTCACATACTGGGAAGGGAAAAAATATTACATTTGGAAAGCCTTGCCTGAAGAGGGCAAATTTGAGCCGGGAAAGATCTTGCCCGGACCGCAGATGCTTGTCGGAACAGGCAGCGGGCTGCTGAGAGTGCTTAGGATACAGCCCGATGACGAACCTGAAAGGGATGCATAAAATGAAAAAAATTCTGATCACAGGGGTAAATGGCTTCATCGGAACTCATCTGACGGAAGCCCTTTGCAAGAGCGGCAAATGGGAAGTCCAGGGATTCGACCTCAGGTCCGACAATCTCGGGGCATTCATGGACAGCCCCAATTTCAAATTTGTCTCCGGAGATATCTTCAGGGATGAAAAGTGGCTTGAAGAGCAGGTTTTATCTTCAGACATCGTACTTCCGCTTGCCGGCATTGCAAAACCTGCATACTACCTCCAAAAGCCTATATGGACATTCGAGCTTGATTTCGAGCAGAACCTGAAGATGGTAAGGCTTTGCTCAAAATACAAAAAGAGGATCATCTTCCCCTCAACCTCCGAGGTCTACGGCATGAGCGGAGACAGCTTCCTAAAAGAGGATGAAAGTCCTCTTGTGACCGGCCCCATCAACAAAATGAGGTGGATATACAGCTGCAGCAAGCAGATGATGGACAGGCTCATTTTTGCGTACGGACAGGAAGAAGGGCTCGAATTCACCCTCTTCAGGCCTTTCAACTGGGTAGGCCCGAGGCTCGACACCTTCGGGGACGCAGAGGAAAACAAGGCCCGTTCTGTTACACAGATGATCTACAACGTGCTGAACAGGGGAAAGATCACCCTCGTAAACGGCGGCGAACAGAGAAGGAGCTTCACCTGGATCGGCGACGGCATTGAGGGGCTCATCGCCATAATAGAAAATAAAGAAAACAAAGCAGACGGACAGATATTCAACATCGGCAACCCCGGAAACAACTACTCCATCAGGGAACTCGCAGAGATGCTCATCGAAGAGATGAAAAAATTTCCTGCTTTCCGCGAAAGGGCTGAGAAGGCGGAGCTTGAGACAGTTTCCGCCGATGCATACTACGGCAAGACATACGACGATATGCAGAACCGTCTCCCCTCTGTCGAGAAGATGGAGAAACTCCTGGGATGGAAGCCTATGACAGGCATGAGCGAACTCCTTAACAGGACTGTGGCCTGGTATGCGGAAAGTGAGAATACGTATTGACACAGCTTGCCCTTAAGGTCGACATAGATACTCTCAGGGGATACCGCGAAGGCCTCCCTCAGATGCTTGACCTCTTTAAAAAACATGGGATCAGGGCCTCGATATTTTTCTCATTCGGACCGGACAATTCAGGCAAAGCTATAAGAAGGATATTCCGAAAGGGCTTTATCTCAAAAATGATGAGAACGAAAGCTCCTTCCACATATGGCATCAAAACACTGATGTACGGGACGCTCCTCCCGGCGCCTATGATCGTTCCCTCTGACCCGGGCATATTCGTACGGGCTGTTGATGAGGGCCATGACTGCGGGGTGCATGCTTGGGATCATGTATATGTTCAGGATGAGCTTGCAGGCATTTCAAAAGAGGAATTCAGATCCCTTTATGAAAAGTCTGCGGCGATGTTTGAGAGGCTCTCCGGCAGAAAACCACTGAGCTGCGCTGCTCCGGGATGGCAGATATCCTCAGTGAGTCTCGGAGTGCAGCAGGAACTTGGACTGAAATACTGCAGCGACACAAGAGGCCGGTCCCCATTCCTGCCTCTCTTTGAGGGCAAAGCCTACACCCCTGTTCAGATCCCGACCACTCTTCCCACTATGGACGAAATACTTGGGCTTCCGGGAATAAATGACGATACCATAGGAGATGTCTGGATCAAAGGAATGGACAGGGAGTGGAACGTTCTGACCGTACACGCGGAAATGGAAGGACTCTCCAAAATAGGCGTCTTTGAGGATTTCATCAAAAAAGCCGAGGAGAACGGAGTCAGGTTCCGAACTCTGGCCGACTTTGCCGAGGATTCCGCACCGGAACAGTGCCGAATAATAATGGGCAGTCTGACGGGACGTGCAGGGACTCTGGCATTGCAGGAGGATGATCAGAAATGGACAGGATAAGCCTTATGCTGCTTATCGCGTCGGCAGTGACAAACGCGTTTGGAAGCACTGTAATGAAGCATGCCTACGGGGGCGACACCTCCATTGTCTCCTCGGGACTCATAGCAGGGATATTCAAGATACTTCTGAATCCATGGATCATAATCGGACTCGGGATGTTCGGTATCTCCTTTTTCTTCATGGCGGCCGCTCTCTCCAGGACTGACCTCACGCTGGCTTATCCGATGATGTCGGGGCTTGTATATATCATCCTGCTGTTCGTGGGTTTCTTTATTTTCAGGGAAAAAATCACAATGCTGAGGATTATGGGCATCGGAGCTATCCTTATCGGGATAACGATGCTTACGATGAAAAGCTGAGGGGGACCTTTTGAAATGAGGATTTGTTTTGTAGGCACCGGCTATGTTGGACTCGTTACCGGGACCTGCTTCGCAGAAAAGGGAAACGACGTCTGCTGTGTCGACATTGACAGAAAAAGGATCGAGGACCTGCAGCGGGGCATCATACCGATATACGAACCGGGACTTGAAGATCTGGTGAAGAAAAACATGGGGGAAGGAAGACTCTCATTTTCGACAGACATCAAGGAGGGCCTGAAGAACGCGCAGCTGTGCTTCATAGCCGTTGGGACGCCTCCTTCAAGCGACGGCAGCGCTGACCTTGCGCAGGTGCTGAACGCGCTGGACAGCGTAGGTTCCTGCATAGACCATTCATGCTTCATAGTAGTCAAGTCAACTGTCCCCGTAGGTACCGGCACCCTTCTCTGGAAGCGCATCAGGGCACACATGCACGAGAGAGGTCTTGAAAAGATCAACCTTGAGGTACTCTCGAACCCCGAGTTCCTTAAGGAGGGCATGGCCATTGAGGACTGTCTCCACCCTGACAGGGTAGTAGTCGGAGCCGTATCGGACGAGGCACGTTCAGTAATGAGGGAACTCTACGCCCCCTTCGTTGCCGAGGAAAGGCTTTTCCTGATGGACCCATCTTCGGCAGAGATAACAAAGTACGCGGCAAACGCCATGCTGGCCTCAAGGATCAGCTTCATGAACGAAATAGCTCAGCTCTGTGACAAGGTCGGGGCTGATGTTCTCTCTGTAAAGGAGGGCATAGCCTCAGACAGGCGCATAGGCAGCTTCTTCCTGAACGCAGGCTGCGGCTACGGCGGTTCATGCTTTCCAAAGGACGTCCAGGCCCTATGCCACATCGGCGAGGGACAGGGGCTCGACATGACCATGGCGTCCGCAATAGACAAGGTAAACAGGAAGCAGAAGGAACTGCTCCAACTGATGGTAAGAGAACGGTTCGGCAGCGACATGGAAGGGCTTACCGTTGCGGTGATGGGCCTTGCCTTCAAGCCCCATACCGATGACATGCGGGAGGCACCCGCCATCTCCCTGATCAGGGGTCTCATAGACTGCGGAGCATCAGTGAGGGCATATGATCCCATAGCAATGGAACAGGCGGGCATTCTGCTCCCAAAGGATGTGACTTTTGCCGACGGCATCGAAACTCTGGTCGACGGCGCTGACGCTGCGGTGCTGGTCACAGAATGGCCCGAGTTCAGGTCCCTCGACTGGGAGAGCCTGGCAAGGCTGATGAAGTGCAGAATAGTCTTTGACGGAAGAAACCTCTACGACCCGGCGGATATGAAAAGCAAGGGCTTTGAGTATTACTGCATAGGAAGGAACTGCAGGCCGCAAATGCAGTTTGACCCGCTCGCGTGCGCTATAAATAATGATGAAAGAAAAGGACGGATCTGAGATGACATACCGTTCAAAGGAACTGGGTCTCTTTTCGGGCAAAGGTTCATCTTCAAGAAGAGCGATCTACAAGGGCTGCGGCTACGACGACGGAGACCTCAGCAAGCCCCTGATAGGGATAGTTAACACCGCCAATGACGCAGGTCTGGGCCATGTCCACCTCGACAGGCTGGCAGGCCGCGTAAGGTCAGGCATACTGCAGGCGGGAGGAACTCCATTCGAATTCGGAACTATAGCAACGTGCGGTGCGGTACCCATCGGCATGCCGCATTTTAGGTATGAACTGGTGATAAGGGATGTCATCGCCTCCTCCGTAGAGATCATGACCGGTGTACAGCTGCTTGACGGGCTTGTCCTGCTGGCCTCTTGCGACAGCATAATACCCGGTGTCCTCATAGGAGGCATACGGTCCGACGTACCCTGCATAATGCTTACAGGCGGCCCCCAGGAAGTATGCAAAAGCGAGGGGCGCAGCGTAGTTATGAGCGAGCTGGATCAGCTTGTTTTCGGAGCTGATTATGCAAGCGGGGAAGCACGTGAAAAGATTAAGTACCTCGAGGACCACGTATGCCCAGGACCCGGTGCATGCTCTCTCATGGGGACCGCAAATACGATGCAGATCCTTGCGGAAGGCCTTGGCATGGCACTTCCGGGATCCTCGGCAGTCCCGGCGGTATCAGCAGAAAAAGAGAGGTACGCCACCCAGACTGGAAGACGGATAGTTGAACTCGTAAAAGAGAATATAAAGCCCAAAGACATCCTCACAAGGGAAGCCCTCCTTAACGGAGTGATCCTGACCATGGCACTTGCCGGCTCAACAAACGCAGTCCTCCACCTCCTCAGCATAGCAAGGGAAGTAGGAGTTGAACTCACTCTCGATGATTTTGACAGACTATCGGACACTGTCCCTGTGATCAGCCGTGTCATCCCAACCGGCAAAGCCACTGTGATCGACCTCTACAACGCAGGTGGTGTACCCGCTGTAATGGGCGAAATGAAAGATTTCCTGAACATCGAGGCAATCACGGTATCGGGACACTCTGTCGGGGAAATATGCGAACTTAGGAGGTCTTCTGACCACTCAACGCTTACAACGGCTCAGGAACCGGTCTTCGCCAACGGAGGGATCGCAGTGATCAAGGGCAACCTCTCCCCTAACGGAGCGATTTGCAGGACCACTACGATATCAGAGGCCATAAGGATATTTGAAGGGCCGGCAAGGGTATTCCACTCAGACGAGGAGGCGCATTCTGCGGTCGTCACCGGCAGTATCAAAAAGGGAGATGTGGTCGTAATAAGGTATGAGGGTCCGAGAGGGGCACCCGGCATGAGAGAAATGATGATGACTACAGACGCACTTGTCGGCATCGGAATGGGCCAGGATGTCTTCGTCCTGACAGACGGACGCTTCTCAGGCTTCACCGAAGGCGCAGCGGTAGGCCATATTTCGCCTGAGGCCGCAGTAGGCGGCGTCATAGCCGTAGTCGAAGAGGGAGACATGATAAGGGTCGACATCCCCGGCAGGAGAATAGATCTCCTGCTCCCTGAAGAAACGATAAATGAGAGGCTTTCAAAATGGAAGCTGCCTCTCAAAAAATCAAGGGGAATACTCGGCATCTACGCTAAGACCGCTCTCCAGGCCCACCTCGGAGCAATGATAGACGACGCAGTCGAATCGGAAGACCAAGTGACAGGGTAATTACCCTGTCACTTTTTATTAGAATTGTATTTTTTTGTTAAAAATATAGATACAAATTAGTCATTTTACAACATAACTGATGGGGATTAAAATTATCTGGTTGACGCAAACTTTCTGAGAGGGTTTGATATGATGCAGCTTTTCATAGAACAACTTCTGAATGGACTCGCTGCCGGATCAATGTATGCACTTATCACCCTGGGCCTTGCTCTTATATACGGAGTAATGAAGATACTTCACGTTGCCCACGCTTCCGTATATACCGCCGGCGCATATATGGGACTTTCCATCTACACATCTACAGGCAGCATGCTGCTGGCTTTTGCAGGATCGATGATTTTCTGCGCCGTCATCGGAGTCCTGATCGAAAGGCTGATATACTATCCGCTTTTGAAATATCCGCCATATGTGCCTCTGATAAGCAGCATTGCACTGCTGATCGCCATAGAAGAACTCTGCAGGCTCGTTGCAGGCCCGGAGGTTCGCACATTCCCCGCAGAACTTCCGTTCCCTTCACTCTCGGTATTCGGAGTTGCCATATCGTCCACCCTGACGGCCATATACTGCATCTCATTCACGGTACTCCTGCTTCTGTGGCTCCTCATGACAAAAACAGAACTGGGGCTCGCTATGAGGGCGGTATCCCAGGACATGGAGACCGCCTCCTCCTTCGGAGTCAATACCCAGGTGACCATAGCGCTCACATTTGTCATCGGATCGGCAATAGCGGCAGTTGCAGGGATTCTTGTCGGGATATATTACAATCAGGTCTATCCTATGATGGGACAGGTGCCGGCATACAAGACCCTTGCCTTTATAGTTGTGGGCGGCATGGGGTCGGCTCCCGGAGCGGTGCTTGCTTCGATGCTCCTCGGGCTTGCCGAGACATTCCTGATTGGTTACGCGAACATTCCGATGCCGAGGGATGCGCTTGCCTTCATTGCCATGATAATCATA
This sequence comes from Synergistaceae bacterium, assembly GCA_036835165.1. Classification (GTDB taxonomy): domain Bacteria; phylum Synergistota; class Synergistia; order Synergistales; family Synergistaceae; genus Caenicola. The sequence goes on along the minus strand of DAITML010000003.1, from coordinate 31,052 downwards.
CTAATGTGGCGGCCGACCGGACTTATGGGAAAGAGATAGGGGGCGCGTCATGAGCATCTATATGATAAACGTTGCAACGCAGATAATCATCCAGGCCATTGCCGCATGCGGCCTTAACATCATAGTAGGGCATGCCGGACAGATATCCCTCGGCCATGCAGCTTTTGTCGGGATCGGAGCATACTCTAACGCCATGCTGACCACGGCCGGGGGACTCACCTTCTGGCAGGCGCTTCCGGTATCGCTTCTGATAGTCGGGATCGTAGGACTCCTCTGCGGCCTTCCCAGTCTGAGGGTAAAAGAAGACTTTCTTGCCATCACGACCATCGGAATAAATTTCATTGTTGTAGCTATTTTTCAATACACACCGGCATTGGGAGGAGCCCTCGGCATCGGCGGGATCCCGAATGTCGAACTTTTCGGGCTCGTCCTCAAAGCAAGGCCATTCTTTTGGCTCTGCCTTTCCTGCCTGATATTCGTACTTGCAGTATCCTGGCTTTTTACTAAATCATGGCTTGGACTCTCCTGCTTTGCGATAAGGGAAGAGGAGACGGCGGCATCAAGCATGGGAGTATCTCCCGTTCGTGCAAAACTCTCGGCATTCGTACTGGGAACGCTTATGGCAGGCCTTTCAGGTATCCTCTATGCTCACTACATGAAGTTCATAAGCGCCGATTCCTTCACCTTTCCTTTCTCGGTAACGCTGCTCTCGATAACCGTTGTAGGAGGCCTGGGCACTTTCTGGGGACCGGTGGTCGGAGCAGTGGTGCTGGGTGTTCTTCCCGAAGTATTCAGGCCTCTTGTTGATTACAGGATGTTCCTTTACGCAGCGCTCCTTCTTATGATGATACGATTTTTGCCGGGCGGACTTCTCGGAGGCTCTGACCTTCTCTCAATAAAGAACCTGAAAAAGAGAAAACCCGCATCAATTTCTGGGGGAGAAAAAAAATGACCGACAATATCCTCTCAGTAAAGGACCTGTCCATAAATTTCGGAGGACTGAAGGCGGTCGACAATGTCAGCTTTGACATCGGCAGGAAGGAGATCCTTGGTCTGCTGGGGCCGAACGGGGCGGGCAAAACCACATGTTTCAACATGATTTCAGGGGTCTACAGCCCTACCTCCGGTGAGATCCGGCTTAACGGAAAGCGGACTGACGGCCTCTCTGCCCACCGGATGGCTTCTTTGGGAGTCGGAAGGACATTCCAGGTGGTCAAGCCATTCAGCGGACTGACTGTCGAAGAAAATGTCATAGTTTCGCTCGGCATGCCACATTATAATAATTTCATCCGTTCATGCAGCTTTTGGCGTACAAAAGCAAACATAAAGGCGGCCGGTGATATCCTAAAAACAGTGGGACTGGAGCGGGAGGCTTCAATAAAGGCCGGGCTTCTCCCTTTGGGCAACCTCCGCAAGCTGGAGATAGCGAGGGCTCTGGCACTGGCCCCCTCACTTCTCCTTCTTGATGAATGCTTCTCAGGACTGAGGCATGAGGAGATAAAGATTATCGAAGAACTGATAAGAAACATCCGGGAACAGGGTGTTTCCATACTTCTGATAGAACACAATATGCGTGTCGCAATGGGACTTTCCGACCGCGTAGTCGTGCTGGATCACGGAAGGAAGCTGGCCGAAGGCTCACCGGCAGAAGTCTCTTCCGATCCTGCCGTTATCGAAGCATATCTGGGGAAGGGAGAGAGCGCCGATGTTGCTTGAGGTAAGGGATCTCTCCGTCTCATACGGGGACATAGAAGCAGTACACAGCATAAGTTTCGATGTCGAAAAGGGCGAACTGATCTCGATCATCGGGGCAAACGGAGCAGGCAAGACGACCACGCTGAGGGCGCTGATGGGTATCCAGGGAGTAAGGTCCGGCAAAATTTCCTTTGAGGGCAGGGACATCACTCATATGCCCGCTCACAAAAGGGCACGCCTTGGCATCAGGATCGTCCCCGAAAGAGCAAGGTGCTTTCCTCAGCTGACAGTATACGAAAATTTGCGGATGGGCGTATACGGAGAGCAGTCTGGCCTCAAAAAGGAACTTGAAGGCATATACGAACTTTTCCCTGTTCTCCGGGAGAGAAGCGGGCAGTATGCCGCCACTCTTTCCGGCGGAGAACAGCAGCAGCTTGCGATAGCACGCGCGCTCGTCTCTTCTCCTAAACTGCTTTTGGTGGACGAAGTATCTATGGGCCTGATGCCCAAACTTGCCGTCCAGGTCTTTGAAGTCCTCAGGACCCTCAATAAAGAGAAGGGGCTCACGATACTGCTGGTGGAACAAAACGCACTCTCCTCACTTAAGATATCCGACAGGGGATACGTTCTGGAAACAGGAAGCATTGAAATTGAAGGACGCTCATCAGACCTCATCAGCGACAGCAGGGTGAGGGAGGCATACCTGGGCTCCTGACAGATCCGGCTTCGTGACAGGCTGTAAAAGGTCTGCCTATTAAATAAAAAGGGGGAACCATTATGAGTAAAAAAGCATTAAGGTCTTTTGCGCTCCTTGCGTCTCTCGCTCTTCTTCTTTCCTGCGGCACGGCATTCGCTGCTGACACGATAAAAATCGGCATGCTGGCTCCGCTCACAGGATTCGCGGCTGCAGACGGATTCAGCGCGTACGAATCAGTCAAGCTTGCAGTTGAAAAGGTCAATGCCGGAGGCGGAGTCCTTGGCAAAAAGGTCGAACTGATCTGCTATGATGATGCTGCTGACCCCAAACAGTCAGTGCCTCTCGCGCACAAACTTATCGGACAGGACAGGGTAGTCGCATTCGTTGCAGGATCATACAGCCTTCCCACAAGGGCCGTATCCGCCATTTTTAATGACTCAGAGATCCCGCTCGTATCAGCTTATGCCCTCCATCCTGACATCACAAAGGGAGACTTCACGTTCAGGAACGGATTTTTGGGAACAGTCGAAGGAAAAGGGGCAGCCTACACCGCCGTCACCCTCCTGAAGGCAAAAAAGATCGCTCTTATAGTCAGCGACAATGACTTTGGGACTACCCTCACTCAGGGATTCGAAGAGTTCATGAAAGATCATCCGGAGGCTAAGATCGTATCTCACCAGAAATATCCCATGAGCGAGAAGGATTTCAAACCCTATCTTTCAAAGATGAAGGCTGCCGAACCTGATGTCGTATTCTTCAGCGGTTACTATTTCCAGGTAGGGCCGGCAATGAAACAGGCAAAAGAGATGGGTATAAAGGTCCAGTTCATAGGAGAAGAAGGAGCTGACTCTCCAAAGACGATAGAGATCGCAGGAGACGCAGCTGAAGGTTTTATCATGGTCACAAACCTCAACAGGGATGACAAGCGCCCCTTTGTCCAGGAATTTCTGAAAGCATACCGTCAGCGTCACAAGATCGAGCCTGACATGGTCGGAGCATCCGCATACGACGGATTCATGCTGCTTGTCAACGCCATCAGGCAGGCCAAGACAACTGACGGGCCAGCGGTTGCCAAAGCTCTTGCCAAAACTGCAAATTATGACGGTCTTACAGGTCTGATCAAAGGCTTCACTCCAGAAGGCGAGGTCGTTAAGCCGGTACAGGTCCAGACAGTCAAGAACGGTCTCTTCCGTTACTACGGAGTCATAACGGATCCGAAACTTATCACTCCAAACAAATAAACTGTCTATGTATTGAAGCAAAAGCAGCCGGTCTCATTTAGGGACCGGCTGCTTTTTTATTAACTTTTAATTTTGTCAGCCTATTTCAAAAGTGCCCTTGCGGTAGGAGTAACCGCAAGTCCCCCTCTGGAGGTCTCCCGAAGTGACGGTGGTATTGATCTTCCTATCTGTCCCATTGCATCGATGACCTCGTCTGCCGGGATAAGCGAGGTCACACCGGCCAACGCCATATCGGCAGCCAGTGCCCCCACAGCGACAAGCAGACCGTTCCTCTTGATGCAGGGCGACTCAACAAGTCCCCCTACCGGATCGCAGACCAACCCAAGCACTGACTTAAGCGTAAGCGCAACTGCATCTGATACAGCTTCACATGATCCTCCCTGAAGGTAGACAAGTGCGGCAGACCCCATCGCTGCGGCTGCTCCGCACTCTGCCTGGCACCCACCCTCGGCGCCGGCAAGCGTAGCCCTGTTGGCTATGATCTCTCCGACTGCTCCTGCCACTACAAGGGCCTCGGTCAGCTTTCCATCTTTGTCAGCCTCATCTTTACCGTAAAATTCTTCCCATGCAAAGAGCATCCCCGGCAGTATGCCGCAGCTTCCTGCTGTGGGTGCAGCAACTATCCTTCCCATTGAGGCATTGTAGGACGCCACTTCAAGTGCTGTTGCGGATGCCCTGAGAAGAAAAGTCCCGCAGATCCCCCCGCAGTCGGAGTATTTTCTCAGTACCGGTCCCGCCGGGCTTACCAGCCTGCATGGGTTGGTGTTTGCTGCCGCCTCTTCCGCAGAGCGGCGCATGTCTTTCAGCCTTGACGATATAAGGTCGAATATCTCATCAACTGAAACTCCTGTGGCTTCAGAATCCATGGCAAGGGCAGCTGTATGCAGAGAGACTCCGCTCTCTTTGGCCAGTTTCGTCAGTTCGAGCATCGATCTCATAACGCCACCTCCGGTATCGAAATTACTCTGACTATGGCCTGATGGACATCTTTTATCTCCTCGGTCTTCACTGCCGGCTCTCCGGAGTCAAGTTCAAGGACCATCGTTGCAAGCCCTCCCCTGCTGTCCCTGTGAAGCTTCATTGTAGCTATGTTTATGCCGTGTGAGGATAGGAATGTGGTTACAGCTCCGACTACTCCCTGGACATCCCTGTTCATTATTATGATGACCGGCAGCAGACATGAAACGCCTACATCAAACCCGTCCAGCTGCTGCAGGGATACAGCCCCTCCGCCAAGGGAGGCTGCAACCGCTTCCATTTTCCTTCCTCCCTCGCTCCATATCTCTATCCTTACTGAATTTGGGTGGGCTCCCTCAAGGTCTTCCTCATAAAAAGTGAAATTCATCCCTGACCTGAGCGCAAGATCTCTTCCTTCGCGTACCGCAGGATCGTCCGGCGAATACCCGAGCAGTCCGGCCAATAGCGCCCTGTCAGTGCCATGCCCTTCACCCGTTGTAGCAAAGCTTCCTCTCATATATATATTTGCGTTTTTGACATCCCCGCCCCAGCAAAGCCTTACGATCCTTCCGATCCGTACCGCTCCCGCAGTATGGCTGGAAGAGGGGCCTATCATTACAGGACCTATGATATCCCAAACAGGCATACTTACTCCCCCTGTAAAAAATGTTCTTAATTACCGCACTAATTGTATCAGCAGATCGACAAACATGTGAAAGAGAACGCTACTGACAATTTACACTTTTCTGTATGTTTTCAAAAACGGTAGGAACATATTGCGCTTTGTCACAATTAGGTATAGGATTCTGCGAATGTTTATCATCCGGACGGAGGAATTGTGAATTGAAGAATCATCTTATCAACACCAAAAGATGGATAATCAGAAAAATAGCTGAATCTTTCTGGGGTGACAATTTCAGGCAGGGGATCAAGCGCCTCCCATTCGAAAGGATACCCCCCGGTTCGGAGGCCAGGTACCGCTGCTGCGTATACAAGGAACGCGCGGTCGTAAGGTCAAGGGTACTCGCCGGGCTCGGCTTCAGCGTAGAGGCCGACGACGAGATGACCTCCCTGCTTGAGTATGCGGATGCGGCACTTAAAAGAAAGCGCCTTGAAGGCCCCCCGCTGACGATCATCGACATAGCCTGCAAGGGATGCGTCAACTCAAGATATTATGTGACTGAGCTCTGCCAGGGCTGCCTTGCAAGGCCATGCGAAACAGTATGCCCGTTCGGCGCTGTCACCGTAAAGGAGGGGCACTCTTCTATAGACATAAAAAAATGCAGGAACTGCGGTAAATGCAGGGAAGCCTGCCCCTATCATGCGATTTCAAAAATATCAGTTCCCTGCGAGGAAAATTGTCCCGTTGACGCTATTACGAAGGGCGAACATGGTGTGGCTGAGATAGATTTTAATAAATGCATAAGCTGCGGCTGCTGCGTCGCTGCTTGTCCCTTTGGTGCAGTCCTTGAACGAAGCCAGGTCGTTGACATCCTCAGGGTACTTAAAAACGGAAGAAGAGTCGTTGCAATAACCGCACCGGCACTTGTTGGCCAATTCAGTGCACCCCTCGGGAAACTCATCTCGGCGATGAAAAAGCTTGGTTTCGCTGATGTCGTTGAAGTCGCTCTCGGTGCTGAAAAGACCGCGATAGAAGAGGCAGAGGAGCTGATGGAAAGGCTTTCAAAGAACGAGTCATTTATGACCACATCGTGCTGTCCCGCCTATATACAGACTGTCAGGCGGCACATGCCTGAAATGATGCCGCACATATCGGACACGCCCACTCCGATGCACTACACAGGCGAAATGGTCAAATCGAAGGACCCTCAGACATTGACGGTATTCATCGGTCCGTGTGTTGCAAAAAGGCGTGAAGCAATGGAAGATTCCTGCGTTGACTACATAATGACCTTTGAGGAGCTTGCCTCCGTCTTTGAAGCTGCCGGGATAGACCCGGCTCAATGCGAGGAGGAGAAAGAACTTCACGAAGCTTCAGCAGAAGGAAGAGGCTTCGCGCTGAGCGGGGGCGTTGCGAATGCGGTAAAGAGCGCCCTGGGCGGAGAAAGGGAGATAAGAACAGCCTGCATCAACGGAACGAGCAAATCGGAGATCGCAAGGATGAGATCCTATGCAAAAAACGGAGGCCCCTTTGACCTGCTCGAAGTCATGACCTGCACCGGAGGATGCGTAAACGGAGCAGGCGTAATAAACCGGGATCTCAAGGCTAGGGAAGAGATAAAAAAACTGGTATCGGAGAGCAAAAAGATAAAACAATAAATGATCATGATACGATTATAGATATTATTGCTGAGCCCGGGGCTGAAATGAGCACCGGGCTCATTTTTTCGCGTAAATTACTGATCAGCCTTTTAATGCCACTTATAACTCCATTTTTTGTAATACAATACAAACTTTTTGTTTCGACTATTGACACTTCTGAAAATAGGAGTATCATTCCACAGCATACAATTAATCAAATTTATATTATTTAACTATATTTGTTCATTTATTGACCTAAAAATGAACTATTTTAGCAAAATTGATATAGATATTTACTTAACAAAGATTATATTCAGATAACTTTTTGATGTAAATCAACTGTAGTTGATTTATAAATACAAAAATAAACAATAGGAGGTTGTGTCTGATGACTGCTACATGTACTGTTTGCGAGGCAAGGATAGATCTGCCTAACGACTGCTCTGAAGGTGAGCTTCTCGTCTGCGGAGACTGCGGGACAGAACTTGAGGTAATAACCCTTGATCCCGTAACTGTTGAAGAAGCCCCACAGGTCCAGGAGGACTGGGGAGAATAGCCTTGCCTACACTGCGCATACTATTCACAAGGCTGAGAGTTGAAGAGAAACTTCTGCGTGAAGCAGCGGGAAGAGAAAACATCCCCTGCGATCTCGTGAATGTTTCCGACGTCTGGTACGGAGAGAAACCCTTTTGTTCAAAGGACGACGTCGTTCTGGCAAGGTGCGTCTCCCATAACCAGAACGAGGCTGTTGCACAGATACTGGAATCACAGGGTATCAGGGTAGTCAACCCCTCTTCTGTGATGGCTCTCTGCGGCAACAAGCTGAGCACAAGCATAGCCCTGGCAAAGGCAGGGATCGAACAGCCCCGTTTCAGGACCGCATTTACTCCGGAAGCAGCGCTTGAGGCTCTGGAGGATCTGGGCTATCCTGCCGTATGCAAACCCGTAAGCGGCAGCTGGGGAAGGCTTCTCGCAAAGATCAACGACCGTGAGGCCGCTGAAGCTGTATTTGAGCACAAGTCAATGCTGGGTGCCATCCACAACACCTTTTACATTCAGGAGTACATCGAAAAGGGAGACTTCGATGTCAGGGCATTTGTCGTAAACGGGGAACCGATCTGCGCGATAACCAGACAAAGCGCCCACTGGATAACCAACACCGCACGGGGCGGATCTGCCGCCAACCTACCCATCGACGACGAGATAAGCTCTGTACTGAGATCGGTCCACTGTGCGATCGGAGGGGAATTCCTCGCTGTCGACCTCTTCAGAAAAGAGCATAGATGGCTGGTCAACGAGGTAAACGACGGCGGAGAGTTCAGAAATTCAATTGAGCCAACAGCCACTGATATCCCTGCAGCAGTAGTAAGGGCCGCATGGGAGAGGAGACCCTCACGATGAACATCACACTGTCAGCAATGTCCAAACAGATATCTGCAAACAAATGCAAGCGCGGGATAAAGCGTGGTTGCATCGTGGGCCGTTTGCTTTTGCAGTATTGTCAGTGACAGTTATCCCCGACATTCTGTAAAGACCGGCCCGCTTCCTGAAGAGGAGCGGGTTTTTTGTTGCAAAATAATAAACGGGAGGAACCTGAAATGGATAGGAAATTACCTGTGATCATATGGGGAGCTACGGGATTCACAGGGGGAGAGCTGCTTCGCATAATAGCACGCCACCCTCACATGGTGCTTGCCGGCGCCGTATCAAGAAGCAAAGCCGGAACACCGGTCGGGGCTGTGCATCCCCATCTGCGCTTTGCTTATCAGGATGTAAATTTTATATCTCCGGAAGAGGGTGCGGATCTTGATGCCGAACTCGTATTCCTTGCGCTGCCCCACAAGGCCGCCGCCGAAACAGCAAAGAAACGCCTCTCCGAGGGACGCAGGGTCGTTGACCTCTCTGCCGATTTCAGGCTCAGGGATCATCAAGAATACAAGAGATGGTATGAGACAGAGCATCCTTGCCCCGAACTGCTCGAAGGATCGGTATACGGACTCCCCGAACTTCACCGTGCCGAAATGGCCGGGGCAAAAATCATCTCAGGTGTAGGATGCAACGCGACATCGGCCATCTTTGCACTCCTCCCCCTCGCAAAGGCAGGCCTTATTGAAAACGCGAGGATCGAATGCCGGGTAGGCTCTTCAGAAGGAGGGGCCGAGGCAAAAGAGGGAAGCTCCCACTCCCTCAGAAGCAGGTCACTAAGAGTCGTTTCACCCTTCGTACACAGGCACATGGCGGAGGTGGTGCAGGAACTCGGGCTTCCTGAAGCAAATATAAGCATGACCGTGACCGCAGTCGAGCTCGTCAGGGGGATCCAGTGCATAGCCCACGTAACTATGGGTCAAAAGTTAAAGGAGGCTGACATATGGAAGCTCTACCGCTCGCAGTGGTCAGGGGAGCCCTTCGTATCGGTATCGCCGGCGAAACCTGCCCATTTCCGGATCCCGGATCCCAGGTTCGTAATGGGGAGCAACAGGGTGCTCACGGGGTTTGCCCTCGCCGAGGACGGACTGAGGGCTATAGCCGCATCTGCCATAGACAACCTGCTTAAAGGCGCTGCGGGGTCGGCAGTCCAGTCCGCAAACATCATGATGGGAATAGAAGAAGTGGCAGGGCTTGAAATGATGCCGCTCTACCCCGCTTAGAAAAACAGACTTATGCAGGGAGAAGAAAAGGAGGAGAGGCTATTGATCGGAGTAGTCAAGATCGGCGGCGCAGAGGGCAACGAACTTGGATCGCTGATGTCAGAACTTGCCGCGAGAACTGCCGCAGGAGAAAAATGGGTGCTGGTCCACGGAGCCAGCGGGATCATGGACAGGCTCTGCAGGGAACGGGGTGTTGAGATCAGGATGGTTACCAGCCCTTCCGGTTACAGAAGCCGATATGTCGGAGAAAAAGAGAGGGAGCTCTTCAGGGAGGCTGCCCTTGCTTACGGAGCAAAGATCTCGGACACTCTGGCCTCATTCGGTGCGGCATCTGAGTTTCTTGACCCTGAAACAACCGAAGGAGTATTTGCGGAAAGGAAGGACGTCCTCCGTGAGTATTCGGGCGGGAGGACTCGCATCCTCCGGGGCAATTACAGCGGGACCATCTCCCGCGTAGCCGCGGAAAAGATCCTCTCCGTCACAGAAAAAGGACGGATACCGATCCTGCCGCCCCTGGGCCTTGACCCGGCATCAAAACTTTCGCTGAACATAGACGGAGACCGTCTTGCCGCATCAGCAGCCGGAGCGGTGGGTGCTGACATCCTCGTCATCCTTTCCAATGTTCCGGGTTTAATGAAGGACATGGATGACCCTGATTCGCTTATCAGGACCCGTACATCAGAGGGTTCCTGGGAAAAGCTCGAAGGATATGCCGCCGGCAACATGAAGAGAAAGCTTCTGGCCTGCCGCGAAGCCTTTGACCTTGGGGTCCCTGCCATATACCTCGCAGACGGAAGAGTCTCTGAGCCGCTTAAAAATGCAGAAAGGGGGAACGGGACATGCCTGACTCTCTAAGTTCGCTGTACGGGGGAAGAGGCATCACCCTGACCCATGGCAGAGGGAGCCGTGTTTTTGACTCTGCCGGCAGGGAATATATCGATTTTTTCAACGGACACGGGGCATCTCTCTTCGGACACGCCCATCCGCTCCTTACAGATGCCCTCCAAAAAGCAGCAAATGGTGTCTGGACCAGCGGAGCGGGATTTGAATCACCCCTCCGTGAAAGGCTGGCGGATGAACTTGGGTCGATGCTCGGAGAAGGAAGGGTCTTCCTTTGCAACAGCGGTACGGAAGCTGTTGAAGCGGCGTTAAAACTTGCACTTACTCTGAAAAAGGGGCGAAGCAGGATCCTCGCATGCAGGAGAAGTTTCCACGGCCGTACGTGCGGAGCCCTCTCCATAACCTTCAACCCAAAATACCGCGAACCTTTTATGCCGTTGATAGGAAGGGCTGAGCACTTTTCTACAGATGAGCTCGCTGAAAATATTGATGACGATACGGCAGCTGTCTTTATAGAGCCTGTACAGGGAGAAGGCGGCGTCTATCCGCTTCCTTATGAGACAGGAAATAAGATCACCGAAGCATGCCAAAAACATTCTGCACTTCTTGTGGCAGACGAGATACAAAGCGGCCTCGGAAGGTGCGGCGCTCCCCTTGCAAGCTCTCTTACAGGGCTCGGCCCTGACATGATATGCCTGGCCAAGGGGCTGGCGGGAGGACTTCCGGCAGGAGCTCTGGTATGGAAAAAGGAGCTCGGTGACTTTCTCCCCCACAGCCATGGCTCCACATACGGAGGAAACGAGCTTGCTGCAAATGTTTCTCTGGCAGTCCTTTCATTGGTACTGCACACCGATCTTCCGGAAAGGGCGGCCGGAGCGGGTGAGTTTTTCAGGTCACGCATATCTGCCATAAGGAACAGCCACATAAGGGATGTACGCGGCATGGGGCTTCTCAACGGGATAGAGCTCGATATTCCCTCTGTGGGTCTAGTCAGGGCTCTGCAGGAAAACGGCCTTCTCTCCCTCACGGCAGGCCCGAGGACACTTAGGTTCCTGCCCTCATTTGCAGCTGAAGAGAAGGACTTTGAAGAGGCTGCTCTGATACTTGAAAAAACACTGGAGGGATTTTGATATGTCACTTCCCGAATCCGCAAGGCTCCTAGCGGACCTTGTCGCAGTTCCCAGCCCCACCAGACATGAGGCAGATGCCGCAAGGATGCTTGCGGACCGTCTCCCCCGCTTTGGGTGGAGCGGTTCACATCTTGACGGCGCAGGGAGCGTGGTCGCACAGAGAGGGACCGGAGACAGGGAACTTGTCCTTCTAAGTCACATAGATACAGTCCCGGGAGGACCTGAGGTGCTCATAAGCGATGAAGTGATACGGGGGCGCGGAAGCGTGGACGCCAAAGGCCCCTGCTGCGCTATGGCCGTAGCCGGCGGATCAGTGCCTGTGCCGGAGGACTGGAGGATCACCTTTGTGGCAGCTGTCGGCGAAGAAATAGACTCCAGGGGAGCAAGGTTCCGCATGCCACTGCATTCGCCCGAGGCATGCGTCATCGGCGAGCCCACAGGAAGCGACGGGGTCGCGATCTCGTATCGCGGCAGGATACTCTTTGACATAAAGGGCGAGGATGACGGAGCTCACAGGTCAGGAAGCCCCGGCCCCCTGACAGATACAGTCAGGGCGGCATCCTCCATCATCGACATAACCCGCAATATGGGAAATGGCTGGTCCGTGGCGATAATGGAAATGGAGGGCCGTGAGGCCGGAAAAAGGAGCGCCACTATCACTATGGACCTAAGGACGCCCATAGGCGCAGACCAGAATGAGCTAGAGCTTATGATAAGCGAGACAGCGGCTGCTTATGGGGTAAGATCCGAGATAATCGAGTATGTGCCTCCCTACGGCGTCCACAAGTCAGACCCCGTCATACGGGCCTTCAGAAACGCGATACGGGACACCGGCAGCACTCCGCGCATACTGGCCAAACAGGGGACGTGCGATTTCAACGTGCTCTCGCCCTGGGGCTGCCACATGGGTGCTTTCGGACCGGGAAATTCGGTTTACGACCACAGTTCAAATGAACAGATCCCCGTCTCTGAGTACCTGAAGGGAATAGAAGTCCTCAAACTCGCGCTTCCGCGGATAATGGCATCGATATGAGAAGCGGGGGGGGGCAGGCGGGGAATTTGCAGCCTTCGGCTGCGGAGAATTCGCGACTTTCGTCGCTGGAGAATTTGCATCGCTTCGCATCGCGGTGAATTTGCAGCTTTACAAGCTGCGGTGAATGAAGGCCTTATGAATCGTCCCGGAGTGCTTTCTTATAGAACGACAGCGATTTTGAACCTCCGCGGCCTTTGGCCGCAATTCTCCGCGATGCGAAGCGATGCAAATTCACCGCGGTGGTCACACCGCAAATTCCCCGCAGCGCAGACGCTGCAAATTCTCCAAGGGGGTTATTTCTTAGCCTCCAGATATTTCTCCCAGTCGCTGTTGAACTGGTCTATCCCTTTTGCTGTCAGGGGATGGTCAAACATCATTTTAAGGACCTTAAATGGGACTGTCGCAAAATGCGCCCCGGCCTTTGCCGACTCAAAGACATGAGCCGGGTGGCGTAGGCTTGCAGCGATTATTTTAGTCTCTATCCCGTAAATATCGAATATCTCAGCAATATCCCTGACAAGCTGCATCCCGTCTTCGCCGATGTCATCCAGGCGTCCGACGAAGGGGCTGACATATGTTGCACCCGCAGCCGCCGCCAGGATAGCCTGGTTTGCTGAAAAAATAAGGGTCACGTTAGTTTTGATGCCCTCTTTTGAAAGCTCCTTTACAGCTCCGAGTCCGTCGGGACAGAGCGGGATCTTGACTACTACGTTAGGATCTATCTCAGCGATCGATCTTGCTTCCCCGACCAGCTTATCTTTTTCAAGAGACACTGCTTCAGCACTTACAGGCCCCTTCACTGTCTCTGCTATCTCACGTACACGTGTGTGGAAATCCACGTTGCCCTCTTTTGATACAAGCGTAGGATTGGTCGTCGCTCCCGAGATGATGCCCCATGAACATGCTGTCCTGACTTCATCAATGTTTGCGGTGTCAATAAAAAATTTCATTATTTTCATCCTTTCCTTATGTATTGCATCACATTTGGGTCAGAAAGATATTCTTTCTGATTCAAAATTGTATCCTATTTTTATATCCTGAGAGAGAGAATAAACAGGGGCCTTCCGGTAATTGATTTTGGAGGCCCCTTTGAGTGATTATTCGGTTATTTGCCTGTCTGCCGTCTATACCGCGTATGACTCGGGTGAAGCCTGTTCTTCGAGCCCTATGTCGACACAGTTTTCCCTCGCGTACTTTCTGGGGAGGAAGTCCTTGGCCACCTGGGGGAAGAGAACATAGCTCAGAACATCCTCAGGCTGCGTCATCCATACGCCTATCTCTTTCTTAGCCGCCTCAAGCTCCGGCTCGATTTTCTCCCCGGGCCTGCATGTGATCGGGATCTCGTCCCCGAGTACCTTCTTCTGGATAACCGGATCTACAGGTGCCGGGGTCTTGCCATAATACCCCCTGAAATACTGGTAAACTTCTTTGGAGACCATTTTCCATCGCTCGCCTGAGATGACGTTCATCGCAGCCTGGGTGCCAACGAGCTGGCTGGTCGGCGTGACGAGAGGAGGATATCCCATCTCCTTGCGGACTCTTGGAACTTCCTCCATGACTTCCTTAAACTTGTGGAGAGCATTGCCCTCCTTGAGCTGACTCTGAAGGTTCGAGTACATTCCGCCAGGCACCTGGTAGAGGAGAATATTGATATTGACTCCGCTCACTCCCATGATGATGTCGCTGTACTTGTTCCTCAGTTCCTCGTAGTACTCCGCCACAGGGAGGAGCTTGTCGAGCGAGAGGTGCGTATCAAGCGGTCCGCCTTTGAGAGCCGCAACTATAGCTTCCGTTGCAGGCTGGCTCGTACCCATAGCAAATGGGGAAATGGCGCAGTCGACCACATCGGCCCCCGCTTCAAGTCCGGCAAGATAGCTCATTGCCGCCATGCCGCTCGTGTAGTGGCTGTGCAGCTGCACCGGCAGGTTTACCTTCTTCTTGATGGCTGTCACAAGTTCCGAGGCAGCCACAGGAGACATCAGGCCTGCCATGTCCTTTATGCAGATAGAGTCTGCTCCCATATCGGCCATATCCTGTGCCTGCTTTGCAAAAAGCTCAAGGGTGTGGACAGGGGAAATAGTGTAGGAAATCGACATCTGGAGCTCTCCGCCCTCTTTTTTGACTGCTTCGGCTGCTACAGACATGTTGCGAAGGTCGTTGAGCGCGTCGAATATCCTTATGATGTCTATGCCGTTTCCTATCGCCCGCTTTACGAATTCGCGGACTGTCTCATCGGAGTAATGCCTGTATCCGACTAGGTTCTGCCCCCTGAGCAGCATCTGGGTCTTGGTCTTCTTCATGCGTTTCTTTATTTGGCGGAGCCTTTCCCACGGGTCCTCGTTCAGGAAGCGCATTGCGGAATCAAATGTCGCCCCGCCCCACATCTCAACTGAATGGTACCCGACCTCGTCCATGATCTCGCAGATAGGGAGCATGTCATCGGTGCGCAGCCTCGTTGCCATTATTGACTGATGGGCATCCCTGAACGCCGTTTCCATTATGCCTACGCGCGGCCTTGGGGCAGGTGCTTTTTTCTCCGGCGCCGGCTTCTCTGTTACTTCGATCACAGGTCCGGCCTTCTCCTGGGCCATGCAGCAGCAGGATGCCTCCGCAGGCTCGCCGCATTTAGCCTCTCCACCGCAGCTGACTTTGGTGGCTATGACACGTCCTTTTGTGTCCTTGATCTCATGCTTGGTTTCGCTTTTTTCCATTTACCGCTAGTCCTCCATTTTCATGGCGGCCATATGGCTGTAGTAACGCCAGCGCGCCTTTATATCTTTTTCTTCCTCTTTCAGCAGCATCTCTGCCACTTCCGGAGATGCCGCAGCAAGGCTCTTGTAACGCGTCTCGTTGTAGATGTAATCCTTCAGCGGCAGGGTCGGTTCCTTGCTGTCCAGCACGAGCGGGTTTTTGCCCTCTTTTGCCAGGTCGGGATTATATCTCATAAGGATCCAGTGCCCTGACTCAACAGCCTTTTTCTGCTGTTCAAGACCTTTCATCATGTCTATGCCGTGGGCTATGCAGTGGCTGTAGGCAATGATGATCGACGGGCCGTCGAAGGCTTCTGCCTCGCGGAAAACTTTGACCGTGTGAGCATCATTCGCTCCGAGGGCGACCCTTCCCACGTAGACGCTTCCATAGCTCATCGCCATGAGTGCGAGATCCTTCTTGCCCATCCTTTTTCCGCCGGCAGCAAACTTGGCAACTGCTCCGCGCGGTGTGGATTTTGACATCTGGCCTCCTGTGTTGGAGTAGACCTCTGTGTCAAGGACCAAAATGTTGATGTTCTTTCCCGAGGCTATCACGTGGTCAAGTCCGCCGTAGCCTATGTCGTATGCCCATCCGTCCCCGCCCACACACCATACGCTCTTTTTGACAAGGTTGTCTATGACCGAGATCAGTTCTTCGGCCTCATCTGTGCACATATACTCCAGCTGGCCTTTGAGCTCCTCGACCTTCTGCCTGAGTTCACTTATTTCGCCATCTGTTGTCTGGGGAGCTTCAAGGATCGATCTCACAAGCTTCTTCCCAAGTACGGGGGCCATTTTTTCAAGAAGTTCTGCCGCATACTCGCCGTGCTTGTCTATCGCCATGCGGAAACCGAGTCCGAACTCGGCTGCATCTTCAAAAAGCGAATTGCTCCACGCAGGTCCGCGCCCATCGTCATTTACGGCCCAGGGAGTCGTCGGGAGATTGCCTCCGTAAATGGAGCTGCACCCGGTCGCATTTGCTATTATCGCCCGGTCGCCGAAGAGCGCCGAGAGGAGCTTAAGATAGGGCGTTTCGCCGCATCCCGCGCATGCTCCCGAGAATTCAAAGAGCGGCCTGAGCAGCTGGACATCTTTTACCAGTCCAAGATTGAGCTTGCTGCGGTCGACTTCCGGGAGTTCGAGGAAGAAGTTCCAGTTGTCGCGCTCTTTCTCGCGTACTTCCATCTGTGTGGTCATCATGAGCGGACGGGCAGTGCTTCCCTCTTTTGCCTTAACTGGGCAGTTGTATGCGCAGAGACCGCATCCTACGCAGTCCTCTGGAGCTATCTGGACAGTGAACCTGGCACCTTCGAATTCCTTCCACTTTGCCTCAGCGCTCTTGAATGTTTTCGGTGCATCTTTAAGAAGCTCCGCATCATAGACTTTCGCACGTATGGATGCATGCGGGCAGACAAGGGCACATTTGCCGCACTGTATGCAGAGTGAGGGATCCCACGACGGGATGTCTATGGCAATGCTGCGTTTTTCATACTGTGTCGTGCCGCTCGGGAAAGTGCCGTCTTCGGGCAGGCATGATACAGGCAGGCTGTCGCCTTCGAGCACCATCATCGGACCGAGGACATCCTTTACGAATTCCGGAGCGTCATCCGCTACGGGCGGTTTGATGTCGAACTTCGAGGTCGCCTTCTTCGGCACCTTGACTTCGTAAAGGTTCGCAAGCGTAGCATCGACAGCCGCTATGTTCTGGTCGACGACAGCCTGGCCTTTGCGGCTGTAGCTTTTTACGATTGCATCCTTGATGGCCTTTATTGCACGTTTCTTCTCAAGGACTCCGCTTATGGCAAAGAAGCATGTCTGCATGATAGTGTTGGTGCGTCCTCCCATGCCTGTCTCCCTTGCTATTTTCACAGCATCGATCGTGTAGAACTTGAGTTTTTTGTCTATTATCCTCTGCTGAGTTGTTCTGGGCAGCTTCTCCCATACCTCTTCGGGGCCGAAGGGGCTGTTGAGGAGGAAGGTCCCTCCCTCTGCCGCTCCCCTGAGCACATCAAGCTTCTCGAGGAATGAGTATACGTGGCAGGCCACGAAGTTGGCCCTGTTTATCATGTAGCTGGCATATATCGGGTTGGGACCGAAGCGGAGGTGGCTGACGGTTATTCCGCCCGATTTCTTTGAGTCGTAGCTGTAGTATCCCTGGGCATAGAGGTCTGTCTCCCCGCCTATGATCTTGATGGAGTTCTTGTTTGCTCCGACCGTGCCGTCTGATCCGAGTCCGTAGAAGAGGCAGCGGACGGTCTTGGGATCTTCCGTGTCAAAGGATGGATCATAGTCGAGGCTGGAGAAGCTTATGTCGTCATCTATTCCTATGGTGAAGCTGTCTTTGGGCAGGGCTTTTTTCAGCTCGTCATAGACTCCCTTGACCATCGCCGGGGTGAAATCCTTGGATGAAAGTCCGTAGCGGCCTCCGACTATTGTGACGTCACTGCCTGAAAGCGCTTCTCTTACATCCATGCAGAGCGGTTCGCAGATCGCCGCGGGATCCTTGCAGCGGTCAAGTACGGCTATTCTGCTGACTGTAGCGGGAAGTGCGTTAAGGAAGCGTGAGACGTCGAAGGGACGGAAGAGACGGACGACAAGAAGCCCGACTTTTTCTCCGTTCTGGATCAGCCTGTCAACTGTCTCGCGCGCAACTGCCGCGCCTGAACCCATAATGACGATGACCCTTTCGGCATCTTCTGCGCCATAGTAGTCAAAAAGGTGATATTTGCGGCCGACCTGTTTCGCAAAGCGGTCCATTGCCTTCTGTGTTATGTCCGCAACTGCCTCATAGAAGGGAGTGCATGCCTCCCTGGCCTGGAAGAATACGTCCGGGTTCTGAGCGGAGCCTCTGATAAATGGAGAGTCCGGGCTGAGCCTGTTGTACCTGTGGGCCCTGACAAGGTCATCGTCTATAAGCGCCCGCATGTCGCTGTATTCGATCTCTTCGACCTTCATCTCTTCATGGCTCGTCCTGAAACCGTCGAAGAAGTGGAGGACCGGCACCCTGCTTTCAAGCGTTGCCATCTGAGAGATAAGGGCCATATCCATAACTTCCTGCACGGTCGAAGAACAGAGAATAGACCATCCCGTCTGCCTGACTGCCATGACATCCGAGTGGTCGCCGAATATTGAAAGCGCATGCGTGGCAAGTGTCCTTGCCGTAACATGCATTACAGTGCTGGTAAGTTCGCCTGCGATCTTATACATGTTCGGTATCATCAAAAGCAGGCCCTGGGATGCTGTGAACGTCGTCCCAAGAGCTCCGGCCTGGACTGCTCCGTGGTAAGCTCCGGAGGCTCCTGCTTCACTCTGCATCTCCTCAACGTGCGGGACTGTTCCCCAGATGTTTGGGCGTCCCTCTGAAGTCCACTGGTCTGACCATTCACCCATCGGCGAAGATGGTGTAATGGGGTAAATTGATATTACTTCATTGACCGCGTGTGCAACGTACGCTGCTGCTTCGTTGCCGTCGAGTGTTACCATCTTCCTCATCGTCATTGCAGTTACCTCCTCATTTTTTAGTGAAACCTGAACAAAATTTGTCACTTTTTCAGAGTATTTTTACTGTCAACCTGTTAATTATCACACAAAAGCAGTGAAAAACCTATCGGCAATTTGTGTCATAAAGCGATACAGACTGATACATCACCAATCACACTCCAGAAAACCGCAGACTTAGGGTGCCCCGTTTTCCGAGGATGGATATTGGGGAAAAGAGTGACTTTCTGTGGCAATATATTATCTTTGTCTCATACGGTCAATACATTTTCAAGCTTAAAGGTCATATTGCAAATTTTCTGTTATTTAAATGGGCAACGCTTGAGTTATCTGCAATAGGGGCTGATACACAAAAAAGCCTGCTTCACTGACGGCTTGGTCAAGCGGTCGGTGAGACAGGCTCTGGTTTGGAGTCTTATTTAAGTTCTCTAAAAAACGTATTAAAGCTTCAGCATTGTCCCCGCATTTTTTACTGCAGCCTTTTCAAGGATCAGCTTTGCCGTCATTACGTCATGGCTGGCTATTCCCATAAAGAGGCATGTCCTGCGGCCTTCCCTTACAGGTTCAGCATGGCCTGCCACAACCTCGCCCATGTCAGCATATATCTCTTCCGCCAGGGGATATCCGTTCTGGAAATAAACGCCGTGCTCCTGGGTCCAAAGGTACTGGTTCCGATCATCGCATACGAAGACCCTTCCCTTGTTCACCGTATCCCCTGCAAATGTTGAGTCATAGTCGCTCGTCATGCAGAAGACATCCTTCTTCAGCATATCGGCGCTTATTATCCTGTTCGGCTTTTCAAGGATCGGAGCGCAGGTCGTCACGACATCGGCATCTTCGCATGCTTTTTTTATGTCCGGACATACGACAAATTCCACATTCGGGCATACGTCCTTCATCGCTTCAATGTATCTTTCGGCCTGTCCCGGCATCGGGTCGTAGAGCTTGACCGTCTTCATCGCCGGAAGGACCTCTTTGAAGGCTCTGAGGGTTATCTTTCCGATCGTTCCCAGGCCGGCCACTGCCACGACTTCTGCCTTGGGGTCAGCAAAATATTTAGCTCCCAGTCCTGCCGCCGCACCCGTTCTCCATGTAGTCATCCAGTTGCAGTCCATTATCGCCTTGACTACGCCTGTCTCGACATCGTTAAGGATAAAGACGCCGTTGTTGTATGGGAGCTTTTTTTGGAGGTTGCTGGGATAGCCGGCGACCCATTTGATCCCGGCCATATCGACCTCCCCGCCGATCCAGCAGGGCATGGCATGCATGTAGCAGTCATGCCTGGGATGTACTCCGATCTTTGCGGGAAGTTCTGTTTTCTTTCCGCCGTTCATCTTCCATCCGATCTCCACATGGTCCATTACTTCCTTCATCGTTATACCCAGTGACTGCACATCTGCCTCAGAAACAAAACGAACATCGTATGCCATTACTGCAACGCCTCCTGTTTGTCTTTATCCCGGCATGCCGGGTCGTAATTCTATAAATTAATGATCTATGGTGTCAGGTCGGGAAGGGATATATTCTCCGACACAAAGAGCTTCTCACCCTCAAAGAGACGCTTTCGGGCCTCTATCCTATCTCTGCACCTCTCCCTGTCACGGAGCCATACTCCGTATAGGATGGAATGGACCAGTGACATGACAGCGGCACATGGATCCATGAACGTCATGAACTTCTGCGGCACTTTCAGCAGCGGATCGCAATACTCCGCTATCGGAGAGGCTTGCGAATCGGAGATCCCCAGTATCCTTATCCCCCGTTCGCGCATGACTTTTACGACAGACTGCGTCTTTATGGGATACCTGGGAAAACTGAAGACAAAAGCCGCCGTCCCGGGAGGAGCATCGAGGAGTATGTTCATGCCGTGGAGGTCGTTCTCCTTGATCACCGAGACGTTTTCTTTCATCGTCCCCAAAAAGTAACCGGCGTATTCTGCAAGGAAGGAATTGCTCCCCGAAGCGGCAACGACGAGTGCAGGAGCATCGGATATGAGCATAACTGCCTCATTAAACTCTTCTTTTTTGATAAGGCTGTAGGTCTCATCTATCAGGCTCCTTTCCATCTCGAAGACGGTATCGAAAGGGGCTGCATCTTCTGCATTTGCGCTCTTGGAAGAATAGATCTCCAGACTTCTAGGCGCCCCCCTCTCTATCTCCTCTCTCAATGCACCCCTGAAATTTGAGAAAGAACCGTAACCGAGCGCCTGGGCAAACCTGACGACCGTACCCTGCCCTGTCGAAGTCAGCCTGGCAAGCTCTGCCAAAGTTACATAGGCAAGTGATTTATAAGATGAGAGGATGTAGTCCGAAACGACTCGCTGAGCCGGAGGGAGGCTTCCGGATCCGGATCTTATCCTTTCAAGAAGGGAGAGCGGGACGTTTTCCATGGAGCATTTTCTCCTAAAAAAATAATATACGGAGCGTTTATTCCACCAGAATATTAAATCGCATATTATGATTTGTCAATCAAAAAAATAAAATTTCTGACCTAAGATTGCAGAGGATGGCCTATTATGATAGCATCAGAAAAGGTCAGATCTTATCAGAAGAAAGGTGGATATCAGAATGAAGATCACAAAAATGGTTGCGGCTGTCGATTCCCACACCTGCGGTGAGCCGACAAGGATAATTATCGGAGGCGCTCCCATATTTAAAGGGAAGACGATGTCTGAAAAATGGAAAGATTTCTGTGATAATCACAATGAATTCCGCCGCTTCATCATGACCGAACCGCGCGGTCATGCCGACATGTTCGGTGCAATAATGGTGCCTCCCGTAAACCCGGAAGCCCACACAGGAGTGATCTTCTGCGATTCAGGCGGCAGTGTGTCGATGTGCGGACATGGCTCCATCGGCCTGTCTTCCGCGATGGTAAACCTTGGGATGGTCCCGGTCACAGAACCTACGACCGAGGTAAAGCTTGACACACCTGCAGGCCTGGTAACCATGACTGTCGAAGTGGAGAACGGGGAGGCAGTGTCAGCGACACTTAAGAACGTACCTGCATTTGTATATGCAAGGGATCTGGATCTGTACCTCCCATCTATAGATAAAAAAGTAAAGTTTGACATCTGTTTCGGAGGAAACTTTTTTGCGATCCTCAAAGCTGAAGATTTCGGCTTTGAGATAGTTCCCAAAGAGACGGCGGCAATAACGAAGATGGGGCTCGAGGTAATGGCGGAGGCAAACAAGCAGCACAGTGTCCAGCACCCCCTTATCCCTGAAAACAACACGATCCTGCTGGCTGAGTTCGGCATACACAAAGAGGGCGAAATCGCCAGAAACTGTGTCATCTTTGGAGCCCAAAACGTTGACAGGTCACCGTGCGGCACAGGAACATGCGCCAAGATGGCACTGCTGGCTGCAAAGGGCGAGCTTAAACCGGGAGAAATATTCCCGCACGAAAGCATACTCGGAACAGTTTTCGAGGGGCATTATGAGCCCGGACCCAAGGTCGGGGAATTCGATGCAATACAGCCCTACATAAAGGGAACGGCAAATATCACAGGATTCAACTGGCTTATACAGCAGGAGTCAGATCCGCTGCTCCCCGGTTTCCTCCTCGGATAGCCATTCTGGGTATACTCCTGAAAAATTAAGTCCGGAAAAACAGGAAGGGACAGCAGTTGATTATTGCGGCTGATCCCTTCCCGTTTTGCATCATTAGTGTAAAATAGCACTGTACTGGCACCCAAAGCTCTTACCGCGGGGGGAACTTTAGTGGGAAAGATCAGACCAATGCCGATAAAATGCTTTTCCTTCCTCATCATCTCATTTATGCTGACAATTATATTCGCCGGCCTCTCTTCTGCCGAAACACTTGCCGATATCAAGAGAGAATTTCTTGAGTATCAGTCTCAGCCCCTTGAGAGAGTAAAGACCCTCAGATATGAGATCCTTAAAATTCAGGGCCTGGAGGACGGGCTTGCAAGACAGTACGGGATACCGGTCTCACAGGTGATCAATTATGAAATGATGCTCGAGCACAACATAGAGGTCTATCACAGCATCTATTTCCTCCAGAAGCAGGGGACCGCCCCTTCGCAGTTCATTCTTGAAGAGGGGCGGCTGGAAGAGCTTGCACAAAAAGAACCTCCCTATTCGTTCCTTCTATACCTTGACATCATCGAAGATCTGGAAAATTACAGCAACGAGTCAGACAGATACAGGCGCGTGATCGAGAATGCAAAATCTTCCCTCCTCAGGAACACGGACGAAAGAACAGAGGCGGAGAAGAAATTCCGTCTCCTTAACGACCGACTTTCAAGGCCGGGATCAAACAGCCTGAACGACAGCTGGAGCATGATGGAGATCAGCGCAAAGCTGGAACAGTGTACTGCCGTAAGCAATCTTTACAACACTACCATATCGTTGGCCGAGAGGGAACTTGAAGACACCGAGGGCAAGCTCGGGATACTTAAGCCCCTCCTTGAGAGGGTAAGGCAGAAAATCAGGTTCAGCAATGAAGATTTCGCTCTGCTAAACTCTGTTGTAATGGAAAAGACCAAATATCTTTACGAAAATATTTCGCAGCTTGAGAAAAAACTGGACCCCGGATTCGGTCATATCGATGACCCCTCGGAGCTGAGCCAGTTCACACGGTTTTGGATCTCAAATGAAAAACAGCTCATAAGGGACGAGATCCTGATGAACCTCGAAATATTGGAAAAATTGACATCACTCAGGTCTGTCTGGAGAGGAATGCAGGACCTCCTTGAAGGAAACCTGGATATTGCAAGGCAAAAATACATCCTTTCAAAGACAGATGATTACATAGACGACATTAATTCAAATATCACCCAATGTGTTGACGCGATACAAAATATTAGGGAGACCGAACAGGCCGTAAAAAGAAGATTCGGAGGGGACAGCCCCCTCATGACCGAAAGTGACGGGGCTAAAAAGGTCGGGTTCCTAAATAACCTTGCCCTAAGCAAGAGGAGATACCTATCCTACCTTGTCGACCTTGGGATGATAAGAAGCCAGTACATGGACCTGCAGAAGGAATCGGCCCGGATATCAGGCATCCATGACACGGAAGAAAAACTTGGATTCTTTTGGGGCAGCAGCATTACGAGGATAAAGGAAACCGAGCTCTGGCACGTGGACGAATATCCGATCACGGTCGGCAAGCTTTCATTCGCACTGATGATCTTCCTTATAGGCATAGCAGTTACAAGATATTTTGCGTACTCTTTCAGGAAAAGGACAGCGGACGGCCTGACGATGAGCAGGCACAGCAGCCTGCTGATACAGAAATTCATATACTACACGGGGGTCATTATTTCAACATTTTTCGGTCTCTGGAGCCTTCATATCCCCATGACCGCATTCGCATTCCTCGGAGGGGCCATAGCGATCGCAGTGGGATTCGGCGCACAGAAATACACAGGAGATATTTTCAGCGGGATCATACTCCTCTTCCAGAAAAAGGTACGGATTGGAGACGAAGTAATAATTTCCGACAGAAGGGGAGTAGTTGAGGAGATCACTCTTCAGAACACCGTAGTGAAGTGCGAGCAGAGCAACCATCTGATAATCCCCAACAGCAAGGTCCTTGACGGTGCCATCCTGAACCTCACGCTCAACAACTCATTCACAAGAACAGAAGTCAGTCTTTCGGTCGCATACGGCACTGATATAGAGAAGGCCATGTCCCTAATCAGGGAGATCCTCAGCAAGGACAGGAACGTGCTGAAGTCGCCGCCGTTCAAAATACTTTTCGAAAACTTCGGTGAAAGCTCAATAGATCTCACTGCACAGTTCTTTGTCGATATCAAGGAAAACCTGGAAAGGGACGTCAAAAGTTCGATCCGGCAGAAGATACTGGCGGCTTTCAACAGTGAAAACATCGTCATCCCCTTCCCGCAGGCAGAGATCCGGCTGAAGGACGATACCAGGCAGACAGAAGAAAAATGACCTAACCTGCCGGCCTCTCCTCCGGGAGAGTCAGTTTTCCGCCCCGCTCTCTTTCTGGGTTTTTCCCGCTGATTTCATCAGGGTATAAAGTTTATATGAGGCTGAGATCATATCTATTATCGAAGACGTGTATTTAAACATTTTAGAGTTCTTCGTATAGACCCCCTCGGCTATAAAGTTTACGCGTCCGTCCCTCAGAAGCCTTTCGGCATATTCCCTGCCGGTGGCGTTATCTGCAGAATAGACGGCTATTGCATGCCCGCCCTGGTTCTTGACCAGCTTCATGCAAGGAACATCAGTGCTTCCGTCGCCGATGAAGAGCATCCTTGAAAATGGTATCCTGCGGTCCTCTTCGGCGACGAACTCGTTAATAGCCACGTTGTCAGTGATGCTTTCTATACCCTTGTTTATCCTGTACAGATACTGAGTCTTGGTCGTGTAGTTGACCGCGTTGGCGGGCCATATCGCGACATCGTGCTGGTCATATATGAAAGAGCTCGCATATATGGCCTTCACGTGCCTGCTGATAGCGGTCCCCTCGATCATCTCCCTTAGTCCTGACGATATTATGTAGTGCTCGAGCCTGACGCCCTTTTGAGCTGCATACTCGTTGATCTCACCGAACCAGCTCCTGACTCCTTTGAAGAAAGTTACTGTTTTGCCGTATTCTCTGAAAGCGCTCCTTGAGACCCTGACCTTTCCTGAAAGCCTCGCCTTGTCGAGCATCAGCTTCATGTACGCCAGTATCGGGTCGACTTCCTGCTCCCTTGCAAGTGCGTTCGACTCTTCCCAGAAATCTTTTGGAGCTACCTTAAGATCTGGAAAGAAATCGTGTTCCTGCATGTTTCCCGGAGCAAGGGTCCCGTCGAAATCGTAGCAAATTGCCATCACCGGATCCGGATATGACATTCCATTACTCCTCCTGATATCATATTTTCGCTGACACGATGCCTTTCCATACATAACAAACTATCAACATACCAATAATAACCCGGAAAAGATGAGTATGCATGCATATTTTTCCCGCATTGACATATTCCTCTCCTGCAAAATTGCTGTCGCTCTTATGCAATATTTGTCAGCATTAACTAATCTCGCCAAAATTATTATAAATAACTTCTTTTTATCGAAAGTTGGTAAAAATTCCTAAATGATGCCTGTTGACCTTCAAATATTCAGAAAATTACGATATAATCTGAGGAGAGGAATACCTGACTGCGAAGGGAGGAACCGGAAATGGCAATTGAGATGAAGACCCAATACATAGACGTGCCGGGAGGCTATGTTGCACTTAACGTATTAGGCGACAACGATTCCACCATCCCTATCCTATTCATTCACGGTGGCCCGGGGGGCAATTTCGAATCCTTTACACCTATGGCTGAGATGCTTGCGAAGGACTGCAAGGTCTACTTGTACAACCAGCTTGGAAGCGACGAGATGAACGACGTGGGCGATGAGTCAGTCTGGGTCCCCGAGAGATACATCGAAACCCTGAACATTATCATCAGTCAGATGAATGTTAAGAAGCTCCACCTTATCGCACATTCCTGGGGAGCAATGCTTGCTGCCGAGCATGTGTTGAGGACGCCGGATTCGCCTGTCATATCCATTACGATGGTAAGCCCCTACCTGAGCACGGAAATATGGATCAGGGACGCAAAATCAAGGCTTGCGGAGATGGGTGAGGACTATCTCAGGACAGTAGAGGAATCCGAAAAGGAGATACAGTTCGAAGGCAGGCTCTACCAGGAGATAATCACGGAATACAACAAACATTACCAGTGCCGTGAGCTGCAGAAGCACCAGAGGCAGTTCAGGCATTACGCGATGAAGCCCAAGACTCCCAACGGCATGAGAGTCTACAGACACATGTGGGGTCCCAGCGAATTCACCTGCATAGGGATACTCAAGGACATGGACATAACACCGAAGCTTCCCCATATAAAGGTCAGGGTGCTGATCATCGCCGGAGTATACGACCAGGTTAGAAAAGAGACCATAGAATACTACCGTTCGCTGATACCCGGCGCTGTAAGGGTAACGATCCCCGAGGCCTCTCAGACATCGTTCCTTGAGAACCCCGACAGCTTTTACGATTCTCTCACCGCATTCCTTGTAAGATTCAACTGATCCTGACAATATTTGAGGGGGCGCCGAAAAGCGGCGCCCCCTTTTTTTCAGTTCTCCTGCATAAGTTCCTTCAGAAAGCTCTTTACGATGTTCGAGGTCATCTTCTTTCGCCACTCCGGGCTCTTTCTTGGGTTGACCTCTTCGTATGCCGCGGCTGCTGCTTCTTCGGCGAGCTCCGGTGTCAGCTTCTTCATCTTAAGGACAGACTCAAGTCCGCTGAGCCTCAGAGGTATGGGAGACATGCTTCCGGCGGCTGCGCGGAACTCCCATATCACGCCGTTTTCTATCTCCGCATAGAATCCAAGCGAGATCCTGGAGAGCGTGAGAGCCTTCCTTGAACCTCTCTTGCAGAATTTCTGAACGCTGTTCCCGCGGGGCAGCGGGATCACGATCTCTCTCATTATCTCGTTCGCCTTCAGGTCGGGCTCTCTATAGCCGATGATGAACTTCTCAAGCTTCATTTCCCGTGCACCTTCCGGCCCCTCAGTTATTACGCCGGCATCAAGGGGAAGGAGTATAGTCGGAAGGTCAGCCGCACCCGAGGCTGTGGAGAGGTTTCCCCCAATGGTCGCCCTGTTCTGCACTGCCGGCGCACCGCTCCTGAAAGCCGCATCCCAGAGGGCCGGGAGATACTTTTTGACAATGCTGCTCCTGATAATGTCGCCGTTAGTCACGCAGCTGCCTATCCTTATCGTATCCCCGGTCTTGTTGATCCCCTTCAGCTCTTTGACCCTGCTGAGATCCATTATCTTTTTGAATGTATATTTGCCGTTTTTTATGTCGGGTATGATGTCAGTGCTTCCCGCAAGGATCGATATCCCACTGTTTTTTTCGAGTATTTCCAAAACCTCGCTCAGATTTTCCGGCGTATGGCAGTTCATGTCGTCCTCCGATGTCGGAGCCGGAGCCTGTCCGCTGCAAAGATTTTCCCGAACCCTGAAGGTATCGCAATATCCCTCGCTGACGGCCTTCTCCACCGCGTTATATATCTTCTCATAGCCGGTGCAGCGGCAGATGTTTCCGGAGAGCGCAACCTTTATCTCATCCCTCGTCGGGGTCGGATTTTCTTCAAGAAGCGCCCGAGCCGCCATTACCATTCCCGGAGTACAGAAACCGCACTGGACGGCACCCTCGGATACGAATGCGCTTTGGAGCAGGTCCATCTCATCGGGATCCCCCAGACCCTCGACTGTCAGGATCTCGCGCCCCGATGCCTGTACGGCCGGGACCAGACAGGCATTTACAAGCCTTGCGTCAATAATTACCGAGCAGGCCCCGCACTCTCCCTCTCCGCAGCCCTCCTTCGATCCGGCAAAGCCCAAATCTTCCCTGAGGACTGCCAGAAGGGGCTTCATGGGAGGAACATCGGCGTAATAAAGGGCTCCGTTTATCGTCATTTCTATCCTCATTATTATCTTCCTCCCACCTGTGACTTCTTTTTTTCCGGGCACATCAGCCTGAAGAGCTTCTCCCCTGTACAGGGGATAGAGTCGCAAAAGACTCCTGCTGCACTGTCGACCGCGGAAACAAATGCAGGCCCCGCCGCGTTCATCGGAAGCTCCCCTATGCCCTTGGCGCCGAAGCATCCCTGGTCGCAGGGATCCTCCAGCAGCTCTATCTCCCACTCCGGAGTATCGAGCGTCGTCGGGACAAGGTAGGCATTCATATGGGAAGCTGTATACCTGCCCTTATCATCGATCCTCATATCTTCAAGATGCGACCATCCGATCGCCTGGAGCATGCCTCCCGTCAGCTGCCCTCTGAGCTGCATCGGATTTATTGCTCTGCCGACCTCTGCTGCTGCATAGACCTTTTCAGCTGAAACTTCATACGTATCCGTATCAACTTCGACCTCTATCACGTTTGCGATCCATGCATAACCGCGGTAGGCATCGCCCTCAAATTTCTCTTCATCCCAGGCGCTGCCGTCATTGAATACGTTGTATCCGAACTCGTCCAGCCTTCCCTTTTCCCGCATGTATTCCGCCGCAAGAGCCGTAACCGGCCTTTCTGCCGGCAGGTCTTTTCCGACTCTCCAATCCTCAAGCTTTCTTCGGATGTTCGCGCAGGCGTCCCTTACAGCCTTCGAAGCATACATCGTTGTCCTCGAGGCGACTGTCGGGCCGGTGTTGGGTGCCTTTGAGGTATCGGGCATCATATATGTGACATCACCTATCTCAGCACCAAGCTCCTCCGCCGCCACCATGCGCATGACAGTCGATGACCCCTGCCCGATCTCCGCGCTGCTGACGTATATGCAGAAGCTGCTGCCGTCGAAGCAGACCCTGGCGGTCGTGCCCATCTTGTCCTCCCCGGCTCCGGTAAAGCCACCTCCGTGAAGTGCCGCGGCTATTCCTATCCCTTTCCTTATCCTTCCTTCAGGCTGGGATGCACAAAGCTCTCTCTTAGCCCGGTAGTCCGACATCTCCGCCGCCTTTTCGAGAACGCTCACCGCGTTGTCCTTCTCTTTAAGGATCTGCCCGTAGGGGAACCTGTCGCCCGTCCTAAGTGCGTTTTTAAGCCGGATATCCAGCGGATCCATCCCGAGTTCCTTAGCCGCAAGGTCCATCTGGCGTTCCATCGCGAATATCGACTGGGGGGCTCCGAAGCCCCTGTAAGCCCCGTTAGGAGGTGTGTTCGTCGCCACTGCCCTGCTTCTTATCCTTACGTTAGGCACATGGTATATCCCGCATGCGTGGAGCTGAGAACGCTGAAGAACGACCCTGCTCAGCGTGGTGTAGGCTCCGCTGTCCAGGATGATGTCAGCGTCAAGGGCCGTTATCCTGCCGTCCTTTTTGACTCCCATCCTGTAATGGCTCTTGGACGGATGCCTTTTGGGCGTTACAAGGAGATCCTCCTCCCTGTCAAATACTATCCTGACCGGATGCCCCGATCTCAGTGCAAGCAGGGCCGCGTATGAGCCGAGTATAGAGGGGTAGTCCTCCTTGCCCCCGAATCCTCCTCCCGTCGCCGCCTGCCTTATTATCACCTTTTCCGGCGGAAGCCCCATCACCTTTTGGATCGCCCCGTGAACGTAAAAAGGGCACTGCAGCGAGCCGATGACCTCCACCGACCCGTCCTCCCGCATGGCCGCCGCCATGCCCTGGGGCTCCAGGTAGAGCTGCTCATGGAACCCTGTCGCCCAGTCCCCTTCGACTATTATGTCGGCCTCCGAGAAACCCTTTTCAAGGTCTCCCGATTCGGTCCTGTATTCGTCGATAATGTTGTCTCTCCCCCAGATGATGTCCTTCCCCTCAAGGGCCTCCTCGACGGAAAGCACAGGTTTAAGGGGCTCGATCTCAGCCTCAATGGATGCCAGCGCCTCTTCCAGAAGTTTGACATCAGGTGCCGCCACCAGCGCTATCGCCTGAGAAAAGTAATTTACCTCCTCATCGGCGAGGGCCGGATAGTCGGTCCTGACCATGGAAATGTAGTTTTCACCCGGTATATCCTCGCGGGTCACGACAGTCACCTTCGACCAGTCGAAGGCGGGTGATTTTTTGATCTCCTTCAGCCTTCCCCTGGCGACCTTCGACCTGACGATGCCTCCCACCCAGCATCCCGGCATATCTATGTCGGCAATGTACTCAGTCCGGCCCGTGACCTTTCCCGGACCGTCATCCCTTAAATGGGACCTGCCAATGATGTTGAATTCGCCCATCTGAAAACCTCCTGTCGTACTGTTGGATCAAACCCGGACACCAGCCGGGAGTCAATCGGTAATCGATTGGGAATCAATCGCAAATCAGTTGTTTTTAAAATCATGGCTCAGCAGTTGTAGGGGCGGTCAAACGGTCGTCAAACAATAGTCAAACGGTTGTAAGGATCTGAGCCCCGAGCCCCTTATCGTCTTTCCGGTATGGGGTTGTCGGGAGAGCACCGTTTTCCGTCAGGAATACTTTTTTAATTGACCTTAGTGCTCGAACCATTTCGAATGCGCTTTGAGATTCCGGGATACAGTGGCTTTGGTTTGCTCCGTAAATACACTGATGGACTAGATTCAGAGACACTGGATCCCCGATTTAAGTATTCGGGAACGACGGAGATTTTGAACCTCCGCGGCCTTTGGCCGCAATTCTCCGGCGATCGCACTCCCCGCCTGCATTTACAACTGCTTGCCTATCGCTTGCCGCGGCATCTTCCCGCCGCACTCCCCGCCTGCCTTAACGACCGCTTCGCGACTGCTTAGCCACTGCTCAGCGATTGCTTAGCAAGGTTTAGTTATAAAAATTAATGTCAGCCTCCAT
>DAITML010000002.1:0-72244 GCA_036835165.1 Synergistaceae bacterium | reverse complement strand
GAAGAAATGAGGTACAGCAAGGGAGGAAATCTTCAGATCAAGATCAAAAATCCCGATAATGAAGCTCTCAGATGGGATAATAATCAAAAGATCGTTGTACGGGACAGCCATGGAAGAGCATATAACGCAAGAGTAAAGAATTTCGACCGAAATGTCCTCGAACTGATAGTCGCAAATCTTGTCCTTGGAGAAAGATACAGCGCCGAGATATATGGCCGGGATGACCGTAACAGGGATTACAGGGTAAGAGGCGATTTTTGGGCTCAGGACGACTGGCGGTATAATCAAAATTACAGTCAGAGAGATGCGGATATCGATAGGATCTGGTACGACAGTTCAGGAAGGGTAAGGATCACACTTAATTATCCGCGCGGGTACAATATCAGGTGGAATGGCCGTGTTCGGGTTTCAGTGAGAGATTCACAGGGAAGAAGCTATAGCGCAAGGATCATAAGAACAGGACAGAATTCAGTTGAACTTGCAATAAGCGGAGTCCGCTACGGCCGCAGATACAGGGTTGAGATCAGCGGTACAGACTACGACAACAGGGACCGGACGATCGTCACCAGTTTCTGGGCCAGGGACTAGATATACGATAGGCAGCTGCTTTCAGGATCAATAACAAAGCAAGATCGGGACTTTGAAAGTCCCGATCTTGCTTTGTACGGAATTTTTGGTCATTTGCCAATAGTCAGCTTATAAATTGTAATTAAAAAAACGCACAAAAAAGGCCTGCGTCGGGAACGCAGGCCCTGGAATATTTGGTCGGGGCGAGAAGATTTGAACTTCCGACCTCCTGGTCCCGAACCAGGCGCGCTAACCAGACTGCGCTACGCCCCGGAAGCAGCGCAAATTATAGCATTGTAAACGGACCTAGTCAAATACCCGAAGCACGGACCAACCTGTCTTTCAAAGCCCGTCCTATACCGCTTTCATCTGGTATCTCAGCAATTATTGTTTCGGCTCCGCTTTTTTCAATTAACCTGAGAACACGGAAAAGTTCCTTGGCATATTCCTCAGTGTCTTTGAATATTATCTTGATAAATGGCGAACCCGTTGGTTCTGATGTTCCTATCCATGCCCATTTTTTGCCGCCCGATTCTGAGCTGTAGCTGCAGTCTGCAAGCAGAAGAGGGATCTTAGGCGCATAATGCCTGTATCTTGTTCCGGGGGAACGTTTTAGTGAATTGCCATCGGAGGGGAGAAGGATCGGCATGTTAAGGGCCGTTTCTATTTCCTCCTTCGAAATGCCTCCGGGTCTGAGAAGGACCGGAGACTCCCCGCTTACATCAAGAACTGTAGATTCAAGCCCCACCTTGGCAGGACCGCCGTCGAGAACTATGGCTACAGCCTCTCCGATGTCTTCCCTTACCGTAACGGCATCCGTAGGGCTCGGCCTGCCGCTCCTGTTGGCGCTGGGAGCCGCTATCGGCACCCCTGATATCCGGATAAGCTCAAGTGCTATCGCGTTGTCGGGCATCCTTACAGCTGCAGTATCAAGGCCGCCTCTGGTGATCTCAGGGACTATATCTTTCGCTCTCAAAACAAGGGAGATCGGTCCAGGCCAGAATATATCCATCAGTAATCTTGCCCGCCAGTTCAGATCAACTACCGACTCTGCCATTTTTATGTTGCAGACATGTATTATAAGAGGATTGTCAGAGGGACGCCCCTTCGCCTCATATATTTTTTTAACAGCTTCCATGTCAAGTGCGTTGGCACCAAGTCCGTAGACCGTCTCAGTCGGGAACCCCACAAGTTCTCCTGAGAGTATCATTTGGGCAGCGAGGCGGATCTCCGTAAGCATTTCATCGTTGATCAAGGCCTTCCGTTCTTCCGGTCTCTCTTCCATCCTGCTCATCATTGCCGGATCGGACCTTCGTTGTACTTACTGAAGAAATCACGCATGAACAGGGGATAGCGGCCCTCGATTATCGACTGCCTGGCATCTCTCATCAGGTTCACCAGAAAATACAGGTTGTGCCAGCTGCATAACCTGGCTGCAAGTATTTCGCCGGCCACATAGAGGTGCCTGATGTATGCCCTGGTAAAATTTTTGCATGTATAGCATCCGCACGTTGGGTCGATTGGTGTGAAGTCCCTTGCAAAACTGCTGTTCTTGAGATTCATTTTTCCAAAGCCGGTCAGGACTCCGCCGTTCCTTCCGTTCCTTGTCGGAAGTACGCAGTCAAACATGTCTATGCCCCTTGCCACACCCTCAACAAGGTTGGCCGGATGGCCGACACCCATGAGATACCGCGGCTTGTTCACCGGCATCTCGGGGCATAGTGCGTCAAGTATCCTGTACATATCATCATGGGATTCTCCTACAGAAAGGCCCCCTATCCCATAACCGGGAAAGCCTATTTCTTCCAGTCTTCTTATGCATTCAATGCGCTGTGCCTCAAACATCGACCCCTGGACTATTCCGAAAAGCGCCTGATCTTCCCTTGAATGATGCTCTTTGCACCTCTTGGCCCAGCTGATGGTCCTCTCCATAGCCGATCCGGAATACTCTTCCGTTGTCGGCCAGACGACGCATTCGTCAAAAGCCATCGCGATATCGCTTCCCAGCTTCTGCTGTATGTCCATGGAATCTTCAGGGCGCATAAAATGTCTGCTGCCGTCAAGGTGAGACCTGAACTCCACGCCCTCATCCGTTATCTTTCTGAGCTCTGAGAGCGAGAATACCTGAAACCCACCGCTGTCCGTCAGTATGGGGCGGTGCCATTGCATAAACTTGTGCAGTCCGCCGGCCTCTTCTACTATATCGGCACCCGGACGCATGTAAAGGTGGTATGTGTTGCCCAGGATGATCTGGGCTCCTATTTCTTCAAGTTCGGGCGGCGTCATCGCTTTTACGGTGGCCTGAGTGCCGACAGGCATGAAGACAGGAGTCTCTATCACACCATGCGGAGTAATAAGTTCTCCTGCGCGGGCACCCGTCTCGGGACATTTCGCGATCAGCCTGTACTCAAACATTGGCGATCCCTCCCCAGCCAAACAGTCTCTCCCCGTTCTCTTTTACAGCTTCCGCAAATTCCTCAGTAGGAATTCCCTTGAGCATCGATATCATCTCATATACCTCGCGCACATGGCAGGGCTCGTTCCTCCTCCCCCTTATCTGCTGAGGGGCAAGGTATGGGGAATCTGTCTCGCAAAGTATCCTGTCAAGCGGGACTACGTCCATGGCAATCTCACGAAGCGCCTTGTTCTTAGGATAGGTCACCGGGCCGGCAAATGAGATGTAGAAGCCAAGGTCGAGTGCATCCATGGCATTTTGCGCGTCTCCGGAGAAACAATGTATTACTCCGCCGACAGTTTCAGCCGATTCCTCCCTGAGGATCGCAAGCATTTCAGAATTTGCGTCTCCGCATGATCTCTTTGAGGCATCCCTTACGTGTATCACTACAGGTTTGCTTATCTTTTTTGCAAGGAGCAGCTGGGAGCGGAATACTTCCTTCTGGATATCCCGTGGGGAATTATCATAGTAGAAGTCCAGGCCTATCTCGCCTACTGCCGAAACTTTTTGCCTTTTCGCAAGATCCTCAAGTTCATTTGGCAGCCCAGCCGAAACTGATGAAGCCTCATGTGGATGAACCCCGGCAAGTGCCCATACTTCCGGCAATCCATCGTGTTTCTCTGCCAGTTCTACTGCTTCCCTGGTTGAAGCCATGTCTGCCGAAGCAAAAAGGAGCCGCTTTACATCAGACTTCAGGGCATTCTCAAAGACCGCTGACAGTCCGTCCGGATAATATTCTCTGTTCAGATGACAATGTGTATCTACAAGAAACATGGCTGATTCCCTTTCATGGCTGCCTGAGCCCGGTAAAGGCAGATTGCCCGGTTTGTTGTGGCCGTCGTTATGCTGGCATCTTAGGAGCAGCCCCGGCCATAAAGCAACGCTCTCCCCCTGAAGGGCCAAAGCGGCTTCAGAAGGGAGAACGTCCGTTCTCTATGCTTTTGTTCCGGTCTGAAGCCGGAAAATCTAGTGGATCCTGCTCCCTATCGGTATCGATCCATCCATTACTGTCAGAAGCGTCAGGGATTCCTTTCTGGTATCCGGGCTCTCCGCGGCAAGGAGCATGCCGTTGCTGGGCACACCGCGGAATTTTGCAGGCTTGAGGTTACAGAGCACCACTATCTTTTTGCCTTCAAGCTCTTCGGGCCTGTAGAACTCCCGAATGCTTGAGACTATGGTCCGCTTTTCATAACCGAGATCAAGGCTCAGTATATAGAGCTTGTCGGCTTTAGGGACTACGTCGACCTTTTCTACAAGCGCGACCCTGAACTCCAGTTTGCTGAAATCTCCTATGCCCACCTCGGCTTCGTGGTCGTCAAAGTTGTAGAAGGCCGTCGGATCAGCCGCCGCGCGTTTTTCAATATCACGTGCCTCTTTTTCCTTTTTCCATTTTTCAATGTCGATGCGGGGGAAGAGTATCTCTCCCTTGTTTATTTTCACAGGTGAATCTGTTACGCACCATCTCCAGGAAGCGCGTCCCCCCTCAAGAGGGCTTCCGGTAAGGCCAAGCTGCTCCCATATCCGGGCAGATGTCTCCGGCATGAAGGGCGCTGCAAGGACCGCAGAGAGGCGAAGCGACTCCCACAGGGTCCTGAGGACAGCATCAAGACGCTCGATCTCCCCCTCCTTGCCTAGTTTCCAGGGCTGGGTCTCATCTATGTACTTGTTTGAGCGGCTTATGAATACCCAAAGTGCTTTGAGCGCCTCGTCAAAGGCAAAACGTTCCATGCATGACTCCATCTCACTCAGCGTTTTTATCCCAAGGTCCTCTATCTCCCTGTCGATATCCTCGCTTTTGAAGCTGGCGGGGAGGTTTCCCCCCCGGAATTTTTCGATCATCTGAAGGCTTCTGCTGAGAAGGTTCCCAAGGTCATTTGCCAGGTCTGAATTTATCCTGCTTGCCATCGCATGTTCTGAGAAATCCCCGTCATTGCCGAACGGGACTTCGCGGAGCAGGAAGTAACGGAAGGCGTCGACGCCGTAAAGGTCCGCCATCTCAAAGGGATCTACGACGTTGCCGATCGACTTCGACATCTTTTCACCTTCGACCGTCCACCAGCCGTGGGCAAATACCCTTACCGGCGGGTTCACTCCGAGGGCCAGAAGCATCGCGGGCCATATAACGCAGTGGAACCTGATTATGTCCTTTCCGACAAGGTGGCGCACAGAGGGCCAGTATGTCTGCCAAAGCCCCCCCTCTTCAGGAAAGTTAAGTGCTGAAAGGTAGTTGATGAGTGCATCGAACCAGACGTAAATAACATGCTTCTCATCTCCGGGAAGGGGGATCCCCCAGTCAAGAGTCGTACGCGAGACTGACTGGTCACGAAGCCCGCTCTTTATGAAACTGATTATCTCGTTGTATCTTGATCTGGGCATTATGGCATCGGGATTCTCTTCGTAGTATCTCAGCAGGGGCTCGGCATACTTGGAAAGTTTGAAAAAATATGTTTCCTCTGTCATTTTAGTCAGCTGCCTGTGGCAGTCGGGGCATGTATTTCCCTCCCCTATCTGTGCTTCGGGAACGTAGGTCTCGCATGGAACGCAGTACCAGCCTTCGTACTCACCCTTGTATATGTCTCCGTTCGCCATGAGCCTCCTGAATATTTCCTGAACGACTTTTTCGTGCCTTGGTTCTGTAGTACGGATAAAATCATCGTTTGATATGTTCAGGACACCCCAGAGCCTTTGAAAATTCTGCACTACCTCATCACAGAGTTCTTTGGGTGTTATGCCTTTCTTTTCTGCTACAGTCTGTATCTTCTGCCCATGCTCATCTGTCCCGGTCAGGAACCATGTGTTCTCCCCGCCGGACTTGTGCCAGCGCGCAAGTACGTCAGCAGCTATAGTCGTATAAGCGTGACCTATATGAGGCACATCGTTGACGTAGTAGATAGGTGTGGTGATATAAAAATTCTCTTTGGACATTTATACTACCTCCCCGGTACAGTTCTCCAGAATGTACCGTTTTATTCTGTTTCGTGGGATACAATACTTTATTGAGAGCAAGTTTGCAACATTTTTTGTCGATTCGCCGGATTTGCACATTATCAGGACCTCGTTCATCCATGCAGGGTCATCCAAAGCGGCTTCCTTTTCTTCTGCTCCGGCCACTACACAGACAAATTCGCCGCGTATCTTATCTTCCGTCAGCAGACTGCAGAATGTCAGAAGTGTCCCCCTTATGCATTCCTGGTGCACCTTGCTTATCTCTTTGACAAGAGCTGCGGGCCTGTCTCCCAGCACGCTCCCCATCAGCTCAAGTTCTTTCAGGAGCCTGTGGGGGGCCATATAAAATACCAGGGCCTCTTTTCCATATAGAAGTTCCCGGAGCCTTTGCCTTTTTTCTTCTTTTTTGCCTTCAAGGAAACCTGCAAAGGTAAAAGATCCGGCCCCTATCCCGGAAAGGATGACGGCAGGAAGCAGCGCGTTCGGACCGGGCAGAACATCTAAAGAGAGTCCCCTTTCGATCACGGCATTTATCAGTATCATCCCGGGATCTGATATCCCCGGGGTACCCGCATCCGAAACAAGCGCAACGTTTTCTCCATCCTCTATCCTCTTTAAAAGGGGCTCAAGCCTTTCTTTTTCGTTAAACTTATGGTAGGAGATCAGGGGCTTCCTTATCTGATAGTGGTTGAGAAGCTTCAGGGTATGCCTTGTATCCTCGCATGCGATCAGGTCTGCCTCGCGCAGCACCCTGAGCCCCCTCAGCGTCATGTCCTCAAGGTTGCCTATAGGTGTCGGAACTACTGTCAGGGGCATTTCATTCTCCTCCAATCATATAGGCTTCCTTCAGCTGCTGCGTCTCTTTTCCTTCTTCGTCAAGAACAAAGAGGGGATCTTCTACCCTCAGTCCGTGCCTGGAGGCCCTTATCGCTTCGATGAGCACCACGGATGCCTCCGCTCCCGGCCTCGGGTGGACCGCTTTAATCCTTTTGGGAGCTATGTTGTTTTTGTCCAAAAGGGCAAAGAGTTCTCCGACTCTTCCCGCGTGTATGACTATATCAAGATATCCTCTGTTTTTCAAAAGATAACGGCAGGCTGTTACCATGTCATCAAGTGTGCATTCAGAGCCGTTCATTGCGGTTGCTATTGCCTCAGATGGGCTCCGGCAGCCGCTCCCGGGCCCGAAGTATGGCGGGTTGACAACGATACGGTCAAAGCTTTGGGCTTTCCATATTGACCGATGCTGTCTGATGTCTCCTGCGTAGAATCGCGTCATCTCTCCAAGGCCGTTCGCTGAAGCGTTTTCTGCAGCCATCTCTACCAGGTGTGGCTGTATATCCACTCCCTCTATGCTGTGTCCCCTCTTTGCAAGGATCAGGGAGACTGCCCCGTGAGCGCAGCCTATTTCAAGTATTTTTTCCTGTTTTTTGGGCCTTGTGTAATGGGCAAGGAGTATAGTGTCCAAGTTGACCCTTGGCCCCTCTTTTTCTCCCGGCTGTTTTATCTTCAGTACCCCCCTGAGGAGGTCTTCCCTGTCTTCCGTCATGAGGCCCATTCCTCAAGCCTGACGCCTATCACCTGAGAAAGTCCCGGTTCTGACAATGTCACCCCGTACAGGACGTCTGCCCTCTCCATAGTCACACGCCTGTGGGTCATTGCAAGCACCTGCCTGTTCTTTGCATATTCCTTGGCAAGTTCTGAGAACCTCCTGAGGTTCACCTCGTCAAGCGCGGCATCGACCTCGTCCAGAACGGCAAGAGGACAATCAGCCACTTCCATGGACGCAAAGAGCAGGGAGATGGCGGCAAGCGACTGCTCCCCTCCGGAGAGCTGGTTTATTCCCTGCGGGTGCTTTCCCGGAGGTCTTGCGACCACATCGACACCCGTATCCCATATAGTCTCGCCCTCTATCATCTCCAGATGGGCCTCTCCCCCTCCGAAGAGCCTCTGGAAAAGGGAACAGAACCTTCTGTCGACCTCCTGCAGTGCGTCGGAAAACACCTTGTATGCCTGCCTGTCTGCATCAGAGATCAGTTTTTCCAGTTCCGTGGCGCTGGCCCTGACATCATCAAGGTGCTCGCCCATGAAGGCAAGCCTGTCCCTCAAGTTCCTGTCTTCAGAGAGCACTCCCATGTCTACTTCCCCGAAGGCCTTTATCTTCCTGTCACCGTCGCGTATGCTCCTTCTGAGGTCTTCGATGTCCTCTGCTTCGGGCAAAGCTTCTCCTCCGGGATAGGGATACTGGTCTTCCCATGTGTTTGTCAGTTCCTCAAGTTCCCTCTCAGCTTCACCCTTTCTGACCTCAAAGGATGTGATACGCTCCAGGGCCGCCCTGGAACGAATATCGGCAAGCTCTGACTTTTTCTTTATCAGGGCGCGTTTGGTTTCGAGTTTTGAAAAACCGCTTATGTGATCCTCTATCTCTGCAGTAAGGACTCTTCGCCTTTCAAAGATCTCAAGGCAGCTTTTGCCTGTCCTGGCGAGTCCCGCTCTCTCTCGGACACATTTCTGGTCAAGGTCGGACATCTCTTCATCCAGGCTTCGTATCTTCGTTTCTTCTGTCCTCAACTCACTGCCTACCCTTTCCATCAGGGCAAACTTTGATCTGAGCCTTTCCGCAAGGACCGCAGCCTCAGCACGCAGCCTCTCACGCTCTTCTATGATCAGGTGGTCATCCTCAATTTTTGACGGGCTGTCCCATTTTGCCTCAAGCTCGGCAAGTGATCCAAGTACAGCTTTCCACTGCCTGCCGGCTTCGGCTGTCGCTTCAAGTATCCTTCCGCGTTCTCCCTCTATCCTCTTCTGCTCTTTCGAGAATGATGCCTTTTCATCGGCAAGCAGGGCTATCCTGCCGTCAAATTCCCTTATCTTCCTGGTATAGTCTTCCTTCTGCTCAGATACTCTCAGTTCCTCGGCTTCTGCATCTTTAAACTTTTTTGCCAGATCTTCCGCCGCTGATGTAAAACTTGCGGCATCCTGCTCAAGTTTTGCTATCTGGGCTTTCATTTCGATAGTTTTGCCTGACTTTTGTGACCTTCCGCCTGAGACTGTTCCTCCGGGCTGGAAAACATCTCCCTCAAGAGTTGCGACAGGTCCCTTGAAACCTGCCCTCACGAGGCCCTGTCCGACTGCGTAGGTTTCGACGATCAGAAGGTCTCCCATTATCTGTTCGATAGCAGGCAGCCAGTGTTTGTCGACTTTTACCAGATCCATAGCCCAGCCTGTTATTCCCTCTTTAGGGAGCCTGAACTGTTTGTCCGGATATCTGGAGCGGCACCTCTCAAGAGGGAGGAATGTTGCTCTCCCAATGGCGTTGGTCTTTAATTTATCAATGCAGCGTCCCGCCTCTTCAAGGTCTTCCACAAGAAGCTGAAACTGCCGCCCGCCGAGATAGGCCTCCAGTGCGGCTGAGTACGCGGGGTCGCAGGTAAAGACATCTAATACCGCGTGAGGCGATGCGTCAAGCCTGTTCAGCTTTGCAGCCGAAAGAAGGTACTGGACGGGTCGGGGATAGAGGTCGGACTGCATGGCTTCGGTTACCTCATTGAGCTTTGACCTAGCATTTGAGGCTTCTCTCCTTGCACGCTGAAGTTCTGCCGCCAGAACCTGGACTTTTGCATAAAGACCGCCGTGGACAGAGACTGTTTCATCCTGTTCTTTAAGGAGACGGTCTCTTTCCTTCTCCAGTTTCTTTATCTCGGAATCAATGTTCTTACCGGGGTCTGCCGTTTCGATCTTTTTATTTTTGATATCAAGGAGATCTTTGCCAAGGAACGAGAGCTTGGCCCTGACCTGCTGCAGCTCTGCCTCCAGTCGGGCTTTTTCGTTGTTCCAGGCCTCACGCTGCTCTTTTTCTTCCTTCAGGCGAAGGTTGTATTCCTGCCATTTCTTGTCCGCCGTTTCAAGAGCTTTCTGTCCTTTTTCCAGATCTTCGCGTGCCTTTTTATTCTCTTCCTGGGTTTTTTTCTGCTCTTCTATGAGAGCTTCCATGTGTTCTTTTGCTTTCCTTCGTTCCTCAGAAGCCTGACAGAGCCTGTCTTTTGAAGCCTTAAGGCTTGAGGCGGAGGCATATCCGGCTTTTATCAGGGAATCGAAGCTCTTTTTGCTCTGTTCGAGTTCCCATGTCTGCTGTTGTCTCTCTCTTGAAAGCAGCACAAAATTTCTTTCAAGTTCCTCCAAAGCCTTTTTCCATCTTGAAGACCATCCCAGGACTACTGACTGTTCTGCCATTACCGCTTCAAGATCCTCGCCGATCTCTTCGATCAGGATCTCCGACCTGTGTCTCCTGAGCCAATATAAGAGCTTCCTCTCATCTTCGATCTTATCAAGTATCTCTCTCAGCTCTGATGCTCTCCGTACTTCGGGGGCGATCTCCTCACGGCGTGCCTGGAGTTCTGCCATTACATTCCTGAGCTGTTCGTATTCTTCCTTGACTGTGACGAGCCTGTCGGAGGCATCCATTCTCCTCTTTCTGTAAACATCTATTCCAAAGAGTGATTCAAGGCGCATTCTCCTTGCGAGAGGCCGCTGCTGTATCACCTCCGCAACTTCTCCCTGACCTATGAAGGCGAACCTGTCTCCCTCGAGCTTCCAGTCCCTTTTGGTGTCGTCAAGTTCAGTCAGGGTCTTCCTTGCATTGTCTACAAAAAGTATAGTGTTGCCGTCAGGTGCAGTTACCCTCCGCTTTACGGAACAGGACCTTGAGTCTTCTCTGAGCTGCAGGAGGACTTCCGCTTCCTTTGCCGCAGGGAGGCTTATCGAGCCCTGGAAGAGCAGGTCACTCTGCCTTGATATTCGGAGCCTGCCTGCATGACTGTCTCCCAAAGACCATCTCAGCGCGTCAAGTATGTTGCTCTTTCCGCTTCCGTTAGGTCCTACAATAGCCGTGAATCCCGATGAGAGCAAGAGATCGTGGGATCCGCCGAAACTTTTAAAACCCTTAAGCTGAAGACGACTTATGTACAATTGCCCAGCCCTCTCTTTTCTGAAGAGCGTTTATCCTATGTTCGATCTGTGACAGGCTGCCTTGAGCATCAAGTCTGAACTTTCCCCATGAAAACTCCGGACAGCCCCTGATAAATATTTTTTTGTCAAATTCTTCTTCCCATGATGCCAGGAAGGTCTCTGCAATATACTCCGCTATTGATGAATATGCTTCGATCAGCAGTGCCTCAGACCTTGAGGACATGGTAATTTTCCTTATGAACCTTTTTATCTGAAGAGCTATGCTCTCTTCACGCGGGACCAGGCCAAGCCCCCCGCAGAAAGGGCACCCATGACTCAGAGCAGCTCTGATATCGGTCCTTGCCCTCTTTCTGGTGATCTCTACCAGGCCAAGCCCTGTAACTCCGTATACCCTTGCCTTGCACCTGTCGTTTTTGAAGAGCTCCTGCATCTGGTGAATAAGTTCCTGATTTTCCTCCTTTGAGTCCATATCAATAAAATCAACAACTATGATCCCGCCTATCGCACGAAGCCTCAGCTGTCTCGCGATCTCATCAGCCGCTTCCATGTTGGTCTGGAAAATTGTGTCATTGAGATTTTTTGATCCGACGAATTTACCGGTGTTGACATCAATTACAGTGAGCGCTTCTGTCTGGTCTATTACAAGGTATGCCCCCGAAGAGAGCCATACCTTTCTGTCCTGAAGTTCAAGCAGCTGGTTTTCAATATTATAGACATCAAATATCGGAGTCTTGCCTTTATACAGGTTTACATCTATATTTTTGCCGGGGAAGAACCGGTCCGTGAAAGACCTGATATTTTCCATGTCTTCTTCCGTATCTATAACTATTTCGTCTA
Organism: Synergistaceae bacterium; assembly: GCA_036835165.1. GTDB lineage: Bacteria > Synergistota > Synergistia > Synergistales > Synergistaceae > Caenicola. The sequence goes on along the minus strand of DAITML010000002.1, from coordinate 60,474 downwards.
TATTTTCAGTAAGTTCATCTCTAAGGACACGTTCAAGAAGCCCAAGATCCCTGTGTATCAGGCATGGTGCACCGTTCTGTCCGGCATTGCGCTTGATGGTCTCCCACTGTGAAAGCAGATCCTTAACATCGTTTTCAAGGCTTTCTGTGTCGCACCCTTCTGCCACCGTCCTTATTATTATTCCAAAACCTTCCGGACGTATTTCCTTTGATATGGATCTCAGCCGTGCCCTCTCATCCCCGTCTTCTATCCTTTTGGAAACTCCGGTCTCATGTCCTTCAGGGATCAGCACCATGTATCTGCCGGCAAGAGATATCCTTGGAGAGACACGTGCGCCTTTCCCCTTCCTGGCATTCTTCACTACCTGGACAAGCATCTCTATGCCTGGTTTGACCTCTGTTCCCCGGACATCGTCAAGATAGAGAAATCCGTTCCTTCCGTCCCCCAGGTTCAGAAATGCCGAGTGCATGCCTGGGAGGACACTGTCTACCCTGGCTTTGTAAATTTCCCCGGTCCTCTGATGTTCAAGCATCCTTTCAACGAAAAAGTCGTAAAGCTTTCCCCTTTCGTCAAGGATCGCTATCCTTATCTCTTCAGGATCGATAAGGTTTGCAACTATTTTTTTCGCAGGTTCGACTGATGACATTTTCATACCCCCAGCATCAAATAAGAGGCCTGATGGTGCCTGAAACTGCATCCCACGCGCCAACGCATTCACGGACAATAAACAGATCCTTCCATCCTTCGCATATTCCTTCATCCCTGAGGCTTCTCACCAAGTTGCCTGCACCGCAGTGTTCAAGATCTCCGACAGTGAGGACCGCAGAACCTTTTTCGTTAAATGAGCCATATAATATCCCGGCCTTACGGACCTCATTCCGAAGTACGTCCAATGCGTCGCAGTCCAGGTCAAAACCAATGCCGCTTATCCTGTATGTCGCAGCCGTGGCCTCTTTTGAGAGCGAAGGGCCATCAACTTCAGCATGACCAACTATGCTTATGCCTTCAGGCAATTTTTCGTTCCACTTTTCAGCGCAGCTGCTGTCCCACACGTTGAACCAAAAATCGGCCGGCTCATTTGATCCCACTACTCCGGCAGCAAGTGCGGGGCCAAGACTGATCCTGGGGTGAGGAGAAAAACCCTCGGTAAATTCCTGTGAGAGTCCGGCTCTCCTTGCAGCACGCGAAAACAGGACCGGCAGGTCCTGGTGGTTCAGAAAAGTGATCCATCCCGTTTTTTCAAATATTATCCTTATCCTAGACATTTGAACAACCTTTCACAGAGGTCCTTCCCTGCCAGCCGCACCCGTTACAGCCCTCACGACAGTCCGGTGTCAGATCTCCGGTAAGGGACCTGTCTTTCTCTTCGAGAAGGAATGACTTTGATACGCCTGAGTCGATATGATCCCAGGGAAGGATCTCATCCCTCCCTCTTTCTCTGCATGCGTATGAATCAGTGTCTATTCCGAGATCGCTGAAGACTTGCATCCACCTGTCAAAATTGAAATGCTCGGACCATCCGTCAAAGCGTTCTCCCCTTTTCCATGCCTCTTCAACTGCATCTGCCAACTTTGCATCTCCTCTGGCAAATACACCCTCTATATATGTCTGTTCGGGCTCATGGTAGGATATGGCGACCTTGCGGTTCCTTATGTTGTTCTTCACCCACCTGCCTCTTTCCCTCAAAGACTGGCGGTCCAGCTGAGCTTCCCACTGGAAAGGCGTGTGAGCCTTCGGAACAAAGCCTGCGAGGGAAACGCTCACGTCTCCCTTTCGCTTGTGTCTTTTCGCTATTGAAACTGCCTTGTTGCAGATCTCGTGTATACCCGCAAGATCTTCTTCATTTTCCGTCGGCAGTCCCATCATAAAATATAGTTTTACCCTGTCCCAGCCATGGGAGAAAGTTGCCTCCAGTGCCGATTCAATATCTTCGTCAGAGACTCCTTTGTTTATTACGTTTCTGAGACGCTGAGTACCGGCTTCCGGAGCGAAGGTCAATCCGCCCTTGCGGATAGGCTCCAGCTCAGCAGCCATATTTACGGAAAAGGCATCGACCCTGAGACTCGGCAGGCTTAGCTTTATCTGGTTGTTTTTCAGCATTGGTCCAAATCTTTTGAGTATTTCTCCCATTTCGCTCCAGTCGCACGTTGCCAGCGAGAGCAGCCCTACCTCTTCCCATCCTGTGTTTTTCAAAAGTTTTTGGACCTGGTCCTCAACCGATGCCGCGCTTCTCTCCCTTACGGGCCTGTCTATCATCCCTGCCTGGCAAAAGCGGCAGCCTCTGGTACACCCTTTGAATACCTGAACTGCTATCCTGTCATGGACTATGCCAGTGTTGGGCACTATCATGCCTGTATTGTAGAAAGCGGAGTCAAGATCTTCAACGATCCTTCTCCTGACGGGCCTGTCCTGTCTTATCTGCGGGACATAGACCCCTTCTATCTTTGAGAGTGCCCATATCTTTTCCTCGCGGCCCCTCCCTTTCATTCCGTGGATCGTACTGAGCACATCCGGAAGGAGTGCCTCGCCATCACCTACGCAGAAAGCATCGATAAACGGCGACATCGGCTCGGGAGCAAGAGCACCGGGACCTCCGGCGATCACTATTGGATCTTTATCGCCCCTGTCCCCGGAACGGAAAGGTATCCCCGACAGGTCGAGTATGGTCAGGATATTAGTGTAGGAAAGCTCATACTGAAGCGTGAAACCCAGAACGTCAAAGTCAGAGACGGGCCTACGGCTCTCGAGAGCCCATAGTTTTGTTCCCGATGACCTAAGGGCCTCCTCCATATCGGGCCAGGGAGTGTAGACTCTTTCCGCGTCGGCATATGGAAGTGACTTGGTAAGTCCATAAAGTATCTGATATCCCAGATAGCTCATCCCTACTTCATATACATCCGGAAAGGCATAACAGACTCTGACCACATCCTGATCCGAACTTTTTACCGGACCGCTGCCCCACTCGCCTCCTGTGTACCTTGACGGTCTTTTGACCGATGCAAGGATGGACCTGCGGGGGTCGGCCCCTTTTTCTGACAACATGCTGAAGATCCTCCCGATGCGGGAAAATTACTTATCAGGAATATTCCCGCTCTCTAAATTTTACCGGCCGGAAATAGTTTATTATCCGAACCGTGTAATTTCAAATTAAAATCTGCCCTCTTTTGATACTATCACAACACTTTGAACAAGCGCCAGCGCGATAGCCACAGCAAGCAGCGAACTTCCCCCATAACTGAAAAGAGGGAGAGGCAATCCCGTAATGGGAAGCAGCCCCATACTCATGCCTATGCTTTCGGTGATCTGAAACCAGATCCATGCCACTATCCCGGCAGCCAGCAGCTTTCCTCTGGTGTCCCTGGTATAGTATGCAGCGTTCAGCATCCTTAAAAGCAACACGGTAAAAAGGAACAGTACCACAGAACACCCGATGAAACCGAACTCTTCAGAAAAAACGCTGAATATAAAATCCGTATGTGGTTCCGGCAAAAAATGAAGCTTGCCCTGCGTTCCGTGAAGAAACCCTTTCCCAAAGAACCCCCCGGATCCAACCGCTATTCTTGACTGGATAACATTATATCCCGCTCCCTGAGGATCGATGGTCGGATCCAGAAAGACCATCAGCCTCATTTTTTGGTAGGGCTTGAGGAACATCCAAGCCGCGGGCAGCATCAAAAACATCGAGGCCACAATGCCCGAAAGGAACTTGACAGGGGCGCCTGCTGCTGTAAGTACTGCAAAAAGCATGACTGAATAGACAAGGGAACTCCCAAGGTCAGGCTGCATAAGTATAAGTGCTATCATTATCCCCGCGATCCCCATCGCCGCGGATATTCCCTTTATGTCAGCAGGAGGCATCTTCGAACATACCTGCGCAAGTATAAGGGCGAGTATGACTTTGCCTGTCTCGGACGGCTGGAAACGCATTATGCCAAGGTTAAACCAGCTTTGGGCTCCCTTGGTAGTATATCCGACCACAAGCAGTACAACAAAAAGGAAGATCATAATCAGAAAGAGCGGCCCTGAAAGGTCAAGAAACTTCCTGTAGCCTATCCTCAATACCAGAATATATATGACCGCGCTTATCGAACCCCACATCAACTGACGAACGGCATAGGAGGAGAGAGTAAGTGCCTTGTTCGGACTGGCACTGTATATCGCAGCGATCCCCAGAAAAAAGAGCGCTGTGGCTGCGATAAGCATTATCGGGTCAATGTTGGACCTGATATCCCTCCAGCTGCTGCCGATTTTTTCAGACATTCTTTTTCCTTCCCCTTAACTCTCTTTGCGAGCTTTTGAGCGGTATGTCCGCCACCAATGCAACTGACCGGCTGCGTCTTTCAAGGTTCATTTTAATGCCGGTTTCATCTATCTCCAGATATTTTTTCAGAAGACGTACCATATCTACCTTAAGAGCCTCGAGTTTCTCCGGTGCAATGTCGTTACGGTCATGGATAAGGACCAGCTGGAGCCTCTCCTTTGCGACATCACCGCTTTTTTCTCCTGAAAATAAACGTGTGAGAAATTTTAACATCGCATTCGCCTCCTAGCTGCCGAAAATTCTTCTTAGGGAAGAGAAAAATCCCTTATGGTTGGCCGAAAGGTCTATAAAGGGAACATCATTGCCGCAGATCCTCTTCGCTATGTTCAAAAAAGCCCTGGTTGCCAAAGAGCCGTTTGAAAATGTAAGAGGCTCTCCCTTGTTGGACGAAGTGACAACACTTTCGTCATCAGGGATAGCGCCTATCAGTTCAACTGCCAGTATGTCAAGTACATCCTGGATCGCGAGCATTTCCCCCCTTTTTACCATCTCAGGTTTTATCCTGTTTATGATAAGACTGATAGGGGCCTTTTCCATTGATTCCAGAAGACCTATTATCCTGTCGGCATCTCTGACAGCCGATACTTCCGGTGTAGTTACCACCAGAGCTTCATCGGCGCCTGCCGCCGCATTGCGGAACCCCGCCTCTATGCCTGCAGGGCTGTCGATAAGAACAAAATCAAATTCGCTTCTGAGCTGGCTGCATATCTCAAGCATCTGCTCCGACGATACCGCATCCTTTGTCCTTGACTGCGCGGTAGGGATCATGTAGAGGTTGTCTATCCTCTTGTCCCTTATCATTGCCTGATTGAGCCTGCAGGTCCCCTCTATCACATCTACAAGGGTATAAACTATCCTGTTTTCAAGGCCCATAATCACGTCAAGGTTCCTGAGTCCGACATCTCCGTCGATCGCAACTACCCTGTGTCCCTCGTTTGCAAGGGCAACCGCGAGGTTGGCTGTAGTAGTCGTTTTTCCGACACCGCCTTTTCCTGATGTAATGACTATGATCCTGCAGTCCATACTTTCATCCCCCTATATCGCAGGCCACTCAGTGAGCAGCACTTCTTCACCGTTTACTGTAATAACTACCGATTTTCCCCAAATATCTGAACTCTTATCTATAAGTCCCACCTTGTGGCCTATCCTTACCTGTCCGGATTCAAACGACCTGGCTGATACCGAAGCTGTCTCATCTCCCTTACAGCCGGCGTGTGCCAGGCCCTGCAGTTTTCCCAGTACCACAATGTGCCCTTCCGCTGAAACTTCTGACCCTACATTCACATGACCTGTGATTATCACATCTCCCTCATGGACAATCTTCTGCCCTCCGCGAAGCGTAGACCTGTATAACAGCGCCCTTGATCCCTTGCGTCCTGAAGATTTTTCCTGGCGTGACCTTTTATTCGCCTCTCCCACTGTCAATCCCAGACGAGAAAGAGCTCCCGATGTCTCAGGGTCAGTTACGGCCCAACTGATCACAGAACAGCCTGTAGGCTCTATAAAGTATTTCCATATTTTGGCAACCAGTGCCGCACCAAAACTCCTGCCCTGAAGATCCATCACTACACTGCTGCCTTCGAGCAGTTTTGGGGCGTTTATGGAAAGTTCCTCAAATTCTTCAAGTATCTTTTTCTCGCTCAGTTCCTCGGGAACAACACATCGCATTATCCCCGTCTGCATTCCCTTGAGATGGATCATCATCTCTCAACGCCCCCTATTCTGTTTTAGGCTTGACCGGGATCGGTTCAATAAATTTATTCCCATTGATCAGAAAGTTGAGCATCTTGCCTACTATCGGACCTGCTACCGCTCCTCCGCCCTTCCCTGCTTCAGCGATCACGACCACAGCGTAGCGAGGGGCATCTGCCGGTGCATATCCTGCAAACCAGGCATGGTCTTCACCCTGCGTATTTTGGGCCGTTCCCGTCTTGCCGGCGACCTGGACTCCAAATGAGCTTGCCCTTCTTCCTGTTCCGCTGCTCGCAACTTCGCGGAGGCCTTCCTGCATGATCTTTATTATCTCAGGAGCCACTTCGAGCTTCTTGTATTCAGGAACAGCCTTCGAGTTTATCCTTGGCTTCGGGAGCCTGCCTCCGTTTGCAATTGCAGCATAGGCCCTGAGCAGCTGGACCGGGGTCATAAGAACGTACCCCTGTCCTATGGAATAGTTAACGGTATCTCCTCCGTACCAATGCTCCTTGACCCTCTCCCTTTTCCACTCGGGTCCGGCCAGTGTCCCTGATATTTCGCCAATAAGGTCTATTCCTGTCTTCTCTCCCACTCCATACCTGGCAGCAGTTTTTATCAGCCTGTCAATGCCAAGCCACGTGGCTGTCTGGTAAAAGTAGACATCGCATGAATCCCTAAGCGCATCGATCACATTTTCTGTTCCATGCCCCGATCTTTTCCAACATCTGAACCGCCTGTCGCCAAGCTCAAAGTATCCGGGGCATCTGACTGTCGTACCGGTCGTTGCCACCTTGTTCTCCAGCACAGACGAGGCTGTCACTATCTTGAACGTCGAGGCTGGGGGATATGCACCGGATATTGCCCTGTTCATCATCGGCCTCTCCTTATGGTCTGTCAGGGCCGCCCATTCTTTGTTGGAGATGCCCCATGTGAAGGGGTTGGGGTCATAGCTGGGAGATGAATATAAGCATTTTACGGAACCGTCGTTAACATCCATCGCAACAACTGCTCCCCTGAAGTTTCCGATCAGCTCCGCTGCGTAACGCTGTGCCGCAAGATCGATCGTCAGGACCGTATCGCTCCCTCTTTGAGGCGGGCTGTAGGATATATCTCTCAGCTTCCTTCCTCTTGCATCGACTTCGATAACATCTTCACCGGGCAGTCCCTGAAGATCTTCGTCGTACCAAGCCTCAATCCCGTTCTTGCCGATCATGTCACCGCCTCGGTACATACTTTCCTTTTTTGCCTCAAGCTCATCCTTAGTGATCTCTGAAACATAACCAACTACATGTGCAGTAAAATTTCCGGCCGGATATGTTCTTTTCCATACCTGGGTAAGAAACAGGACTTCGCTGAAATCCTTGTCTGTTATAAGTTCCGCAGCCTGTGCGAAGGTAAGGTTTGACGCCACTGTTATCGCACGGTAAGGCGCGGAATATTGTTTTTCTATAAGTTTCTTCAACTCCGGTTCATCTATCGGAATGCCGTTCCTCACCAGGATGGAGGAAACCATTTTGATATTTTCCTCCGTCTGCAAGTCTACAGGATAGCCGTTGACACTGAAGGTCCTGACGTTCACTGCAAGGGGCGCACCTTTTGAGTCTGTTATGGTTCCCCTTGGCGGCGCCATCCTGATTATTCTCAGCCTGTTTTGTGATGCCAGCCTGACATACTCGTTTGCCTTGATTATCTGGAAGAAAAACAAGCTCATGACAAGCAGTGCAACTGTCACCAAAACTACAAGCTGGAGGAACCTTATCCGCCTGTCAATGCTGAAACGGGCCTGTCTGTCAGACATTCCTCTCCGATACCTTCCAGTAAACGGCCGAAAATATGATCACAAGCGGCACTCCAAGAAGCTGCTGCACAAAAAACTGTCTGAGGGCTACCTGGCTCGACACTGTCCACAATGCAAAATGGACGGATCCGGAAAAGAGTGCGGAACCAAGGAGGAAAAATGCAAAAAAGACCGCACTCCTTCCCTGTGCCGGAATTTTTTGCCACATCAGGCATGAAGCAGCCACAATGCCGGCATTAAGTGCGGCTGTCAGTCCCGGAAGGTTGGTCCATCTGAAATCCCATATCAGCCCTCCGACAAAAGCAGTCCAAATCAGCATTATCTGCCTCTCCTTCTTCGTAGCCGGCAATAGGGACATAAAAAGCAGAAGCATCAGGAAAATATTGGGAACGACCAGAAAACCCATGAGGAAGACCTGAACAAAATCCTGTAAAAACCAAAACGCTATCAGGGATGTCATTCCTTGCTCTCCCCTCCGGAGTAGACCTCAACACTGTAAAGCTGGGTAAGATGCGCTCCAGCCTGTATCATCATCGGTTTGAAGCCATCCTTGCTCCCCATTGAACCTATTATTCTTCCGATGGGGATGCCGGGCGGCACATGCCTACCCATAAGGGATGTAGAGACTCCCATGCCGCCTTTCAATCCTCTCTCTTCCGGAACATATAAGAGAGTAAGGTTTCCCTTGTCATCTCCGTTAATTACTCCAAGATCGCGTGTCTCATCAACAGCAGCTGCAATAAGAAAAGAAGAGGATGTTATCATCTGTACCCATGAATAATTGGGGGCGACCCTTGTTACACGGCCTATCAAAAACCCCTCCGAAGTAACTGCGGCCCCTTCTTTGATCCCATCCCTGCTCCCTTTGTCTATCCTGAATCCCTGCCACCAGTCATCCGGATATCTCAGCGTGATTTTTGCTGTGACTTTGCCTTCCTTAATGGGCAAAACATTTATGCCGGCCTTCTGAAGCTTTTCGGACATAGCCCTGTTGGCAAGCTCAAGCCTCGTAACCCTCTCTTGCAGGCTCGACCTCTCAAGGACCCAGTTGCTGCTGTATTTCACTATATTCCTGAGCTCAATTGCGGGTTTTTCCGGATAGTAAAGTACGTTGTTTACTCCGTCGACCATTGCAATATGCAGTTCCGGAAAATTGATCATTGACCAGAGCACACAAAAGCCAAGCAGCACAGACACTACACCGTGCAGCCACGGCTTAAGCTCTCTGTCCAGAATATTCATTCCGGCAGCACCTCCAAAACTGCTTGAAAAGACAGTGCAAGTTTTTTCAGCTGCCCTGTCTGTCTATAGTTATAGATACTTTGCTCTTTTCCCTCGGTGTCTCCAGTATTTTGCCCAACCCAAGCGCAACTGAAAAAAGAGGCTGCTCGGCAACGTGGACCGGTACGTTGAGCGCATCTGAGAAACGCAGGCTCAGCCCTCTCAGGAGAGCGGTACCTCCGGAGAGTACTATTCCCTGATCCACAATATCCCTCACAAGCTCGGGGGGAGTCTGCTCGACAGCGGAGCGGATCGTATCCTCTATCTGTGAAACGACCGGCTCTAATGCTTCCCTGACCTCCACAGAACTTAATGTGACAACTTTTGGAAGACCGTCTACCAAATCGCGCCCTTTGACATTCATAGTCAGCTCCTGCTCCATCGGAAGAGCCGAGCCGATCGCTATCTTTATTTCTTCAGCAGTGCTCTCACCTATGGCAAGAGTGTAATTCTGGCGCATCATTGATATTATCGCCTCATCAAGGGAGTTGCCGGCCACTCTCACCGCATGGTTGACAACTATTCCGCCCAGGGATATCACCGCAACTTCACAGGTCCCGCCTCCCATGTTTACTACAACGTTGCCCTGCGGTTCGTTGATGGCTATCCCGATACCCACGGCTGCGGCAAGGGGTTCCTCAACAACTATAGCTTCCTTTGCTCCTGCGGCAAGTGTCACTTCAACGACCGCCCTCTTCTCCACCTCTGTAACACATGCCGGCACACATACTGCTACTTTCGGGTATGAAAAGAACTTTCCGGTTCCTGTCAGGTTTTTCATATAGTGCCTGATCATGTGTTCTGTCATTTCAAAGTCGGCAATGACTCCGTTGGCAAGTGGTCTGATGGTTTTGATGCCTATAGGGGTACGCCCTATCATTTTTTTTGCATCCGTACCAAAAGCTATTATCTCTTTCTGCCCTTTTCTGTCGAGATTCCTTACTGCGACAACAGATGGCTCATTTACTACCACACCCTTGGATTTCATAAAAATGACCGTATTTACTGTACCTATGTCTATACCTATTTCATAATTGAACAAGTTCGGTCTGAACTTTAACACCCTGCCACCCGCTTTCAAAAATTTCCCCAGGAAATATCCTTGTATATTATCTCATTTAAGGGCGCTCACTGCATCATGGAACTTGCGTAAGCCGCCCCCCGGCTGCAATATAATGGCCCAAAAGCTCAACTCCAAGATAATCAAGCCCTTTTCTAAGTTGATCCGTGATAGCAATGTCCTCACTGCTGGCTGAGCAGCTTCCGTCAGGATGGTTGTGGAGCAGAACCACACCGTATGCATTTATCCTGACTGCCTTTCTGTAAAATACGGGTATGTCCATAAATGCACCGCTTTGGCCTCCGTAGGATATTTTTTCCTCCTCAAGGACCTTTCCTCCTGCATCCAGGAAAAGTGCATATATCATCTCTCTGTCGCAGAAACGTGTATCGTTGGCAATCTTTTCCAGCCTTGCCTGCCACCGGTCTCCTGAATTCCCCTCAAGAGAAGCGATCCTGCTGGCAAGTTCAATGACAGCTGCCAACGTCGCCGCTTTTGCCGAATTGAGGCCCTTTTCCCTCATCAGTTCTCTTGGACCCGCACGGCAAAGCCCCTCAAGGCCTCCCCATTCATTCAGGAGATAGGCAGAAAATTCCAGTACGTCTTCACCTTTTCTGCCCGTCCTGAGAAGTATAGCAAGAAGTTCGAGCACCGAAAGGGATCCCGCTCCATGGGCCAGGAGCTTCTCTCTCGGTCTTTCTTCTTTTGGCAGATCCCTTATGTTCATTACGGAACTATCTTGGCCAATATGGATTATAAAGTTTCTCTGCGCCTATAGTCGTCTCGGGCCCGTGTCCGGGGAAGACCCTGATCTTCTCCGGCAGATCAGACAATTTTTTCAGGGAATTTATCAGCACATTCTCATCTCCGCCCGGAAGGTCGCTTCTCCCTATAGAACGGGCAAATAGGGTATCTCCCGATATCAGGACTTCTTCCTCACCCTCCGCAATATGCAGGCAAATACCGCCCAAAGTGTGCCCCGGCGTATGGATGACCCTTATGGTCATTTTACCTACCTTCAGGATATCGCCTTCATTGAGCATTTTGTCAGCAGAAGGGAGCTCTACAGAGGTACCCATAAATGCAGAGAGGTTCCTGCTTGCATCTGTAAGACAGTCAGCATCTTCGGAATGTATCGCGATGCCTTTTTCAGAGAGGTTCCTAAGGTCGGATACGCCTCCTATATGATCCCCGTGTCCATGAGTGAGTATGATCCAGTGAAGCCTGATGTCGTTTTCCCTGACATAATCCTCTACTTCACCCGCTGGTCCTCCCGGATCGACAACTACACCCTCGTCGCCTCCGTCGCTTATCACATAGCAGTTCGTCCACAGCGGTCCTAAAGCAAATCTTTTTATCTTCATGCCTAAATCACTCCCTGCTGTCTATCATGAGAGTCACCGGGCCGTCATTACAAATATCCACCTTCATCAGCGCCTGAAAAATCCCAGTAGCTGTGATGATGCCCCTTGACTCTATTTCCCTCACGAATATCTCATACATGCTGTTGGCAGCAACCGGGTCAGCGGCATGAGTCCATGAGGGTCTCCTGCCTCTTTTACAGTCACCGCACAGCGTAAACTGGGATACTACAAGGATCTCTCCCTTTTCATCCATGACAGATCTGTTCATTTTGCCCGATTCATCATCAAATATTCTTAGGTTCACAATTTTATCTGCAAGCCATGCGATATCCTTTTCAGTGTCACCGTTGACAACACCCAAAAAAACGCACAGTCCTTTCCCTATACTGCCTGTCACATTGCTTCCGACAGTCACGCTTGCCCTGTCAACTCGCTGAAGCAGCGCCTTCAAGCATGATCACCCCCTGGTTATCTCTATGACTCCCGATATTGTGTTCAGCCTTGCAATTATTCTGTAAAGATGCTCTATATCTTTAATCTGGACATCAGCTACAACACGTGTCCTCGAATTATTCACAACATTTGCCCTGACACCCACAAGCACGCCATCCATTGCCGTTATTGCCTGAACAATTTCGCCGAAGAGCGTAGGCTTGTCTACACCCTCAACTTTTATTCTGGCAGTGTATCGGTGATCCTTCAACCTGCCCCATGATACCGCGATCAATTTGTTCGGATCGGCCTTGTCTATGTTAACACAGTCTTTGCGGTGTACAGTAATTCCTCTGCTCTGCGTGACACATCCTATTATCTGGTCTCCCGGGACAGGCCTGCAGCACTGAGCAAGAGAGACAAGGACACCGGAAGCTCCCTCGACCACTATCTCCGAGTCCGCTTCGTTCCTTTGCGGAGGAGCCTGCGAAGGTATCGGCTCAGGAGGCTGCTTCGTATCAGACGTTATCCTGCCAAGCACGCTGGCAGCGGTATGGTTTCCTGTTCCAACAGATACTATGAGCTCCTCAGTATTGAGGTAGCCCATTTCCCTTGCTACCTGACTAAGGTTCGGGGAAAGTGTTTCCAGCGGATTTTCAATTCCGGGATTCCTTCTCAGGGACTCTTTTTCAATGAGATCCCTGCCCCGTCTGATCTTTTCTTCCCTCTCCTGCCTGTCCTGTTGGCGGAACCAGCTTTTGATCTTGCTCCTTGTCCTAGTGGATTTTGCTATCTTAAGCCAGTCTCTGGAGGGTTTGCCCTGAGGTGATGTAAGTATGCGGACGATGTCCCCGTTCTGCAGCACATGATCCATAGGGGCTATCCTGCCGTTTACCATAGCCCCTACGCACTTATGGCCTATCTCCGTATGGATCGCATATGCGAAATCAATGGGAGTGGAACCGTTAGGTACTGATATTACGTTTCCTTTCGGAGTGAACACAAAAACATCCGATGAAAGCACGTCTGTTTTCAGGTTGTCCAGGAATTGAGAGCTTACTCCCTCATCCTCCTGGCCTTCGGGCACTACTTCAAGGGCTTTACGTATCCATGTAAGCCCCTCATCCATATTGTTAACTCTCTTCCCGCCCTCTTTGTAGTTCCAGTGGGCAGCGATCCCGTATTCGGCAAGAGAGTGCATTTCCCAAGTTCTGATCTGAACTTCAAGCGGCTCGCCTGCCGGACCTACCACCGTTGTATGCAGCGATTGGTAGAGGTTGCTCTTCGGGTTTGCTATGTAGTCATCGAACTGGCCCGGTATGGGCTTCCAAATGGTATGGACTATTCCGAGGACCTGGTAGCAGTCGGCCAGATTCTTTACTATGACCCTGAGTGCCAGGAGGTCGTAAAGCTGATCAAGGGAAAGGTTTTTTCTCCTCATCTTTTCATATATGCTGTAAAAATGTTTAGGCCGTCCTTTTATCGAGGCCTCCAGCCCATCTTCCTCAATTTTCTGAGAAAGGATGTCCATTGCCTCTTTTATTATCATTTCACGCTCGGGAAGTTTTTTTCTGACCCTGCGCTTTATGTCATAGTACATCTCGGGATCAAGGATACGAAAAGAGAGATCTTCGAGCTCCCTCTTTACCTGGTATATGCCAAGACGATGGGCCAGCGGAGCATAAATTTCAATTGTCTCCCTGGCGATCGTGATCTGTTTCTCCCTTTTGTGTGAAGATATGGTCCTCATGTTGTGAAGGCGGTCTGCAAGCTTGATCAGGACGACCCTGATATCCTTCGCCATCACCACAAACATTTTCCTCAGATTCTCTGCCTGATAGTCCTCGAATGTTTTAAAAGGAAGTTTGCCTAGCTTTGTTACACCATCTACCAGAGTGACTACACCCTGTCCGAATTTTTCAGACAGTTCCTCTGTTGTTACCTGCGTGTCCTCAAGGACATCATGGAGCAGCGATGCGATTATCGTCTCGCGGTCTATCTCCATCCCTGCAAGGATAGCTGCTACCGAAACAGTATGGACTATGTATGGATCTCCGCTGTACCTCATCTGTCCGCCATGCGACTCTGAAGCAAAAACAAAGGCTTCCCCTATTGCTGTCAGGTCTTCTTTTGAAAGATATCTGGATATCTTGGCCCAAAGGTCCTGCCAGGTCAATCTTAAGGCAGATACACGCTGAGACTCCGGTATGCGTCCCCAATAGCCCTCCATCAGAGATCTGCAGCTCTTCTCACTCAGACCGCTGTCACCCTTTCTGCCCATACCTGAGAGGTGAGCAGAGCGCACATTTGATATCCCGTTTTTTTTATCTTCGCTCATTTGTGCAGCACCACGCAATTCAGCAAGATCAGCTATGCAGTGACCATCTTTTCCAGCACCAGCTGAAGTGAGGTCACATTGCGCCATGTATCTACACGTGGCCTGTATACCCAGCCCATGAGGCCTTCCCTCTCCTTTAGCATATCTGCGGCACCGAATCCCAAAAGCATCGATTCGCCAAGATCGATCTTCACATGTCTTCCATTTTTGCCAATGGGGATTATCTTAACGTTGCCGCTGTATGGAAAATATAGTCTCGGACATGGATTATCCATGCCAAACGGCCCCAGTTTTTCTGCTTCAGTCCATGACTTGAGGTCAAGTTCCGAGGGCAGCCAATATAAAAGATCCTCTTTGTCGTTTGACACGCTTACCCCGGAAAGCATCTTTTCCATTTCATCCCTGACTTCCTGCCATTTATCGGACTTTACGCTGAAACCTGCAGCAAGACGGTGTCCTCCCCACGTATTCAGCAACGGGGCAAGTGTTTTAAGCACTCCGACAGCATCCCCCCCGGCAGGCATCCTGAGGGTGCCCCTCATGATCTCGCCTACCGATGCCACAAGGGCGACCGGGGCGTTCCTCTCGCTGCATATTCTGCTTGCCACGCTGCTCAGGACTCCTACTGACCAGTCCTTATCAGTCAGGACATATTGATAAGGATCTGCGTGTTCAGCGTCTACCTGTTCAAGTATCCTGGAGGAGAGCTCCCTTCTTTTTTTATTCAGTTCTATTATTTTGTCTACCTTTTCAGGAAGATCTTCCGCATTAAATAGTATTTTTACCGCAAGGTCAGCAAAATAGAGTCTTCCGGCCGCGTTAAGGCATGGTATGATCTTCATTGCCAAATCTTCCGGATCAAGAGCGGAAGGGATTATGCCAAGCTTTTCCATAAGTATGGACAGCCCGGGCCTTGGTGCTTTTCTAAGAACATCAAGCCCTCCCTGGACGAGGACTCTGTTCAGGGGAGAAGCCAGTGAGACACAGTCAGCAATGGTTGCCAAAGCGACAAGGTCAAGCAGCTTTCTCAGTATTTCCCTGGGAAGAAGTTCATTCTGCCATGCCCAACACCATATTACTCCTGCAGCACAAAGTCTTTTGGCCGTAACATCCCCGCCGATCTGGGGGTTGACCATCGTATCAGACAGAGCAAGGTCGCCCTCAGCAAGGTGGTGGTCAAGGATCACGACCGGGATACCGCTCTCTCTTATCAGTTTTACAGACTCGGCATCCTGTGTCCCGCAATCCACGACTATTACCAGATCACACTTTCTCTTCGCGATGCTTGTCGCCACATCAGAATGCAGTCCATAACCCTGATTGAAGCGGTGGGGAATGAAATACCTGACGCTTGCCCTCCTGTAAAGGGCCATTTCCACCGCAAGGGCTGTCGCAGATATTCCGTCGACATCATAGTCTCCGTATACAACCACATCAGATCCTTCATTAAGGGATCTGAATACCTCAGCGGCAAAAGTATTGTTCTCCCCCAGGTCAAGGCAGTCCAGCATACTCTCCATATCGGGAGAAACCCAGCTTTTTATTTCCGAATCACTGGTATCCGTCGTAATTCCTCTCATTTCCAGCAGAGCAGCCTGAAAAAGGGAACAGTCAAGACGCGCGGCTATACCCGCGGCAGTCTGTCCTGGCCTGTAAATGTTAAGTTCATTTTTTGAACAGAATACTACCAAACTACTCGACCGTTCCGCCGGAAGGATATTCCCCTGAATTATCTCTTTGTCCGGGATCTTCGTTCACAGGCAGAGGGTTTCTTGATGCCGCCAAGGATTCCAGTATCGTCTTTTTTTCTTTTTCGACAGCAGCTATTCTTTCATCCTTTGCTTTCAGCTCTTTTTTATATTTACCTCTTACCTCAAACATAGAAAAGATCGAAAATATCCACATTATCGCAGCACCTGCACAGAAGACCAGCACTTCCCAAACTCCCTGCGGGAAGACCCATTCAAAAACAAGAAATCTGACTGTCACGTCACCTATATTCTGAAAAGCAAAAAGAGCGGACAGGAACATGGTAACAGTTATGGCTAGTATATAGCTCTTCATAAAACCCCTCCTCATAGGCAAGCGATCAAAATGCTTTCTGTTTGATTATCTATAATACAACAAAATGGTGATAAAAAGACAAAAAAAAGAGAGGCACAAGGCCTCCCTTGAAAATCAAAGTGCCATTAGATTTTCGGAAAACGCAGATACCACTCCGCGACTATCCCGCTTGCCACATATATCGAGCTGTATGTGCCGACTATTATCCCAACCAGAAACGCAAAAGCAAAATTGCTGATGACTTCTCCGCCGAATATGAACATTGCAATTACCGGGAGCAATGTTGTAACGGATGTATTGATCGTTCTGGCGAGTGTCTGGTTTATCGACATGTCCACAAGCTCAACGACCCCTTTAGTCCTTACTGAGGACCAGTTTTCGCGTACACGGTCAAGTACGACTATTGAGTCATTAAGTGAATAACCGACTACGGTAAGTATCGCCGCAATAAACGCGACCGATACCTCCTTGCCTGTCAGGCTGTACATGCCCAGCATTAAGATCGAGTCGTGGACAAGCGATAAAACCGCTGCCACTCCAAACCGAAATTTGAAACGGAACGCCATGTAGGTAAGTATGCCGGCCAAGGCCAAACCCAGAGCAATAAATGCCTGGGTACGAAGCTCCTTTCCGACTACAGGTCCGACTTTGTCTATCTTGAGGATCTTTAGGTCTCCAAAATCTTTTTTGAGGGTATCAAGGACCTGTCTGCGGACTTCTTCATCCTCGGCCTGGAAACGTATCAGGACCTCATTATTGTCGTAAGCCTGTATGATAGCCTGCCCCTGTCCGATAGAACTGAGACTTGAGCGGATATCTGCCACCTGGACAGGTGAAGTGAATTCCACCTGGAGGACAAGGCCTCCGGTAAAGTCAACACTGAGATTGAGTCCCTTCGTGGCTATCAGCCCAAGTGATGCGATCATCAGAATGAGGCTGATCGCAATGGCGTAAATTCTGTATTTCATAAATGGCAGGTTCAGTTTTGATGCATTAAAAGTGACCATTATAAGAGCCCCCTTCTACAACGTCTTCAATTTTCGGTGTGACAGCATCACTCCGAGAAGCGAACGGGTAACTATAACATTGCAGAAGACCGCAGATATTACACCTATGCTGAGTGTGACGGCAAATCCTCTGATCGGGCCGCTTCCAAAGTAAAACAATACTGCGGCTGCTATCAGTGTCGTGATGTTTGAGTCAAGTATTACGACCAGGGCCTTCCTGAAGCCTGAGTCCAGAGCTGCCATCTGAGTCTTGCCGGACGCAAGCTCTTCCTTCATTCGTTCGTATATGAGGATGTTTCCGTCAACTGCCATCCCGATCGTAAGGATGATCCCTCCGATACCCGGAAGTGTAAGTGTCGATTTGAGGAATATAAGGCTCGCCATCACCAGAAGCATGGCAACACAGAGCGCAAGGTCTGCAGCGACACCCAGGAAACCATAATAAACCAGCATAAATACGACCACAAGCACTGCGCCTATCAATCCTGAACGGATTCCCTGCCTTATAGAGTCGGCTCCCAAAGTCGGACCGACAGACCTGTTTTCAAGTATTTCAACAGATACGGGAAGAGCACCTGCCCTTAGCATTATGGCCAGCCTGTTTGCCTCCGGAGTAGTAAACTTGCCGGTTATCTGTGCCTCTCCTCCTGATATCCGCTGCTGGACCACCGGAGCAGAGATAACTACTCCATCAAGGACTATCGCTATCTGTTTCCCAACATTGGCAGCAGTAGCCTCATCAAAAAGTTTGGCGCCATCTGTGTTGAACTTCAGAGAGACAGCCGCTTTCCCAAACTGGTCAAAGGTCGTGTCAGCCTTGGTGAGGTCCTTGCCTGTAACATATGCCTTGCCCAGAAGGTAAGCATTGCCATTTTCTCCCTTGCCGACAATGATGTCAGGATTTGTCTTTACGGCCTCACCCATCTGCCTGATATATGCGTCAACTTCATTCCTGGCCTGCTGCCAACGTTCCTGGGCCGTCAGGAACTGCTCGTCACTGTCATAGTTAGAGCGTACTGGTTCAGCCGGAACTCTCGGAGATTCACCAAGTACCTGACGGAACTCCAAAACAGCTGTTCTTCCTATAAGATCAAGGGCGGCCTCCGGATCATCTATACCTGGCAGGTCAACTGCAATGCGGTCATCTCCCTGTTTCTGGATAACCGGCTCAGCTATTCCATACTGGTCGATCCGGCTCCTGAGCACTGCAAGAAGCCGTTCTATGCTGTCCGGTGTAACTGGGTTTTCAGGTGTTCCTTTCGCCTGAAGGACGATGTGGACACCACCCATTAGGTCCAGCCCCAAACGGACCTTACCCTTTATAGGGAAAGCTATGAATGCGGCTATAAGTATAACTGCCAAAATAAAAGCCAGCCGCCATTTGTCTCTTTTTACCATAGAGAAAGCGCCTCCTTGCAAAGAAAACGGAGTGGACACCTTAGTTGTCCTCTCCGTATTAATAGACTGCTTACTTCATCTGAGACTGATAATTAAGCCTCGTCCTTTTCTGTATCTTCTGTTGCTTCAACTTCAGCCTCTGCAACTTCCGGCTCTTCAGTTGTTTCAGCCGGGACTTCAGATTTTTTTGCCTTCTTTTTCTTAGGCTTCAGATCTGATGATCCATCGGTTTTTTTCATCGAGACAGAACTCTTGAGTATCCTTGCCTTTACTCCCTCGTCAAGCTCAATGATGTAGCTGTCATCAAGTATCTCTCTTACAATTCCGAAAAATCCGCCTGCCGTTATTACCGTAGAACCTCTGGTTATGCTTGCAAGCATTTCCTCATGTGCCTTTTGTTTCTTCTTTTGCGGACGTATGATCATGAAATAAAAAATCGCCGCAAACATGGCGAGAGGAAGCATCATTCCTACAAGTCCGCCCTGCTGACCACCCAAATCAATTCCTCCTTAACATGCGATTTATTTTAATAAAAACCATATTTTTGGGCCCAAAGTAACGCTGGTTATTTTAACATGACTTAGCCTCTTTGTGTAAAATATCCCTACTGCTTTCCTTCTCTCTCTTTTAGGAAAAAGAGCAGTTTTTCAAGCTCTACAAAAATGTCCACTCTGTAGAAGAGGATCTTTTCCGGCACGACGACAGTAGCCGGGGTAAAGGCAAGTATGCCCTTAAGGGATGGTGAGGCTACCGCCTTGTCAACACAATTCTGTGCGGCTGAGGCCGGAACTGCCAGAAGGAGCACTTCAATTCCCCGTTCTTCGATGACCTTCGCAATTTCATCTACGTGCCAGCACTTGACTCCCATTATCTCCTGCCCGACTTTTTCCGGATCGACGTCAAAAAGTGCATCTACCTCAAACTTGTAGCTTTGAAAAGCTGCATGTCCCATAAGGGCTGTACCAAGGTTTCCCACACCGGCGAGAGCTACTTTCCAAACTTTTGGGGAGGCCAGGATGTTCTCTATATGAAGGCAGAGGCGGTTGACATGATATCCGACACCTCTTTTACCGATCTCACCGAAATATGAAAGGTCCTTGCGCACCTGACTAGCCTTTATCCCAAGGATCTCTCCTATCTGAAGCGATGATACGACCTTGCGTTCCTCTTCCTTCATCTGGATCAGAAGCCTGTAATACTGGATAAGCCTCTCGACGGTCGGTTCTGCCACCTTCATACAACGCACCTCCTGGATTTATGCTGGTAAAAAATCAATGTGTGATCAAAGGATCATCCGGTCACTTTCTTAGCATCAAAAGGTCAGAGCCTGCAAAATGCGAGCGTCCCTGCAGGGATTCTTCAATACGTATCAGACGGTTGTACTTCCTAAGACGTTCAATTCCCCTGGGCGCTCCGGCCTTGATCTGTCCGGTGCCAGTAGCTACGGCCAGGTCCGCTATAAAGCTGTCTGCAGTCTCTCCTGACCTGTGGGATACTATTGTCCTGTATCCTCCGCGACGGGCCATCTCGACCAGTTTAAGCGTTTCAGTCAATGTGCCTATCTGATTTGGCTTTACAAGTACTGCATTAGCTGCGTGCCTGTCAATTCCAAGCTGCAGCCTGTCAGTGTGGGTGACGAAGATGTCATCCCCGATCAGCTGAATTTTGTCCGACAATCTTTTGGTCATATCTACCCATCCCTGCCAGTCATCTTCGGCAAGACCGTCCTCAATAGAGATTATCGGATATTTTTCACAGATCAGTTCATAAATGTCTATGAGCTCATTTGCAGTATATTTGTAGTCACTGCCATGGAACTGGTATGTTCCTTTGCTGTAAAACTGGTTTGCCGCAACATCGAGACCTATCGAGATTTCCTTGCCGGGCTGATAGCCTGCACTTCTTATCGCCATCAGCATAAAATCGAGCACCTCTTCCTGATCCCTGAAATCAGAAGCAAACCCGCCTTCGTCTCCCGTTCCGGTCGACTTGCCATATTTGGTGAGGATCCGGCTGAGTGCATGGTAGGTTTCTGCGCCCATCCGGAGCGCTTCAGTGAAAGATGGAGCACCGTGAGGTATTATCAGAAACTCCTGGATATTGAGATTATTATTCGCGTGAGTACCACCGTTAATGATGTTCATCAGCGGGACCGGCAGAAGGTTGGCATTAAGTCCGCCGAGATACCTCCAAAGAGGCAGGTTCTTTGAATAAGCTGCCGTTCTTGCTGTTGCAAGAGAGACACCTAGTATGGCGTTTGCTCCCAGCTTCCTTTTATGGAGGGTCCCGTCAAGCTCTATAAGTGCTCTGTCTATCTGGTCCTGTTCAAGGGGATCGAATCCCTTCAGTGCCGGAGATATCACTTCATTGATATTCTGGACTGCCTTAAGGACACCTTTGCCCATATACCTTCCGCTGTCTCCGTCTCTAAGTTCATGTGCCTCATAAGTTCCTGTGGAGGCGCCTGAAGGGACACTTGCTTTCCCAACTATGCCTGAATCAAGTGTGACTTCGACCTCAACAGTCGGGAAAC
The DNA here is from genome assembly GCA_036835165.1 of Synergistaceae bacterium. Lineage (GTDB taxonomy): Bacteria > Synergistota > Synergistia > Synergistales > Synergistaceae > Caenicola. Next base: position 39,186 of record DAITML010000002.1, on the reverse strand, counting down.
CCCTTGAATCGAGGACTTCTCTTCCGTGTACACCGGTTATAAATGACATTAGAGCCTACCCCCTTCTCAGTTCTTTTACCAGGGTCGTTCCTCCCGGTCAACTTTCCTTTCTTCAAGCATTTCATAAGCTGCTGCATTCCTCTTAAGCTGTGCCTCATCGGATGTCAGCACCCTTACCTTCACTATCCTCCCGGGATAGGCGATTTCGACCATATCGCCGTCCCTGATCTCCGCAGCAGGTTTGCATGTCCTGCCGTTGATCCTTACGGCACCAATGTCTGCCATGTCCTGGGCAAGTGTTCTGCGCTTTATCAGCCTTGAAAGCTTCAGATATTTGTCTATTCTCAAAAGTTGATCACCATCCGGGCTGAGCCAGAGAAAGTATAATCCATATCAACAGCTCGTGCAATATTTATCAAACTTTCATTGTTCCCAAAAATCCTGACTATAGCCCTCATTTCCAAATGTAGCGGACTAATATTTCCATTGATAGTCAACAAAAAGGAAATATTTCTTTTCACAAAGATACTTTTGATTTTTTTCACAAACCCTTTCGCTATTCCAGGAAGTCCTTTAGTTTTTTGCTTCTGCTGGGGTGACGGAGTTTCCTCAGGGCCTTGGCTTCGATTTGGCGTATCCTTTCCCTTGTTACTCCGAAACGTCTTCCCACCTCTTCCAGTGTATGAGCGTGCCCGTCCTCAAGTCCGAACCTGAGCCTCAGCACTTCTCTCTCCCTGTCAGTAAGGTCGTCAAGCATTTCATCAAGCTGCTCCCTTAGGATCTGGCTTGCAGCAGCCTCTTCGGGGCTTGGAAGATCCTTGTCCTCAAGAAAATCTCCCAGCTGGCTGTCCTCTTCTTCTCCGATAGGCGTCTCAAGGGATACCGGTTCCTGCGCTATCCTCTGTATCTCCTCGACCCTGTCCGAGGCAATCTCCATTTCAGCAGCTATCTCCTCAGCTGCAGGCTCTCTGCCCAGCCGCTGAACAAGCTGTCTCGAGACCCGGATCAATTTGTTTATCGTTTCCACCATATGGACCGGTATTCTTATCGTCCTTGCCTGATCAGCTATTGCCCTCGTTATTGCCTGTCTGATCCACCATGTGGCATAGGTACTGAACTTGTAACCCTTGCGATAGTCAAACTTCTCAACCGCACGGATAAGACCGAGATTGCCCTCTTGTATGAGATCGAGAAAAAGCATTCCTCTGCCTATATACTTTTTGGCAATACTTACGACCAGCCTCAGGTTAGCCTCGACAAGCTTGTCTTTAGAGGTCATGATGCCGGCCTCGACTCCTTTGGCAAGTTCTACCTCATCTTCAGATGTAAGCAGAGGGATCTTGCCTATCTCCCTGAGATACATTCTGACAGGGTCGGAAAGAGGGAGATCCTCGAGATCGCCCATCTCTTCGTTGTTGGCATTGGTCGGGAGGAGGTGTTCGCCCTCAGAGGGGTCGACCTTTGTCTTTGGCTCATCCACAACGTCAACACCAAGTTCCATCAGGTTCATGTAAAGGCTGTCAAGAATGTCTGCCGTAAGGAAATCCTTCGGCATGTGCTTTTCAATGTCTTCATAAGTGACGAAACCTTTTTCCCTGCCCTCATGGAGAAGATCCCTTACGTTATCAATATAAGCGGTATAATCCGTCGGATCCGCATCTTCACTGCCGGATACCTTTACCGCATCGACTTCGGAGATGCTCTCATCTTCGTCAACATCACAGATGACCTTAATATCTTCATCAAGATCCAGGCTGTCCGGCGTATCGAGCAATTCATCATCTATTAAGGAAGGGTCGCATATCTCTCCTTTGTCCGTATCTGATATGTCGACGATATCGGGGGATATTTCGTCAACCGCTTCCTCTATGTTTTCTTCGATGAGTTTCGGTGCCCTGTCCGATGCTGCCGCAGCGGCATCATTTTTTTTAGTTGACTTTGTCTTTTTCATGCGCCGAATTTACCTCCTTTAAGAATTCTGGTCAGTCTCAGGTGTTCTTCGACCTCAGACTCTGCCGCTGTGCCCTTTTTAAGTTTTGTGTTCAGCGAGATGACTCTGGCTTCGATACACCTTCTTCTTATTGTTTCCGCTATGCTCTCTGCCTTGTCTGCCTCTATGCAGTCCCTTGCAATTATTCCATTGCCCCTCGCGATCAATTCCTGGGATCTTCTGTCTCCGATCTGCCTCCATCTCTCCTCAAGATGCTTTGGGTCTTCGCCTGACAAAAGGGCGGATATCATATTTTGAAGAACTTCGTCTTTTACAAATGGCACCACATATTCGGGGGAAAACCGTGACCGTAGTTCCTTATTTCCCCAAATAAGGCTGCAAAACATACACTCAAGTTCGTCAGGTTCAACAGAGGATCCCTTTTCAGGCATCAGCCAGTCACCGGCTTCTGTCTGATCGGATCGGCGATCTTCCGGCATCCTCCTTGATGAATCATTGGCCTGCCCCAGACGCCTGTCTTCTATCTCTTTCTTAAGCTCATGGGGAAATACTCCCATTTGCTGGGATATCTTCTCAATATATGGTGCGACATCAAAGGCAGAAAGAGATGCCAGTCCCTCAAGCAGATCATTTCTTGCCGCCAGTGATTTTTCAGGTATTTCCATTTCAGTTTTCCTCAGCAATGCGTGATATGCAGGAAGCGCAAGAGAGGATTCTATGGCAGCCCCAAACATCTGCAAACCACCATTTTGCAGCAGGACTTCATCCGGGTCCTTGCCGCCTGTCAGTCTGACTATTCTAACTGAAACCCCCTCTTTTTGAAGAGTATACATTCCTCTTAACGCTGCTTCCTGTCCTGCATTGTCCGAATCATAGCAGATATAACAGAGCCCTGTCATTCTTTTGATCAAAATGGACTGTGCCTCTGTAAGGGAAGTTCCGAGCGATGCGACTGTATTCGTATATCCCGAAAGATGGCACCTTATTGCATCCATGTAGCCCTCCACCAGGATCGCGCTTCCTTTTTCCCTTATATGCATCTTTGCCTTGTTCATCAGATAAAGGTTGTTTCGTTTGTTAAAAACCGTACTTTCGGGGCTGTTAAGATATTTTGCACCTTCTCCGTCAAGGATCCTCCCGCCAAAACCGACAATACGGTCTGTCGGACTGTATATGGGAAACATTATGCGGCCACGGAACCTGTCGTATATTCCTCTTGTCCCTCTGGCCGCCAGTCCGCTCTCTACTATATCCTCATCGGAATAGTCAAGGCTGCGAAGGTAACCGCAGAGGGGATCCCATGAAGATGGAGCCCATCCGATCTCAAAACGCTTCATTTCATCCTTTGTCAGGCCGCGCCGGGTCAGGTAAGCCATTGCTGCCTCTCCGGAACTGTTGTGGAGTTTTTTTACATAATAGTCCAGAGCAAGCTTAAGAATGTTCACCCCTGAATGAGTTTTGGGACGGCCGATGCCGCCGGGTCCCTGAAGCTTTATTCCGGCCCTTTCAGCAAGCCTTTCCAATGCTTCCCTGAACTCCAGATTTTCAATTTCCATTATAAAGGTGAAAACGTCCCCGCCTTTGCCGCAGCCAAAACAGTGAAATGTCTGCCTTTCGGGGGATACGCTGAAAGAAGGAGTCTTTTCGTTGTGAAAAGGGCATTTTCCCCAGTAGGTCTGGCCGCTTTTACGCAGGATCACATAGTCACCGATGACTTCGGCAATATCAAGTCTGGATTTGACCTCTCTGACATCATCGCTGGCCATGTTACACCTCCGGAAAAAAGAAAATCAGAGGGAGAGTAAAACTCTCCCTCTTAAAGATTATCACATACTGAGTCTGAAAAGATCCAAATTTTTTCAGCTAGACAAGCAGCGGGGCAAGAACGGTCGCGACAACCGACATAAGCTTAATAAGGATGTTGAGGCTGGGGCCTGCAGTATCTTTGAAGGGGTCGCCAACGGTGTCTCCAACTACTGCCGCTGCATGAGGCGCTGTTCCTTTTCCGCCGTGATGTCCGGATTCGATATATTTCTTGGCGTTGTCCCAGGCTCCGCCGGCATTGGACATAAAGATGGCCATCATTACCCCTGTCACGATAGATCCGCCCAGCAGACCGCCAAGTGCCTGAGCACCAAGTCCGTATCCCACTGCCACAGGGGCGAGTACCGCCATAAGGCCCGGAAGTATCATCTCACGAAGCGCTGCAGCAGTTGAAATGTCAACGCAACGCTCATACTCGGGACGGCCTGTTCCTTCCATTATTCCCGGTATTTCTCTGAACTGTCTGCGTACTTCTTCTATCATTTTTTCAGCGGCCCGGCTGACTGCCTGGATCGAAAGGGCACTGAAGACAAAAGGCAGAAGGCCTCCGATGAAAAGGCCTACCATTACCTTCGGATCCTTGAGGTCGATAGAGGCAAGATTGGTCGCCTGAGCATATGCGACAAAGAGCGCAAGTGCGGTAAGAGCAGCGGAACCTATGGCAAGCCCTTTGCCGACCGCAGCGGTGGTGTTTCCAACCGCATCTAGCCTGTCTGTGATCTGGCGGACCTCTTCGGGGAGTTCTGCCATTTCAGCGATCCCGCCCGCATTGTCAGAGATAGGTCCGTATGCGTCTACTGAGAGTGCCATGCCGGTGATAGCCAGCATTCCGACTGCCGCGCAAGCGATCCCGTAAAGGCCTCCGAACTGCACTCCGGCGAGGATCGCCGCGCAAACAAGGATGACCGGTATTGTTGTTGACTTCATGCCGACGCCAAGACCGGCAAGAATGTTTGTGGCGGCCCCCGTCTCAGATGCAGCGGCTATCTCCTTGACGCTTGCATAATCGCCCGATGTGTAGAATTCTGTTGCAGCTCCGATAAGGATGCCTGATACTACCCCTGAAACGACTGCGTAGAAAAGGGTAAGGTCTCCCATAAAGACCCAGCGTGTCAGGAAAAATGTTCCTGCTATCATAAAGAGGCCTGTTGATCCAAGCCCGTAGCGCAGCGCTTTTGCAGGATCTCCGCCTTCCTTGACCCTTACAAAGAAAGTCCCGAGTATTGAAGCAATGATCCCTATTGCCGAGAGGAGAAGCGGGTAGATCACACCGGCCATTCCTGCAAAAATAGCACCTATCGCCATGGCGGCAATGATAGAGTTGACATAAGATTCGAAGAGGTCTGCACCCATTCCGGCGATGTCACCGACATTGTCGCCAACATTGTCTGCTATGACTGCCGGATTGCGGGGGTCATCTTCCGGGATGCCGGCTTCTACCTTTCCCACAAGATCTGCACCTACGTCAGCAGCTTTGGTGTAAATACCGCCGCCGACACGTGCAAAGAGTGCTATTGAGCTGGCTCCGAAACCAAAGGCTGTGATGACGTTCGGGTCCCCAAAGAGAACAAACATCAATAATACTCCGAGAAGTCCCACTCCAACGACCGACATCCCCATAACGCTGCCGCCCGTGAAGGCTATTGTCAGCGCGCCGTTCATGCCGCTCAGTGCAGCAAAGGCCGTCTTGCCGTTTGACTTTGTCGCAACCTTCATGCCAATGTATCCGGTCAGTGCGCTGCAAAGTGCTCCGGATATAAAACAAATCGAACTTGGCACACCTATCTTCCAGGCCAGAAGAGCTGTAACTATTATTACAAAAGGAACCAGTGCTTTGTACTCCCTGTACAGAAAAGCCATAGCACCGCTCTGTATAATGCCGGAAAGTTCATTGATCCTGTCATGATCAACTTTGAATGCATTGATCTTGCTTGAAGCATAGCCCGCATATAAAAGCGCTGCCAGTGCTACGCCTCCTATGACGCCAAAAATTTCCATTTAAAAAGCGACCCCCTTGAAGGTTGTGGTTTTATCAGCTTTTTAGCTGACCCAATTTATTATTATATCTACTTTCAATTTAACTTACAACCTTTGAATATACTTTATCTTACGTTTGCTGATCACGAAGTCATGTAAAACAGGAATCTGTGGCCTGATTTTTTGGGCATTGCCAACGTCCTGCAAAGATCCCCGCCCAAAGCCCCCTCTTGGATATTACTGCGCTATTTTTTACCTTGGGTAGTACCGTCGATATAGATTCTTATCGATTTATCTGCGGTCTTTCCGCCCTTGAGCGCTGCAAGCATCCCTAAAATGCTCCCTCTTATAAATTCAGAGATGAAATCTTTCATCGGCAGAGGCGAATCCCCAAAATAAATTTTTGTGCTTCTGTATGCTTTTCCTCTTACCATTGAAGCAAGACGGAGAGCCATTTCACGCTCTTCACCTTCGCAGAATAAAAACTTGCCGTCATTATTTCCTTCCTTGTCATAAATCATTATGATCCCTGGATATTCGGGCTTGGCTTCTCCCTCCGACCTCACCCAAATTTTCGGCAACGGGAGACTTTTGCCGCCTTCAAGTATTATTATTTCCGCATCCGGGAAGTATCTGGATGCAATAAAATACGGGGCAGTATCTTCAGAAGCGGGAAGCTCGTACCGCAGTCCATCCTTCCCCCACAGCAAGGCGCCTATTCCCATGTCGGCTACAGACCCTGTATCGGTGCCCTTTTCAGAGAGGACTTCTTCGGCTGTCCTTTTTATATAGCCGGTCCTTATTCCCATTCCATCAAGCTCTCTGAGGAGTTTTCTGCAAAGCGTAGTCTTTCCGCTGTCTTTTTTTCCCGAAACAGCCACTATCCTTATCATTTTATTACCTCCCAAAACAGGCCCTGTCAGTTAATTTTAATTTTTTCCGAAACTATTGCCCTGTACAGATCAAGAAGGAATATCCCAAGAGAAAGGATGAGCGGTCCTATGAATAGCCCAAGGAAACCCCAATTATACAGGCCTCCGAAAATTCCTAAGAATATTACTAGCATATGTATTTTGCTCTCGCCGGAAATAAATATGGGCCTTATAAAATTATCCACCATACTCACTATTCCAATGCCCCATCCGAGGAGAACTATCCCGCCGGTATAATCTCCGTTTATGAAGAGGGCGAGAGCTCCGGGCACCCATATGACCGGCGTTCCCACAAAAGGGATCATGCCTGTAATGAACATAAAAAAACCAAAGAGGACAGGATGACCGAGGCCCACGAACCACCACCCAAAACCTCCAAGGCTTCCCTGTATTGCGGCTGTCACAACTATTCCGTATACTACCGCCCTGAGCATCTTGGCAGACCTATCTACGATGACATCCCTTTCGGAATCAGGAAGAGGCATAATGTCTTTTACGTACTTGAGTATAAAGTGGCCGTCCCTGACAATAAAAAATGAGGAGACAGTTACTACTGCGATAAGGTAAAAGACCTTGAAGGCGTTGCCCAGTATCTCACTGGAGATCAGCCTGACAAAACCCGTGATCCAGTTTACACTGCTGGCTATTATCGATTCAAATACCGGTATGCCGCTTATGAGGTCAAGCTGGGACAAGAGTGCGCCCAGAAGGGGGACATTGTGCAGTTTCCGGAGTATCTCAGTGTGAGATCCGGAAAGTACACCACTCTGTATTACCGCATCGTATACCCTCAAAAATTCTTTTGTCAGGAAAAGTCCGAAAAAGAGCATCGGGATCGCCATGAAAACAACGATGGTAAGAGTGGTTATTCCGGCAGCAATATTTGTCAGCCTGCCTGAAAAAAAGTTATTGTGAAGATATCTGTAAATAGGATATGCAAAATATGAAAGCACTACAGACCAAAGAAGCGGACGTCCGAGCGGGTACACGATCAGCCATGAAAGGAAGACGAAGAGGACAAGGAGAACCGCAAACGGCACTACGCTCTCCCTGATCTTCTTCGACATTCTGAGGTAACGGTCATCCTGCAATGTCACTGCCTCCGATCTTGAAACAATGATCAAATGACAAACGCTGTGCTGTGATTGTATCTTCCTAAAATGTACCCTGGCTAAAGTGGATTACACTGTATTTCATCATTGAGGCCGGATCAGCCATTGCCGGCAGATCTTGCCCTTACTGAAGCAAGTGCGGAAAGTGCAGCACCGACGCCGTTGTCTATGTTTACTACAACCAGGCCGGGACTGCATGAACAGAGCATTGACCTTAGTGCGGTCATCCCGTTTTCCGCTATTCCATATCCGACTGATGTCGGAAGTCCTATAACAAGTGAGGATACGAGCCCCGAAACTACGCTGGGAAGTGCTCCGTCCATCCCTGCGGCAACTATCACGACGTCAGCCTCTCTTATCTCGGGCAAAACACTGAACAGACGGTGTATGCCCGCAACCCCCACATCATAATACCTTCTGGCTTCAGAACCGAAAAACTCTATTATCTGAGCGGCCTCTTCGGCGGCCGAAACATCGGTGCTCCCCGCTGAAACGACAGCAATTGCAGATCCGTTCTTCTTTATAGTGCCAAATGTCGTATGCCCGACCATTGATACTGAGTCGTACTTAAAATCTCTGATGACTGAAGCCACTGCGGCACGCTGACGCTCATCCATCCTGCTGAATGCGGTATCCAGCCTTAGGTTATTTATCTCTTCAGCGATCTGAAGGATCTGCATATCCGATTTACCTTCACAGAAGATGACCTCGGAAAAGCCCTTCCTTTTTATTCTTTCGGTATCAAGCCTGACTTCCATCTAAAGTTTTCGGCCTCAGCCTATTCCCACTCGATAGTTGCCGGCGGTTTTCCTGTGATGTCAAGGACGACCCTGTTTATCGCAGGGACTTCGTTGCATATTCTTCTGCTTACAGTATCAAGGAGTTCGTAGGGCAGGCGGACCCATTCAGCCGTCATTGCATCAAGCGATGACACCGCCCTCAGGACCGCGGTCTCTCCGTAGGTCCTGACATCTCCTACTACTCCGACGCTGCGCACGGGAAGGAGAGCACAAAAAGCCTGCCATATTTCCCGGTAAAGGCCAAATTTCTTGATCTCCTCAATAAAGATGGCATCGGCTTCCCTCAACACATCAAGACGTTCTTTCTTAAGCTCTCCGAGACATCTGACTGCCAGTCCGGGGCCGGGGAACGGATGCCTCTCAAGGAAGTGCGGTTCTATTCCCAGTGTTCTTCCTACTTCTCTTACTTCATCCTTAAAAAGATCCCTGAGCGGTTCAAGAAGCTGCATTTTCATATCGTCAGGCAGCCCGCCTACGTTGTGGTGGCTCTTGATAACATTTCCTCCGCCATGTCCGCTCTCCACGACATCCGGGTATATAGTGCCCTGAAGGAGCCAGTCCGACCCTCCGAGCCTGCGGGCTTCCTCTTCAAACACCCTGATGAAGAGTTCGCCAATAATTTTTCTCTTTTTCTCCGGTTCTGTCACTCCGTCCAGTGCCGACAGGAACCTTTTTTCTGCATCTACTTTGTGGACGTTGAGCCTGAGGGATCTGTATGTCTCCATTACCTGATCGGCTTCGTTTTTCCTGAGAAGTCCATGGTCAACAAAGATGCAGTGAAGATTATCTCCGACCGCTTTTGATGTGATAACTGCCGATACCGTGGAGTCCACACCGCCTGAAAGACCGCATATGACCCTGCCGGATCCGACTTTTTCACGGATCTTGTCCACTTCCCTGCCTATCCAGTCCATGCCAAGATTCCAGTCCGGAATACATCCGCATATATCAAATATAAACGCCGAGAGGATATCGCTTCCCTTTGGTGTGTGTGCAACTTCTGGGTGAAACTGCAGTGCGCTTACCCTTCCGTCTGAAGACTCAAATGCGGCCAATGAACCGTTTTCGCTAAGTGCTGTCGCATCAAACCCATGAGGAAGTTCTGTGACCTGATCCCAGTGGCTCATCCATACACTGATCTGTTTTTCTTCCTTCAGTCTCCCAAACAGGCGTGAGTCCCCGGAAATGGACACCTTAGCCCTGCCGTACTCAGCGGACTCTCCCTTGTTGACTCTCCCTCCGAATTGGTGTGCTATCAGCTGCATGCCGTAGCATATCCCCAGGACCGGGATGTCCGAGTCAAGAATGTCCATTGGCACCGAAGGGGCATCGCTGTCAAGAACACTTCTCGGACCACCTGAAATTATTATTCCTGACGGGGAAGATGCTTCGATCTTATCCTTCGGAGAATCCCAGAAGAGTATCTCGCTAAAAACGCCCAGCTCCCTTACTCTCCTTGCGATAAGCTGTGTGTACTGGGAACCGCAGTCCAGTATGAGGATCCTGTTTTCTTTCTTTTTCATCTATAATACCTGCCCTTTCACAAACATACTCTTTCGCGCTAGTAAGTATGACATAAAGAGGCCGCGATTTCCACACTTTCCGCTCTTCAGTTTCATAGCCGAACAAAAAAAACAGACGGGGTATCCCCGTCTGTTTTTTTTTTTCCGGTCTCTTTGCGGTATTAGTAGTCCATACCGCCCATTCCGCCCATGCCGCCCATGCCGGCCATGTCGCCGAGGGTCTCTTTCTTTTCCGGCTTGTCTGCAACAAGCGCATCGGTCGTGAGGATCATTGCCGCGATAGAAGCCGCATTCTGTACCGCTGAGCGTGTCACCTTTACGGGGTCGATGATCCCGGCCTTGATCATGTCAACATATTCGCCTGTTGTTGCATCGAGACCCTGTCCAGTTTTAAGCGTCTTCACCTTCTCGATGATGACGTCGCCCTGGAGTCCTGCGTTCGAGGAGATAAGGTGGAGGGGTTCGGTGAGTGACTTGCGGATTATCATAGCTCCGGTCTTCACATCGCCCTCAAGTTTCGCGATCTCCTTGTCCAGCTCTTTTGTGCACTCTACAAGGGCAACTCCGCCTCCGGCTACGATGCCTTCCTGTACGGCAGCGCGGGTCGAGTTGAGAGCATCCTCTATGCGGTGCTTGAGTTCCTTCTGCTCTGTTTCAGTCGCAGCCCCGACCTGGATGACCGCAACTCCGCCGACTATCTTGGCAAGGCGTTCCTGGAGCTTCTCTTTGTCATACTCTGATGTTGAATCTTCGAGTTCCTTCTTGATCTGGGCGCCGCGATCCTTGATCTTCTGAGGGTCGCCCTTGCCTTCCACTATTGTCGTATCTTCTTTTGTGACCTTGACCTTCTTGGCTCCGCCGAGAACGGTAGTATCGGCGTTTTCAAGCTTCATGCCCACTTCTTCGCTGATCACTGTGGCACCGGTAACTACTGCGATATCCTGGAGCATCGCCTTTCTGCGGTCACCGAATCCGGGTGCTTTGACGGCAACCACCTGCAGGATGCCGCGGAGCTTGTTGACTACGAGTGTCGCCAGCGCTTCGCCTTCGATATCCTCGGCAATGATAAGGAGGGGCTTGCCAAGCTGTACTATCTTCTCAAGAACGGGGAGCATGTCCTTGACGTTGCTGATCTTGCCGTCGACGATCAGTATATTCGCGTCTTCAAGAACTGCTTCCATACGGTCGGGGTTTGTGATCATGTAGGGGCTTATATAGCCCTTGTCGAACTGAAGCCCTTCCACGGTCTCAAGTGATGTTCCGAGGCTTTTGCTGTCTTCTACTGTGATGACGCCCTCTTCTCCTACCTTGTCCATGGCTTCTGCGATAAGTTCGCCGATTGCCTTGTCGTTGGCTGAGATCGATGCTACCTGAGCTATCATGCTGTGTTCTTTTACTTTCACTGCCTGCTTCTTGAGACGCTCGACAACAACCTCCGTCGCGCTTTCGATACCCTTGCGGATAAGCATTCCGTTTGCGCCTGCCGCTACGTTTTTGATACCTTCGCGGACCATTGCGCGGGCAAGAACAGTTGCTGTTGTGGTCCCGTCTCCGGCAACATCGTTTGTCTTTGACGCGACTTCTTTTATGAGCTGTGCTCCCATGTTCTCAAAAGGATCTTCCAGTTCGAATTCTTTTGCGATGGTGACGCCGTCGTTTGTGATCATAGGTGAACCATACTTCTTGTCAAGGACTACGTTGCGGCCTTTGGGTCCAAGCGTGATGCCTACTGTGTCAGCAACTTTATTCATTCCGCGCTCCATAGCACGGCGGGCATCTTCTTTAAAAAGCAGTATTTTTGCCATGATAATATTCCTCCCAGAATTATTGTTTTATTGTCAATATTACTTCGTTACTACTGCGAGTACGTCTCTTTCGCTGAGGATGAGGAATTCCTCTCCATCAAGCTTAATTTCTGTGCCTGAGTATTTGCTGTATATGATCCTGTCGTCGACCTTGACATCCATGGGCTGCCGATTTCCGTTCTCGAGGACTTTCCCCTCTCCTACGGCTACTACGATCCCTTCGACCGGCTTTTCCTTCACTGTCTCGGGAAGAACGAGCCCGCCCTTTGTTTTTTCTTCATGAGGTGCGGCTTTGACGACTATCCTGTCTCCAAGTGGTTTAAGTTTCATAAATTACCCCTCCTGTTAATTTTTGTAATTTGATGTTAGCACTCACATCAATCGAGTGCTAACTTCTTTTCGAGTGAAAGTTTAATGAGAGAAGCATTATTTCTCAAATATGATTAGAGTTAAATATACTCTATTATTGGCTGTTACATTACATTTAATTCGAATTACGCACCATTTCGAACATACTTTGACTTTTGCTAATCTTACGTAGTTTGCACAGTATTTTTTTGTCCGGTCACTGAATCCGGATATGCCTGATTTTGATCAAACCACACGGGGAAATATTCGGATCAAGGAAAGCTGATCGGGTAAGCGTTGCCGGAAAAATTCCTAATGAGCGGCCCGGCCCTTTACCAGATCTGCCAAGAAGGATCGGGAGAGAGCGAAAGGTCCGACCTGTTTCCTCTCGTATATGAATCTGCGCCTGCCGAGGCGATCATAACAGCATTGTCTGTGCACATTTTCAGGGGGGGAAGGAAAAGTTCCCATCCTTCCTGCTCCGACATCTCCTCCAGCTTTCTGCGAAGGCCTGAATTTGCAGCGACGCCTCCTGAAAGGGTCAGCCTTTTTATTCCGGTCATATCTGCAGCAAGTTTTATCTTGCATGTTAAGGAATTGATCACTGCCTTTTGGAAAGATGCGCATATATCCTCTTTTTTTATCGAGGTTACCGTCTTCTCTGAGTTTCTGATAATGTTGACCGCTGCGGTCTTCAGCCCGCTGAAGCTGAATTCTACTTTACCTGTGGTTGAGAGTGGTGTCGGAAGAGGATAGCTTTCAGGATCCCCGCCGTATGAAAGCCTGTCAATTACAGGGCCTCCGGGATATCCCAGCCCCATCATTTTGGCGATCTTGTCATAAGCCTCTCCTGCCGCATCATCCCTTGTGGAGCCGAGAAGTTCATACTCTCCGAAATTCCTTACACAGACGATCTCAGTGTGTCCGCCTGAAACTATAGCGGATATGAAGGGCGGGACAAGTTCCCTGTTTGCGGCAACATTTGCAAATATATGCCCTTCAAGATGGTTTACCCCGATTATGGGTATGCCCCATGCCTGAGAAAGAGCCTTGGCGGTCATAACGCCGACAAGCAGTGAACCCATGAGTCCCGGCCCGGCTGTAACTGCTATCAGGCCGATCTCTTCCGAAGGATCTTTTATTCCCGATACATGAAGTACCTTTTCAAGAAGAGGCATGATCATTTCCTGGTGCATCCTTGATGCCAGTTCCGGCACTACTCCGCCGTAAACAGAATGGGATTTGATCTGGCTGGAAATAACCGAGAACAAAACATCATTTCTGCCCCTCACCAGGGCAAGCGCGGTATCGTCACAGCTCGTTTCTATCCCAAGTGTCAGGATATCTTCCTGCATCTTCATCATCCGCATTGGCCTGAGCATGAAGAACAGGAGCCTCCTGCACAGCTGCATGAGCGCTTCTTGCGGGGTTCTCCCTCAATGTGTATGAGCACCCTTGACCTGCACTTGGGGCATTTTTCGGCAATTTTCTCCGACTTAAAAATATTGCCGCAAGAAGCGCACCTGTACTTGTGCATTTACTTAGGCACCTTCCATTTTATAAGGTCTTCGCCATACCCCACCATTATTTCATTTCCCGGTTTTGCATATTCCTGCGGAACGACAAAAGCAAACTGCCATGCTGTTCCTGCATCCACAGTACCGAAAGGATTCTTCCAGCTGGAAGAAATGATGTCTTTTTTTGTCAGCCGGTAGCCGCCTACGCTTATCTTCTCCTCTTCGACCGTCCAAGGTTTGTTCGCCTCAAGATTGGCTATGAAGAGCACCTTCTTTTTAGTTTCCGGAGAGCCGAAGTACTGGTTGAGGTCATCCACCCACCCCGCCAGTCCCTGTTCTGAAGATATAGCCCGGGACAATTTCGCGTCGAGATAAATAAACTGGACCGTTCCTCTTGAACCAAGGATAAGGTCGCCGAAGACTTCCCCCTCGACCCAGCAGTCTATCTGCCTTTGGTCCAGCAAAGTTTTCAGATCATCTTGAGCAGCATATGCCCGAAAAGACAACGGAGAAAGGATTATGCATAAAGTCAGCAACCGGATCACAAAGAATAAAGATTTTCTTTTCAATATTACGCCCCCCTGAGAATTAACGGATACAAAAAAGCGTTCTCCATACATTAACTGTTGTAATGATAACATCGATCGTCAATTATTTTTTCCTTTAAGTGCATCTTTTATCCATCTCCACTCATAACAGCGCAGGACAATAGTAGAAAGGGAATATACTGCAACGCCGACAAAGATCATTGCCCCCAGCCAGACGGCCCTGGACCACACAGATGCCGAAAGAGGATATGGCAGCAGAGTTTTTATCAGATACAGAGCAAGAAACATCATCCCGGTGGAGAAAATGATCTTGGTGATCCACCCGGATGAGAATACATTCAGCGGTTCCCTGAGGTTTCTGGAAAGGGCCCAGCCGCCGTAAAGACTCGAGCAGGTGAATGCAAGCGCCGTAGCTCCTGCAAGGCCTGCGTATTTAAAGACAGGCATAAGAATGGTACAGGCTGCAAGGTTGACTGCCACGGTAACACACGTAACACCGACTGCACCCCTCGGCATCCCCCTCGCATACATTGCCCTCAGAATAACTGTGCTGCTCGCCATCCCCGGCAGACCCAGCCCATATATTGCAAGTGCCGTTCCTGTGGCATGCCAGGCCCACTCGGTAAAAGCCCCCCTGAAAAAAAGTATGTGGACTGTCTCCTGCGATAATACAAAGAGTCCGACAGATACCGGAATTATGACAAAGAGGTCAAATCTCAGTGCATCCCTGATAAAATCCCTGAATCCGATCCTGTCTCCAGGATCCTGCCGGGAAAGCATCGGAAGCACAGCCTGCGATATTGCTATGACAAAAAGTCCCAGCGGCAGCTGCAGCACCCTGTCAGCGTATGTAAGGACCGAGATCGAGCCTCCCATCAGGAACGAGCCGAACATCCTGCTGATCACCGGGTTGACCTGATTCAGCGATAGTCCTGCCGCGTACGGGAAGAAGAGGTACATCATGCTCTTCAGTTCCGCATTGTCTTTTTTCGGCAGGACAGGTGCAAGCAATAAGCCCATCCTCCCGCACCAGTACCATTGAAGGGCCATGTGACAGGCACCTCCGATCAAAACTGCTGCCGAGAGGTTCCATATTGTAAGATCCTTCATCGTTGCGACCAGAAAGAGTATGTATGCCAGATTGCTTAGTGCCGGAGCCACAGCCGGCACAAAAAATGAACCCATACTGTTGAGAGCTCCCATTGCAAGAGCACCCACGGAGACAAAAAGAAGAAACGGAAACATTATCCTGGTCAGGGATATCGCAAGAGCCTTTTCTTCCGCTGCAAATCCGGGAGCCATTATTCCAACAAGCACCGGAGCAAAAATTATCCCGACTGTTACAACAAAGGCGCCGCCCAGCATAAGTACAGAGAGAGCCTGCCTTGCAAGGTCCTCTGCCGAATCTTTCCCTTTGCTTTCAAGCGTCCTTGAAAATATCGGGACGAACGATGCAGAAAGTGCTCCCTCTGCGAGAAGCTGGCGTGAAAGATTTGCAAGTGTATATGCCACATAGAACGCGTCAAGCTGACGTGTTGCTCCGAAAAGTGCCGCGGTAAGCATTTCTCTTACAAGCCCAAGTATCCTGCTTGCAAGGGTGCCGACCATCATTTTCATCGCATGTCTTACCATGCCCGTGAGGTTGTCGTTGCGGCTCATCAGTTCAGATCGCCCTCTACCAGGAAAAATCCGCTCCGAGGTAGAACTTTCTCGCCTCCTCGTTCTTGGCGATATCCCCGGGCAGCCCCTCAAGAAAGACCTTGCCCTGATGGATAAGGTATGCCCTGTCTGTAATGGATAGGGTCTCCCTTACATTATGGTCAGTAAGCAGTATCCCGTAACCATTATTTTTCAGTTCTCTGATTATCGCCTGAAGATCTGCGACCGCAATAGGGTCAATCCCGCTGAACGGCTCGTCAAGAAGTATGAAGGAGGGATCCAGGGCAAGGCATCTTGCGATCTCGACTCTGCGTCTCTCTCCTCCTGAAAGGGATATCCCCAAAATGTCCTCTATATGCTTGAGCCCGTAGCCGACAAGAAGCTTTTCGATTTTAAGGTCCCGGTCTTCCTTGGCCATCCCGGCTTCTTCGAGGACCAGTTCGAGGTTCTGCCTGACAGTGAGCTTCCTGAAAACAGATGCCTCCTGTGGGAGATAGCCAAGTCCGGTCCTGGCTCTCTCGTACATCGGGAGTCCCGTTATGTCTCTTTCTCCGTTAAAGACCCTTCCGGATTCTGGGAGTATCCTTCCTATCATCATGTAAAACGTGGTGCTTTTGCCGGCTCCGTTGGGTCCGAGCAGCCCGACTATTTCACCTTTTTTTATGTTGATGGATACGTTGTCTACTACTCTTCTTCCGTTAAAGGATTTAACGAGGTGCTCAGCACTGAGCACCTCGAATTTTGATCTTTCGGCTGTCGCCATTGCTCATTCCCCGCTTTTTGGCTTCTCTTAATTTTTATCTTTTTTCCCATTGGTCTGGAAAGTAATTTTCGAATTGCCGACCGCTTCTATATCGTTGGTGTCTTTATGCAAGATTATTGAGTCTGCAGCAACAGTTTTTCCGTCGCTTCTTACCGCTTTGGCGCTGCCGGATATGACAAAAATGGCCTTTGGTTTTGAATAATCTCCTTTTTCGCCTGTTACCCTGCTTTTGAGTCCTTCCTTGTCAATAAATTCCATGACCACGTTACCTTTTGCGGACAGTTCGTTAATCTCTCCGTTTATCGTTGTTTTGCCCTCAACAGTTTCGGCGCTTACCACAAGCTTCTGCTTGATATCCTCGTACCTTTTCACTTTTTTTGCCCAGAATCTGTCATTGGCCCTGCCTGCCTCTTCAGCAATAAAGATATTATTCTCGTTCATTGCATCTACATTTCCTCTGGCAGTGTAATTTTGGGTTCCAAGTTCCCACAGGACATAGTCCGCATCTATCTTTTCATTTCCGCCCCGTATAAGGCGGACCTTGCCTGCAGCCTCCGCTGTTCCGTTGCTGCCGCCACTTTTTATTCCCTTCCAGTTGACACTCTCTGATGTAAAATCTGTCTTTTCAGCCGGAAAAGATCCCTTGACGTTTCCCACGAGAGTGAACTCTGAATTCTCCATACTGCCCTCTCCCCTGTCACCCCAAAGGGTCGCTCCGTCCCTTTTGATTATTACGTTCCCTACAGCCGATATCTTTTTGGTGTTTACGTTGTACTGGATAGTGTCAGCTGACATCATACCCTCAACAGGTTCAGCCGGTATGGCTGGCTGTGTGGACGATAAGAGGATCAGAAACGCAGCAGGGATCAGTTTAAGGATATTTTTTTTCATGACTGACATAAACAAACCTCATTCCCCGAAAAAAATAAAAGTAATTTTGTTTGGCATACAGGCATATTTTACAGCCTAAATCATCATTTGGTCTTGACGTTTTTGGTTTTGTTCCATATTGCAAGGAATATGTCGTGGAGAAAAACGAAATAGTCCTGGTCTTTTTTTGGGGGAGGCAACGTCAGCCTGTATTCATATCCTGCCGCTGCCGTTCTGATCATCTCAGGAGTCCACGGATCCATCAATATCAGCCAATTGCGTCTTTGTGCCTCATCAAGCGCAGCCTTGAGAGACCGGCTGTCACCTGCCTTCCATTTATCCCAGACCGCTGCCGGCGGTCTTACGGCACCTGCTATCGAGGAGCGGATCCATGTCCCTTCGGCACCTGTCACGTCAAGCATTTTGGTGTTTCCCAGCAGGTGTTTTCCTATATCTATGGAACTTTCTATTTTTGACTGGTACTCGGCAAGCCTTCTCTGAAAATATGTATACCTTCCCTTATCCTCTTCCGCCATGATCTTCATTACGCTTTGGGCAATAAAGGGTAGCATAGCCGGATCGAAAAATGCACTTCTGAGCTGCTCTTTGGTCATGAGAAGATCTTCGTAAAGAAGCCTGAGGTTTTTATTGTTTCTTCTTATCCTGAAACTTTCTGCATCTTTAAAATCTATTGCGATTATTATTTCTCCGGCTCTGGGTGACGCTATTTTTATCACATTTCCGGAAGAGTCCCAGCTCGAAAGATATCTGACATTTTGTGTGTCGCCTGCTATGAAGGAGGCAATAAAACCCACCCATGGAGATGTAACGGCAAAATTGGCCGCTCCTGCTTCCGTCGTACAGAAAAAAATAGCCGGCAACAGAAAGGCGGCAAATATTATTTTGCTGAGTTTTCCAGGGAGAGTGACTTTAGTCATCAGCCCGGACGGCTCCCAGGTTTTATAAGCTGAAGCCCCTCTTTACAGAGCGGGCAGTCCTTCTCCTCGTAGAGCGGGAAGCAAAGCTTCCAGAGGGAAATAAGATCCCAGCCCTTATATGCATCATCCGTACGCCTGTCAATGATAGAGGCCGAAGATATCCACTCCGCCCCTCCTTCGACCAGTATCTCAGCCGTTTCGCGTGATGATTTGCCGGTGGTCACAACATCTTCCACCAGTGCAAAGCGTACTTTTCCGGGATGGGGAAATCTCCTGAGCCTCATTACTCCATCCTGTCTTTCACAGAATATGAACGGGACTCCCAGTGCCCTTGCCACCTCATGACCTATTATCAGGCCCCCGAGAGCGGGTGAAAGGACCATCTCAGGTTTTGACGGAGCGAGCCTCTCAGCAAGTTTTTCCCCGGCATAAGCCGCAAAGCGAGGGAAACGGAGCATCAAAGCGCACTGTATATAATGGCCGCTGTGAAGTCCGGAGGTCAGTTTGAAGTGCCCTTCAAGGTGAGCGCCGCTCCCCTTCATCATTTCCATGATCCTCTCAGTCACAGCTTTATCGCCTGTATTTGGATGATTTATCTCCATCACTGCACCTCCGATATCTCTTCCATGATTTTTTTTACCTCCAGGATCGGGTCTGAAGCTTCAAGTATCGGCCGGCCAACGACTATGAAGGAAGCCCCCGCCGCGGCGGCCTGACTCGCAGTTGCCACTCTTGTCTGATCTTCTGTGGATGCCTTTGTCCTCCTGATGCCGGGGACGACCCTCAACAGTCCCGGAGCCCTTCCTCTAAGCAGCTCAAGATCCAGCGGGGAACATACAATACCGTCAAGACCGGCCTTTTCCGCTGCAATGGCCCTAGCTTCAAGTGAACGACCAATGTCAGAGCCCGGGTGGACTTCGCTCCACAGATCACCGCCCAGGCTCGTAAGGACCGTTATTCCGAAGATGTTCATTTTGCTCCCCTTCTTGTCCCTCATTGCAACGGAACGAGCCATCATTTCATGTCCGCCTGAGGTGTGTATGGTAAGAGCCCAGAGCCCCATTTCACATAGTGGCTCAACTGCTGATGCGACAGTATTTGGTATGTCATGAAGCTTGAGGTCAAGGAAAAGCCTGTATCCCCGGTTTACTGTTTCGTTGATCAACGGCGCTCCGCCCATAGCATAAAGCCTTGGCCCTATTTTTACATAGGGCGTCGCCATATCCAGCCTGTCAAGAAAATCTCTTGCACCGTCGGGGGTCGGCAGATCCATAGCCACTATCAGTTCGCACTTTTTATTATCCAAACCTACACCTCCGTAATTATATCTTCAGCCAAATGCAGATGCATCGGCAAAAAACCTCTATTGTCGTTATGAGATCACACACAACAACAGGGGCCCCTTTAAGATGTCAAAATCCTCTTACTCATGATCTGACAGACTTTAAGACGCCCCTGCACCTATGCTTCCCTATGCTTTGTTGCCTGGTCAGCTTTTACAGTTCTTCGTTGTCCTGCCAGATCTTCCTGCCTTCGACAAAAGTCATTACCGGCCAGCCGCTGAGCGCGATGCCTTCCCATGGGCAGCATCTTGCTTTGCTGTGCCATTCATTGCAGTCCACTATCCTTGTCCTTTCCATGTCTATGACAGTCAAGTCGGCAAAAGTTCCCTCCTCAATTTTGCCAAGGGAATGCCATTTTTCTGGAAGGAGCGATGCAGGTGAACTTGTCATTTTCTTCAGTATAAACTCAATCGGGACATCGGGATAGTTCTTGTTTTTGAAATCTATAAGCACCGCCGCGGCACATTCAAGTGACGCGATGCCAAAGGGAGCTTCCTGGAAGGGCTCGTCCTTCTCATCCATGTGCCAGGGCGCGTGATCTGTAACTATGGCATCTATAGTATCATCAAGCAGTCCTTCCCAGAGCGCCGCCTGATCCGCTTTGCTTCTGAGCGGAGGATTGACCTTGTACCTTGAATTATAACCGCTGTTGATGACCGCATTCTCGTTCAGCGTCAGATGATGGAATGTCGTATCACAGGTTATGTCAAGCCCCTCCTTCTTTGCCTGCCTGATCAGCCCTATCGCTCCGGCGCTGCTGAGGTGCGTGAAGTGGACTCTTCCTCCTGTCTCTCTGGCCAGTGCAATACCTCTGGCAACATCGATCTCTTCAGAAGCCGCAGGAATGCCCTTAAGTCCGCTGAGTGCGCTGACTCTGCCCTCATGGACCTGACCGCCTTTGAAGAGGCTTATCTCCTCCGGATGTTCCATTATCCTTGGCTGGTCCTTGCCTGTATACACGAGCGCAAGACGAAAGAGTGAGCTTGTGGCTATGGGAGCTCCGTCGTCGGTGAAAAACACCGCTCCGGCATCCGCCATTTTAAGAAGTTCTGCCATCTCCTTACCCTCCCTGTTTTTGCTTACACATCCGGAGGGAAGGATCCTTGATGCACCTGCCGCTTTCCCATGGCTGAGCACATACTCCACCAGTGAGGGTTCTGATATTGCCGGCTTTGTGTTGGGCATAGCCACAAGCGTGGTAAATCCGCCGGCAGCTCCTGCCCTTGCACCCGAAGCTATATCCTCGTTCCATTCTCCTCCGGGATCCCTGAAATGCGCGTGAAGGTCCACAAAACCGGGCGAGAGTATCTTGCCGTATCCTTCAATGATCTCTGCGCCTGTCTCTTCAAGGCCGTTTCCGACTGCGGATATTCTTTCGCCGTCAACAAGCACATCTCTGGCATCTATGAATTCTCTTCCATTGAAGATCTTAAAGTCTTTAAACAGTATCTTTCCCATTATCTTGCGCCTCCTCCGCAGAGATAGAGCAGAGCCATGCGTATGGCAACTCCTGAACGGACCTGCTCAAGTATTACGCTCTGATGTCCGTCCGCAACTTCGGAGGCAATTTCCACGCCCCTGTTGATCGGTCCCGGGTGCATAGCCAACGCCCCCGGCTTTGCATATTTCATAAGATCATCATCAGCTCCCCACCAGCGGTGATATTCGTCCACGGAGGGGAAGAGTCCGTCCTGCTGACGTTCCTTCTGTATCCTCAGCAGATATACCATATCAGCATCCTGAACAGCCTTTCTGGGATCTTTTTCGTATCTGCATCCAAGGGCGTTTATCTCTCTGGGCATCATAGTGGGCGGACCGGAGAGCACGACATCGCAGCCTATCGTTTTAAATGCTATGACATCGCTTCTTGCTACGCGGCTGTGGAGCACATCTCCCACCAGCGCTATCTTTTTGCCCTCGAGATTTCCCAGATGTTTCCACGCAGTATAGAGGTCAAGGAGAGCCTGGGTCGGATGTGCGTGCGTTCCGTCGCCTGCGTTAAGGACTATGGCTCTTTTTAGTTTTGATGCCAGATACTGGGCTGCACCTACAGCTCCGTGCCTCATTACCACTATGTCTGCTCCCATTGCTTCCAGGGTCCAGGCAGTATCCCTCATTGTTTCGCCTTTTGCATGGCTCGATCCGGATACCGACCAGTTGACCACGTCCGCAGAAAGCATCTTCTCTGCAAGCTCGAAGGAGACCCTTGTTCTGGTCGAATTCTCAAAAAAGAGATTGACAGCCATTTTTCCTCTGAGGACCGGAACTTTTTTGATGGGCCTGTCCATTACGTTCTCCATATGGCGTGCCTGGTCCAGCAGAAAGTAGAGTTCCTCCCTTGTAAAGCAGTCTACATCGATCACATTCCTGTGACGCCAGACTATCTGTCCGATCTCACTGGGCGTCGCGTTCACAGATAACCACCTCGTCCTTTCCGTCAAGCTCTGCAACTTTTACTTCTATGACTTCATTCTTTGATGTCGGCACATTCTTGCCGCACATATCCGCATGTATGGGAAGCTCCCTGTGTCCCCTGTCGATTATTACCGCAAGTTTCACAGAAGATGGACGTCCCAGGTCCACCAGAGCCTCCAGGGCTGCACGTACAGTCCTGCCCGTGTAGAGCACATCGTCTACAAGAAAAATATTCTTGCCTGAAATGTCCTGAGGCATCCTTGTGCTGTGTACCATCGGCTGTTCGAAGAGCATCGTCAGGTCGTCCCTGTACAATGTGATGTCAAGTTCTCCGCA
Source organism: Synergistaceae bacterium (assembly GCA_036835165.1). Classification (GTDB taxonomy): domain Bacteria; phylum Synergistota; class Synergistia; order Synergistales; family Synergistaceae; genus Caenicola. The sequence continues at coordinate 16,525 of DAITML010000002.1, read as the reverse complement.
GGGAACCTTGGTACCCTCGACCTCCTCGATTATCTTCTGCAGACGACGTGCAAGATAGACACCCCTTCTGTGTATCCCTACCAGGATCATGTTCTCGGTACCTTTGTTCTGCTCGACCATCTCATGAGCGATCCTCTTTATGACCCTGTTCAGGTCATCTGAACTCATCAACTTCGCCTTTTCTCTTAAAACTGTCAATTTTACCCCTCCTTTTTATAAATAAAAAAAGACCGCCTCTTTTGGCGATCTTAAAAAATACTTATTAAAAGCAGCACATCACGTCTGCGACAGAACTGTACAGATATCGACGATATTCTTTCCGTTCTCATTCGCTTTCCCTCCGTCTGCTTGACTTGGGGTATTATACCCCCTTTTTAATTATTATGCAATCGGTTGCAAAAATTTAGCAATATTCATCATATTCTTCTTCAAAAAATATCTGAAAAGAGTCAAGCCGGCCATTTTCAGCCCAAAATATCTGAGAAATACACTTTTTTTAGATTATTGGAGAATATCAGGAAGGCATCACAGATAAATAGTTCGCTTCGGAGTCAGGTATGAGCTGATTGCAGGCTTAAGTTGCATTTTGTCTGATAAGGCATTCAAAAAATACAGGCTGAAGTGATGCTTAAAGGTTATTTGCCGCTCCTTATTTTCGCATCTTCTCAAGGGCGGCTCCGGCAGCATAGAATTCAGCCTCTTTTATCGTATTTCCCCAGGCTTCAGCGAGCAGTTCGTCCCCGATGGTCACCTCAACTTTGAATTTGAGTGAGTGGTCGGGACCTTTACGTTCCACTGTCCTGTAATATGGGACTCCCCTACCCATGGACTGGAGCGTCTCCTGCAGGAGCGTCTTGGTGTCCAGCCGGTCGGGAGAGAGTTCACTGCTGTGAAAATCAAGGTATGCCTTCGCAAGTGAAAGTGCCGGGATGTAGCCGCCGTCAATAAATACGGCTCCGAAGAGTGATTCGGCCGCGTCAGCGGCCATTGCAGGCGTTGGGCCCTTCTTTATCAGGCTTCTCCCAAGTCTGATCGCACCATGAAGTCCGACAGCAAGGGCCCATTCGTACAATTTTTTCTCACAGACTATCTGTGAGCGTATCCTGGTGAGCTGCCCTTCATCCAGGTCTTTGTATCTTTTATAAAGAAGATCAGAGACAGTCAGTTCCAGCACAGCATCCCCAAGGAACTCTATCCTCTCGTTATGAGGCTCCGGACCCGCTTCATTTGCATAAGACGAATGGGTCAGTGCTTCTTTAAGAAGATCCTTATCCTTGAATCTGTAGCCTATTCTTTTTTGGATCTCTTCTGCGGGCTTCTCACTGTCGAAGCTTTTCATCTCAGTCTTTGCAGCGTTCTATCGCAAGCACTCCGTTGTGGCCTCCAAAACCGAAATTGTTTATAAGCACCCTGTCAACTTTAGCTCTCGCAGCCTTATTGGGGACTGTGTTGAGATCACATTCGGGATCCGGATCAAACTGATTGATAGTAGGATGGACTATCCCTTCCTCTATCGCCAGAATGGCCGCAATCGTTTCAACAGCGCCGGCTGCCCCGAGGAGATGGCCTATCATCGACTTCGTTGACTGTACCATCACTTTTCCTGCGTATTCGCCTAGAAGCCTTTTGATCGCAGCGGTCTCCATCTTGTCATTCAGCGGAGTTGAAGTCCCGTGAGCATTTATCAGGTCTACATCTTCCTGAGACCAGCCTGCATTCCTCATGGCCATGGCCATTGACCGATAGGCACCCTCACCCTCAGGATCGGGCGCTGTAATGTGATATGCATCACAGGTATTGCCATATCCGGTGATCTCGGCATAGATATGAGCGCCGCGTCTCTTTGCATGCTCAAGTTCTTCGAGTATCAGTACTCCCGAACCTTCGCCCATTACAAAACCATCTCGTTTAGAATCAAATGGCCTTGAAGCATGCTCGGGGTCGTCGTTTCTTGTAGAGAGGGCTTTAAGGGAAGCGAATCCCGCAGTGGCTATCGAAGTTATCGCAGCCTCCGCTCCACCTGAGATCATGACGTCTGCATCGCCGCGCTGTATACAGTAGTAGGCTTCCCCTATGCTGTTGGTGGCGGAAGCGCATGCAGTGACTACAGCCATGTTCGGACCTTTTGCTCCATACCGTATCGCTGCGTAGGCTGCAGGCATATTTGCTATCATCATCGGTACCATGAAAGGACTTACCCTGCTTGGTCCTTTTTCAAATAGGGTGGTGAAGCTGTCGTCTATCGTTCCGATGCCGCCGACTCCGCTTCCCATATAGACACCGAACAGTTCCTTATTCAAAGATCCAAGATCAAGGCCGGAGTCCTTAACAGCCAGGTCAGTCGCAGCAGTTGAGAGGTGCAGGATCCTGTCTGTACGGCGAACTTCCTTTTTATCAAGCCACTTTTCAGGATCAAAATCTTTTATCTCCGCGCCAATTTTTACACTGTGCTGGCAAGTATCAAAAAGGGATATAAGGCCAACACCGCTTTTGCCTTCCTCAAGCGCCTTCCAGTACTCCTCTTTGCCGATTCCTATGGGCGTAACCGGACCCACTCCTGTGATCGCTACTCTTCTCATTGACTTTCCTCCGTGAAGATAGGAGGGACCGGCATTATGCAGCCCCTCCTAAAAAGATTCATTTACTGATCTAGCCTTCCACTCCCAGTTTGGCCTTTACATAGTTCATTGCTTCGCCGACTGTGGTAAGTTTTTCTGCATCTTCATCAGGGATCTCGATGTCAAATTCCTCTTCGATACCCATGATGAGCTCAACGATATCAAGGGAGTCAGCGCCAAGATCCTCGACAAATGATGCTTCCGGCTTGATCTGCTCCTCTTCCGCGTTAAGGCGGTCCATCACGATCTCCTTAAGTTTTGCCTGTACTTCTTCCAATTTCATACAGTTCACCTCCTTCCAATTATTCTCTGCCAAGACCCATATTTTTTCTTTGCAATGATCTCTTTACATCGTCATTCCGCCATCAACCGCTATGACCTGTCCCTGTATATACTCCGAATCCTCTGAAGCAATAAATGCCACAGCTTTGGCTACGTCAGAGGGGGTACCCGTTCTTCCGGAAGGTATATTTTTCAGCATGGCCTCCCTGATCTCCGACGGAAGTTCCGATGTCATGTCTGTCTCTATGTAGCCCGGAGCTACCGCATTTGCCGTTATGCCCCTTGAACCTACTTCCTTTGCAAGGCTCTTGATGAATCCCGTCATTCCGGCTTTTGCCGCAGCATAATTGCACTGCCCCGGATTTCCGACCAGTCCCGTGACGGAACTTATGGCAATTATCCTGCCCCACCTTGCCTTAAGCATAGGGCGGAGCGCTTCCTTGGCGCAGTAGAAGAGGGAGGAAAGATCTGCGGATATGACATCGTTCCATTCATCTTCCTTCATCCTCATGAGAAGATTGTCTCTGGTAATGCCTGCATTGCACACGAGTATTTCTACCGGTCCAAGTTTTGAGGCAACTGCGGCAAACATTTCTTTGACCTCAGCTGCAGATGACACATCGGCCTTTACGGCAAACGCCCTCCGACCCATGGCTTCAATCTCGGCGACAGTCTCTTCAGCAGCCTTTTCCGACCTGCTGTAATTTACTGCGACGGAACATCCTCTCCTGGCCAGTTCAAGAGCTGTCTCCCTGCCTATGCCCCGGCTCGCGCCTGTTACGAGGGCGATCCTTTCATTCTGCATCAAACTCCCCCCTTCAAAAACTCAAGTGCCGCATCAAGTTCTTCCGGTCCTGAGACCGGAAATGGCCTTTTGTTCTTTGATATCTTTCTTATCAGACCTGAAAGCACACTTCCCGGACCAAGTTCGATATAGCCCCCGGTGCCCTTGTTTTCCATCTCAATTACGCTCTGCATCCACAGCACAGGCGAAAATGTCTGCATGTAGAGGGCCTCTTTAAGTGTCCCGACATCCTTCACAGCCTTTGCAGCAGCATTTGTGACTATCGGACAGCAGGGTTCATTCCAGCTGATGTTTTCAAATTCATCCCTCAGTTTTACTCCTACCGGGCGCATAAGCTCGCAATGAAAGGGAGCACTGACCCTGAGAGGAAGCACTTTTGCCCTGCCGGTGGCTTCTATTGCAGCAGAGGCCCTGTCTACGGCCCCCTTATGTCCCGAGATGACTATCTGCTCCTGCGAATTTATGTTTGCGGCCTCACATACCTCTCCCTGGGCTGCTTCTTCACAGAATGAGACAACTTCTTCCATGTTCATGCCTACAATGGCAGACATGGCGCCCACGCCGATCGGGACAGCTTCCTGCATCAGAGTCCCTCTGAGATGTACGAGCCTTACCCCGTCAGAGAGGCTTATCGCACCTGTTGCAACAAGTGAAGTATACTCACCCAGGCTGTGTCCGGCAGCGAGGAAAGGTTCAAGCTTTTTTCCATAAGCGCTTTCAAGGCCTCTCTGTGCAGCTATGCTCACAGTCAGGATGGCAGGCTGGGTTATTGCCGTCTTCATAAGGTCTTCCTTAGTCCCGTTGAATATCAGGTCGCTTATCTTGAATCCAAGCGCCTCATCGGCCTCTTCGAAAACCATCCTTGAAGCATCGAACTTGTCGTAAAGCTCCTTGCCCATTCCGGGCCTCTGTGCTCCCTGTCCGGGGAATATAAGGGAATATTTCATCAGTCAGCAAACCTCTTTAATCTCTCGATCTCCGCTGCCGCACCATTGATAAGGTCTTGTATGATAGCCGCAGCGGGTTCAATTTTTTTAACAAGTCCGGCAGACTGTCCTGCCATAAGCGAACCCCATTTGGTATCTCCCTCGACCACAGCCAGTCTCAGCTTGCCTGTGCCAAGCCTCTCAAGCTCTTCGACCGAAGCGCCTCTCTTTTCCAGATCCTCGAACTCTTTTGACAGCTTATTTTTGAGCCCCCTTACAGGATGGCCCGTAGATCTTCCGGTTACTACGGTAGCCCTGTCGTTGGCTTCAATAATCTTTTCCTTATAATTGATGTGGACGTTTGACTCCACTGCACATACGAAGCGCGTGCCCACCTGGACTCCCTCTGCGCCGAGGGCAAAGGCCGCTGCCATCCCTCTCCCGTCGGCAACTCCGCCAGCGGCGATAACGGGTATGGAGACAACATCTGCAACCTGCGGAACGAGGTTCATCGTAGTGATCTCGCCTATGTGTCCGCCTGCCTCGGTCCCCTCGGCGACAACAGCATCGGCTCCCTGTTTTGACACTCTTTCGGCATGTGCTGTGGATGCGATCACCGGGATAACCGTGGTTCCAAGAGGCTTGAGCTTCTCGAGCACTTTGCCCGGCATACCGGCACCGGTCGTCACGACAGGGACCCTGTAGCGTGCGGCGATCTCAAGTGCATCGTCCGCAGTGGGAGAAAGCAGCATTATGTTCATGGCAAATGGTCTGTCAGTCAATTTCCTTATTTTCACTATCTGCTCTTCCAAAAGTTCGGGGGGCATGCTCGCAGCGGCAATGACCCCAAGTCCGCCCGCGTTGCTTACAGCAGCGGCCAGGTCTGCATCGGCTACCCATGCCATTCCGCCCTGTATCACAGGGTATTTGATTTTTAGAAGCTTAGTCACACGGTTGTTTTCAAACATATTATTTTCCCTCTATGCCTGGTAAAGCAGGACTCCCAGAGTCATGCCCGCTCCGAAGGCCACGAAGCACACCTTGTCTCCGTCCTTGATCCTGCCTGACTCCATTGCCTCATGCAGTGTGATCATCAGCGAGGCAGCCGAAGTATTGCCATACTCCGGCAGATTGATGAGCGTCTTTTCCTGAGATACGTTCAGCCTTTTGAAGACCCCGTCAATTATCCTCGTGTTGGCCTGGTGGAAGATCCAGAAATCTATCTCTTCAGGGACCACTCCCGATTCCTCGCAAAACCCTTTTATGAACTTTGGCATTACTGTATTTACGAATTTAAAGACCTCGTTGCCCTTCATCTTGACGATCGGCATGATGTGGTCTTCATCGCTTTCAAGCCTTATCATCTCATGGCCGGTACCGTCTGCCAGCAGGCGGGTGGATGTAAATCCTCCATCGCCTTCCGCAGCTCCGACCACACATGCCCCTGCACCGTCACCAAAGAGAATACAGGTCCCCCTGTCGGTCCAGTCGATTATATCCCTGAACACCTCAGCTCCTATGACAAGCACCCTGTCCCATATGCCGCTTGATATGCCTGAGGCGGCCACAGAAAGTGCGGTGAGGCTGCCGGTACAGCCGGCCTGTATATCTATCGCTCCTGAATTTACAGCTCCGAGCATCCCCTGAACTTTGCATGAAACGCTAGGAAATACCGTGTCGGGCGAATTTGTCCCGACAAGGATCATGTCTATCTGATCTGCCGTCAACCCTGCATCCTCAAGGGCAAGCAGTGCAGCCCTGTATGCAAGGTCGCTGCATTTTTCACCTTCAACGGCGAAGTGTCTCTTGCTTATGCCCGTCCTCTCAACTATCCACTGGTCGTTGGTCTCTACTATTTTTTCAAAATCCGCGTTAGTCATTATTTTTTCCGGGATATACTTGCTGGTCCCCAATATTTTCGCTGACCTGCCCATGTATTTGATCATTCCGCACCACCTCTGGCTATTTCTTCTCTGATCCTTTCTACTCCGTTGTGCTCAACAAAATTTGCTGCGCCCAGTATCGCATATGATATCGCCTTTCTTTTGGACCGGCCGTGCACCTTTATTACCGTTCCGTTTACCCCAAGGACAGGAGACCCTCCGGCCTTTTCCCAGTCAAATCTGCCAAGTACCCTTTTCATCGCAGGCCACATAAAAAGCAGCCCCACTTTGGGCAGCAGATGGTTGACATATTCCTCCTTAAACTGGTTCTTAAGAAGTTCGCCAAGGCCTTCCCCAAATTTGATGACGACATTGCCGGTGAAACCATCGCAGACTATAACGTCAGATATTCCGTTCGGTATGTCGTTAGCCTCTGCAAATCCCTGGTAATTGAGATCACTGTTTTCTATCAGCTGTCTTGCAGCAGAAATGACGTCGTCACCCTTGGTCAGTTCTTCACCCATATTGAGCAGCCTCACAGAGGGGTTTTCAACATTCCTGAACAGTTTCATGTATATGGACCCCATCTGAGCAAATTGGTAAAGGTTGATAGGTTTACACCTTACGGTCCCTCCCACATCCATCAGAAGGGTCGGCCTGTTCAGTACCGGAAGCATCGCCCCAAGTCCGGGCCTGTCTATTCCGGGTATGCGCCCGAGAAGGATCACTCCTCCGGCCGCTATCGCCCCCGTGTTTCCTGAAGAAACTATGCCTGCGGCTTCGCCGGACCTAACCATCTCAAAACCTATGACCAGGCTTGAATTCTTTTTTCTCCTTATGGAGATGGAGGGTGAGTCTCCACCGTTTATCACTTCATCCGCCGGTACTATGCTCAGTCTCGATCGGACGCTCTTTTCTGCCTTTTCTATGATCGGTTTAATTTTCTCACTGTCACCGATCAGAGCAACGGAAAGATGCGGCTGCTCCCTGCAGGCCAACATTGCGCCGTTGCACGGCTCCAGCGGAGCATGGTCCCCTCCCATTGCATCAAGTGCTATCAGCATCTCTTCTCCCCCATTTAAGCCAGATCTTCTGAATTTTTGGCTACAACTACAAATCTTCCGACAAACACTTCCCTGTCAGAGACACGTGTATGTACGCTGACAACATATTTATCTCCTTTGTGCGTCCCTACTTTTGACCTTGCAAATATTCTTTCCCCAACAAAGGCCGCTCGGCGATACCTGAGCCTTGCGGAGCCGACTACGACCATTTCCCTGTCGATCGTTGCAATGGCAAGGGTAGCTGCTTGAGCATAAATGTAGTAGTCACCCACAAGATTGGTGTGTCTGAATGCCATGTCTCTTGTCGTGTTCAGCACAGAGAGAGCCCATCCGTCCGGTTCAAGTTCGATGAGCTCGCCTACAACTTCTTCGGCCCTTAGAGATTTTAGCCTGCTGGTAGCCTGCTCTGCCATAGTCCGCATCCTTTCCCTCAGCTCGGGTATTGAAAGAAGCCCCCGGTCAAGGCGCACGGTACTCATACTCACTCCAAGGGAGGCGGCTATCTCCTCATCCGTCATGAGAGGGTTGGTAGATATAAGCTCTATCAGCTGTTTGTGCCTCTGCTTCTTAAGCTCTGAACGCATTAAGGCATCTCCCGGCAAAAGTATTTGTTAGCAGGTCATAACACCAGACAAGATATTACAGAAATTGAAAGTTGTCAATAACATATTGCGGACAGCACAAATTTTTTTGAAGTTGGAATAAGCCCCTGCTAATCTACATTTCCGGAGCTTGGGGCAAAGGATCAAAATATAAGATCCGGAGCAAGGGGATGACCCTTTGCTCCGGATCTTTGGAAAGTCGTTCCGCTAATCTTTTGCGGCTGTTGAGGCTTCTGAAACCTTTATAACCTGGCGTCCCTTGTAGTAACCGCATGCAGGGCAGGCTTTGTATGTCTCTATCATCTCACCGCAGTGGGTGCAAGCCGTAAGACTGGGTTCAGTAAGCGCGCCAAGCCACTGTGCCTTCCGGTTGTGTGTACGTGAGTGGGATACTCGCCTTTTTGGAGTTGCCATAATTTGTTCCCCCCTTAAATCTTCAGCGAAAATGTCGCCTGTGCAATTCTATCACTTTTTTACTTTTTATGCAGTCAGTTGTTTTCCCGGTCTTTCTGCAATAAAGATCTGAGCGGCTCAAAGCGCGGATCGTTTTCCTCATCGCTGCATTTGCAGGATGTAATATTGAGATTCGCGCCACATTTCGGACACAGCCCTCTGCAATTTTCGGAACACAGGGGCGCAGCAGGGAGAAGAGTTATAAGGACCTCCCAAACCAACGGAGCAAGATCGATCTCATCCTCCCAAGAGTCCAAAAGCATGAGTTCCTCGTCACCGTCCGCATCGTATTCCGGTTCGGACCTTTTATCCTCTTCTTTATCCAGAGAGAAAAGATACCTTAATTCTCCCTCAATTGCAACCCCCGCCGGTTCAAGACATCTTGAGCATGGGACGGAAACATTTCCTGATATCGAGATAAGGGCGATTATCCTTCCCTCGGCCCTGGATGCTTCGACATTTACCTCAAGAGGGGTGCTTAAAAAGTAAAGCTGTCCCCAATAGCTGATCATTTTGTCCACCGTGAGGGTAAAAGTGTCGCAGTAGGGAGTGCCGTCCTTAGGGATCGCGGGGATGACAAGCCTCCTGTGCCAGCTGTTGGGTGCGGCCTTGATGTGATCTGCCATTATTCTCCCGTTATTTTGCCTCGCAGCACCGTTTGGTGTCCCTTGCGATGACCATTTCCTCGTCTGTCGGCACTACCATTACCGCTACCCTTGAATCGGGCGTGCTGAAAACGACCTCTTTACCGCGAACCTTGTTCTTCTCAGGATCGATCTTCACACCCATGAATTCCAGGCCTTTGCATACTTCTTCGCGGAATGAGACTCCGTTTTCGCCTATGCCTGCCGTGAAGACCAAAACATCGATCCCGCCCATTGCAGCAGCATAGGAGCCGATGTATTTTTTGACGTGGTAAATAAGCATTTCCTGTGCCAGCTTTGCACGCACATTTCCCTTTTCTGCAGCCTCTTCGACATCCCGAAGGTCGCTTGAGATTCCGGAGATCCCCTGAAGTCCGCTCTTCTTGTGGACGATATCGCTGACAGTTTTAACATCTTCGTGCTTTTCCATCAGGAAAAGCATTACCGACGGGTCAAGGCTTCCGCTGCGGGTTCCCATAAGAACGCCTTCCGCTGTTCCGTATCCAAGGCTTGTATCAACAGATTTGCCGCCGTCAACAGCTGTGATGGAGCTTCCGTTTCCAAGGTGGCATGTTACCGTCTTGAGCTGTTCAACGGGCCTGCCAAGTATTTCAGCTGCCCTGTTTGCAACATAATAGTGGCTGGTGCCGTGAAAACCGTAACGGCGGACCCGGTCTTCCTCGTAATAGCTGTAAGGAATTCCATATGTAAAGGCCTTAGGAGGCATTGACTGATGGAAGGCTGTATCAAAAACAACAACATTCGGTGTTCCCGGGAGAACTTCCATAAGGGCGCGCACTCCCTGCAGATTGGCAGGATTGTGAAGGGGAGCCAGATGAATAACTTCTTCTATCGCACTTATGACTTCAGGCGTTACAAGCACTGAGGATGTGAACTTTTCTCCGCCGTGGACCATTCTGTGTCCTGCCGCTGAAAGCTCGCTCAGGTTTTTGATGACGCCGTGTTCAGGATCAATGAGCATCTCAAGTACATATTTGATCGCAACTGTGTGGTTCGGGAAATCAACTTCACGGGATACCGGTTCTTTCCCGGTTTTCGTATGCTTGATCTTTGAGCCTTCAATTCCTATGCGCTCAACCAGTCCCTTGGCGAGGACAGCTTCCCCGTCCATGTCAATAAGCTGATACTTGAAAGAAGAACTTCCGCAGTTAAGAACTAAAATTTTCATTAGAATCAGATTGCCTCCCTTATCCTGATTATCTCCGTGTCTTTGTGGTATTCTTACCATAAGAGGACGGTGATTGAATATATGCATACTCCCATAACAGGGATAGTTGCCGAATATAACCCGCTCCACCTCGGACACAGGCACCATATGGAACAGGCACGCAAACTTTCCGGCGCAGAGGGCATCATAGTTGTGCTCTCCTCAAACTTTGTCCAAAGAGGAGAACCTGCACTGATCTCAAAGTGGGAGAGGACACAAGCCGCACTTAAATGCGGCGCTGACCTGGTTCTTGAGCTTCCTCTCGTCTTTTCTGCCCATAATGCAGGGGTCTTCGCCAACGCAGCCGTTGATATCCTAGCGAGGACAGGGATCATAACACACATATCCTTCGGTGTGGAATCCCCTGACTGGCAAATGGACAAAATCTTAGATATTTTAATCGAAGAACCCGAACCTTTCAAGTTTTGTTTAAAAAAAGAACTTGACAAAGGCTATTCTTTTGTTGAATCAAGAGCTGCTGCTCTTGATCATATGATACCGGGAACAGCAGAAAAGCTGAAAGGTTCGAATAATTCCCTTGCGCTGTCTTACATGCTGAGAATAAAGAAACAAAATTGGAAGATAGACGCAGTACCGGTAAAGAGGCTTGGGTCCGGATATCATGAAAATGAGCTTACAGAATTTTCAAGTGCGACTGCAGTAAGAAAAGCTCTTTCAAAAGGGAAAGTCTCAGAAGCACTGAACAGACTCCCTGATTTTTCAGCAAAGATATTACAAGAAGCCATCCAAAAGGGGCGGATCTGCATTGACGAAAGAAGACTTTGGAGCATTCTGCGTTCCAGGCTCATATCAATGCAACCCGAAGACATATCGAAGTATGCAGAGATAGGAGAGGGTATAGAGTACCTGCTGAGAGAAAAAGCTATTGGAAGCTCGTCCTTCTCCCAATGGGGAAAAGCTTGCACCAGCAGGAGATATCCGCTTGGCCGGATACAGAGGCACGGCATACACATTCTGATCGGCCTGGAACACTGGGCAAACAGGGCATTCCAAAGGATAGGACCGCCCTACATAAGAGTGCTGGGAATGAACGAAAAAGGCAGAAACATGCTGAGGCGTATGAGGAAGACAGCATCTTTGCCCGTTATTACAAGGTGCGGCGCAGCTTCATCGATATCAGACACTGCATCAAAAGTAATGAGATATGAGCTTATTGGTTCAGAGATATGGGAGCAGCTGGTATCTGAGGGAGAATTCGGAAAGGAACATTCCAGAAAGATCATTATAAGCGGGGAATAAATTATGGACATCGTTTACAAATGCGGAACCGTTTCAATGGATTTTGAAAGGGTTGCAGACATGCTCTCGCAGGCATACTGGAGTCGGGGAATAAGGAGAGATGAGATAAAAAAGGCGGCAGACAATTCCGCCCTTGTGATCGGCGCTTTCTCTGAAGAGGGCAGGCAGATAGCTTATGGCCGCGTTATCTCTGACAAGACAAGATTTGCTTACCTTACAGACTTTTATGTTGACACTGAGTTCAGGAATAAAGGCATCTGCCGTAAAATGGTAGAACTTGTCCTTGCCCATCCGGATCTTGCCGATGTATACCAGTGGCTTCTTGTCACAGGTGACGCACACGGACTCTACGAAAAATGCGGATTCAAAATCATTGCCCGTCCGCTGGACTTCATGGAGATCCGAAGCCCACGTCCAAAGGACAGATGACTCGCTTATGCGGGGATGTCAGTAAAAACCCTGCAGCAGAAGGCTGTCAGTTTTATTATTGAAATGAAGGCTATACGTTTCGCGGAGGTATGCGTTCCCTCAGGCGCCTGAATACTCCCGGCGGGACCATATCTTTTATCGCACCGCCGAACTGAAATGCGTCCTTAATGCCCCTGCTTGAAAGGTATGAATACTTGGCGTCCGTAACTATGAAGAAAGTCTCAATCTCCGGAGCAAGCTGCCTGTTCATCTGAGCGAGCTGGAACTCGTATTCGAAATCGGAAAGCGCCCTGAGGCCCCTTATTATTATTCTGCTCTGTTCCTGTCTCATAAAATCTACCAAAAGCCCTTCGAAGAACTTTACCTTTACATTTGGGAGGTGCACAAGTGCCTCCCTGGCCATTATCTGCCTCTCGTCCTCGCTGAATGTGGACCTCTTTTCAGGGTTGACGAGAACTGCCACGACAAGCTCATCAAACAGAGCTGCGCCTCTCTCTGCTATATAAATATGCCCGTTGGTTATCGGGTCGAAAGATCCGGGATATACGGCCCTTATCATAGATCAACACTCCTTCTGTAGAATGTGAGGACTGTGCCGCCGTAAGCCCTCTCTTCCCTCCCCCAGCCGGGAATGTCGTCCGACTTTTCTTTTTCTGAGTGCTCGAGAATAAGCGTTCCGTTCGGAGAAAGGACTTCACTGTGTTTATATATAAGCTTGGGCAGTTCGGCACCCCACCCCAGTCCGTAAGGCGGATCGGCAAAAATTATGTCGAACGATTCCCCGTCCTTTGCAAATCTTGCCAGTGCCCTTCTGACATCCATGCAATGACATTTTACATCCTCCGGCATGGTTTTAACTATATCACCAAAACGCTTTCTTTCGGATTCAACAAGAGAGACCCGGACGGCGCCTCTCTTATAAGCATTGAGAGCTATCTGTCCGCTGCCGGAAAAAAGATCCAAAAAACTTTTGCTGTCCAACGGGCCAAGTATGTTGAACAACGCCTGCATGACCTTGCCTGTAGTAGGTCTCATTTCTTTCATGTCAGATCCACCCTGCTTCAACTAAATAAGATGTAAAAAGAGTATAATATCGCACATTAAAAGTGTATACAAAACAGGAGGCCCCAAATGTCCCAAACACCAGACAAAATAACAGAAACACATGAGAAACACAGCGACAGGAGGAGTCTTTTGGGATTTTCCTTTCTTCATTTCATGAACGACATGCACTCAACAGCATTACCGACAATTATACCAATGCTTGTTAATTCCATATCAATATCTTTGAGTCAGGCCGGACTTTTGAATGCCGTTTTCGGGCTGACTAACCTTTTCGGCCAGCCTGTAGCAGGATATTTTGCTGACAGGCAGAAAAGGCCGTGGCTTGCCGTATGGGCGCCGATGCTGAGCATTGCAGGAGCATGCCTTTTGCCTCTTGCTCCGAATTACTTCACCGCATTCCTGTTGGTAGGACTGATGAGCATGGGCACAGCTTCCTTTCACCCACAGGGGCTTGGACGGGCAGGGTCATCCGCCGGAAGCAAAGACCTTGCCCTTTTCATATCGCTTTTTGCGGCGTGCGGAAGTTTTGGAAGCGCGGTTGGCCCTGTCTATGTTGTATTCCTGATATCCCTTGTCGGGAAAAAAGTGTTTCCGATCGTCCTGATCCCGGGCTTCATCATATGTCTGTACATTTGGAAAAGAATTGTTTCAGATCAAAAAGCTGAAAACATCACTAAAGAAAAGGCTGAATTCAGGGGATTTTTCGCTAATATGCACAGCATCATGAAAAAGATCACTTCCATAGTCGTTGTTGCAACAGTAAGAGATGCAACACTGCAAGGGATAAGGATATTTCTGCCAATGCTTGTGGTGCTTAGAGGAGGAAGCATCGCCAAAGGCGGCATGCTTCTCTTTGCCATAACGCTGGCATGCACATTTGCAGGGATAATTGGGGGCAAGCTTGCTGATTCGACCGACGACGAGAAGGTAATGCTCTGGACACTGGGCTTATCACCGATTTTTCTTATCACAGGACTCCACGCCCGGGGTGTCCTTTCTATTGCCGCGCTTATCATGGGATTTGCTTTTCTTCAGGCAAGCACCTCTGTCACTACTGCGATCGCACAGAAAAGGTGCCCCTTTTCCCGCAGCGCCGCCAGTTCCATGGCTATGGGAGTCTCCTGGGGGCTTGCAAACCTCTTTACGACACCCGTCGGTTTTTCTGCCGACATCATAGGGTTGGAGAAAACTCTCCGGATCGTGGCTTTTCTGCCCTGGACCGTCACGGCATGGTATGCAGGCAAAATGATCCTGTCAAGAAAAAAATAAAGGATCCAATTTCAGTGCAGAGTTCAGATCTTGCCTTCGGCTCTGTCCAGCGCGTGATGCAGGGCGGCGCGCATGGCAGGCGTCCTGTAAGGATGTCCCACCGAGTCCACTTTTATTTTGTAACCGCGGCTGCCGGGTATCACTTTGAGATAAAAATGCTGTTCAAAGCCGTCATCCGTTGTTATCACAAGGATCAGTCCGACACCGGAATCTGAAATGAAGGTCTCCCTGAAGACCCAGTGGCCGTTGCCGCCAACGCCTCTTCCTTCCGAATCCTTTATTCCCGCAAGCAGATCCTCAAGTTTCATTTCGCTTTCACACTCCATTTCAGTGGGCCAGTTCTCATCTTGGCTGTCTGTCACAGCATTATTGCCGCTTTTGTGCAGTGTCAGGCGCCATGTGTTCTTTCCCATGGATCTCCATTTTCTTTCATACTTTGTAAGATAGGGTCTCTCTGGGTCTTTCTCTATGGGGTCCGCCTCAAAATGCGGCGAAGACAGAAAAGTATTGGCAGTTTCCTGCGCATACCAGTCAACATCGGTCGCCAGTTCAAAGTATCCTCCCGGGGCTATCAGGTATGCCATGAGGTCCGCAAAAAGGGGTATTGTGACCCTCCTCGAAGCATGCCTTGTCTTCGGCCAAGGGCAGGGGAAGTTCATATATACCCTCTCGGCCGACTCGGGGAAAAAACAGTTTCGGAGAAGGAAACGGGCATCTCCGTGCATAATGCGCACATTGTCCAGCCCTGCAGACATGACTCTTCTTGCGCCCTTTGCAACACACCATTGTGAGACTTCAATGCCTACAATGAGAACATCCGGAAATGTCCTCGCGAGGTACTCCAGAAATTCCCCGTTGCCAAACCCTATCTCGACAAATATCCTGCCTGACGGAGAGAATGATTTCCAATCGACGGGCAGGCTGATGTTCTCTGCAACGATGACCCTGCCAAGATCCCAGGTCATATGCCTTCCTCCTTACTAACTTTTGGCTTGAGGTAAAATTCAGGCTCCTTTAAAAGTTTCTTCCAGACATCAAGAGGCAGCTCCTCAGCTCTTGCAGTTGTTTTTAAGCCGTTTCTTTCAAGTATTCGGAGTGCCTTATCACGGTCAACATCTGTGTAGCCTGAGACCCAGTTGTTTATGAGAGTCTTTCTTCTCTGCGCGAAAGACCTTGCCAGCAGCCCCCTCCATGTCCTGTCAGCTGCCAGTTCTCTTTCTTTGTTGATAATTATCTCAATGATGCATGAATTTACCCTCGGCTGCGGCCTGAAGGCAGAGGGCGGAACATTTCTGACTATAGCCGAGGATCCCATGGCTTCTACTGTTATTCCGAGAGGAGAACGTTCACGGTGTCCGTGGGGCGACGTGATCCTTTGGGCCGATTCAAGCTGTACCATCAGAAGCATATAGTCGAGCCCCTGCGGAACAAGTTTTTCCAGAAAGACCCAGAGAAGCGGTGTAGTGATGTGATAGGGGAGGTTGGCTATCACCCGGTTAGGCATCCACGGAAGTTTATTGGCGTAATCAAACTGGACCGCATCGCCCCACAGCGGATGGAGCCGGCTGTCCTTGATTGCCAGCATGTCAATCGTGTGCTTGAGCCTGGTATCAAGCTCGATCGTACATAAACCGGAGCATTCGGTCGAAAGCAGCCCCTCGGTGAGGATGCCCTCGCCGGGCCCTATCTCTAGGATCCTGTCCCGGGAGGTCAGTTTTGCCCTGTCGATCATAAAATCAACGATCGATCGGTCTATCAGAAAGTTCTGTCCAATATCAGTATTGTGTATAAAGTTCGGTATCCTGGCCATCTCATATTCCTTCTATGATGATTTTTGTTATTGTTTGACTGCTCTCTCCACAGATCAATAGTACGCATATATATAAGGCCTATACTGACAAAAATAAAGGGGCTTCCATGAAAAACGGAAACCCCTGTATCTTCTGGTCGGGATGAGAGGATTTGAACCTCCGACCACCTGCACCCCATGCAGGTAC
>DAITML010000001.1:8071-85938 GCA_036835165.1 Synergistaceae bacterium | reverse complement strand
CGGAGAGGGAAAAGAGATTTTTACCCTTAAAAACAGAATGTGCCCTCAACATGGAGCGGGGCATATGGAAGGAGTTTGTGACAATTACTATATCCTTATATTTACTCTCCGAAAGCATTTTCCCGGCATAAAACATGTTTTCCCCGGTAGTCCTTGAAGATGTTTCTGTCATAGTCTTTCCCTTCCAGCCCATCCTTATGGCACATTCCTCCATTATCTTTGCCTCGGTCTTCCGGTTGAAGCCATAGACGTTACCGCCGGAAAAGACCAATAGATCCTTCGCAGGGTCAGCCGCCGTGACTGCAGAGTATATCCTCTCGAGGGAGTAGACTCCGGGCATGGTCTCCCGCCCCTCCCTGTCGTAGTTTGAACCGCCTGCAAGGACAAGGAAAGCGAGAGGCCTTTCTGTGTCAGGGATCGAATTTCCATATATTCTCTCAAGCCCTCCGGTTATTTCATATGAGCCGACAGGTGTGCTCATGAACCATATGGAGAGAGCCAGCAGCAGCATTGCTGCAGAAAGTTTTTTTTTACCCCCGGATCTGAACAGCAGGAAGGAAAAGAAGGCAATTATCAGACAAAGAAGTCCCGGCGGCACTATGAATGATCCAATAAGTTTATATGCATAAAACATCCTCTCACCTCATTTGATAATATGCTGACATACTGTATGCCGCTCAAAGATAACTGTGTTGATGGATCTTTATTGGTTTTAACAGTTCATTCAACTGTTTAAGTAACAGGGCGCTGGACATGCAGCTGATTTTAGTTAACAATAACCGATATGATCGGATTGTACACTTAGCGAGGAGCTGGTGACTATGGATATAAAAAAAATATTTGAAACTTTATACGGGAATCAACGCCGTGAGTGGACTGATGGTTCAGGTGACAACGAAAACGGCTGGGAAGACCAAAGGCCAAGGATACCCAACATCAGAATGCCGAGGATCTCCAGAATATGGATCATACTGGGAGGATTTTTCCTTCTCTTCACAGTGATACTTCCGGGGCTGGCGATTTTTATTACCGACCTCTACTGGTTTGAATCTTACGGATTTGAGTCTGTATTCTGGAAAAGGTTCACTGCCAGATGGGAGCTCTTTTTCATTGCGATTTTGCCTGCTTTTCTGATCTATTGGTACAACTGGCGTTCTGCATGGAAAAACGGACTAAGGCTTATAGCCGAGGGATCGGAAGATGCAGTCGGACCAAGATTTTCGAAGTGGGCGATCATAGCTGTTGCGGCACTTTTTGCAGCGGTCAACGCCTTCAATGCGATGGGTTCATGGGGAACCTTCCTTAAATTCATGAACCCGACATCATTTGGGGAATCGGATCCTCTCTTCGGATTTGATATCAGTTTTTATGTATTCACACTCCCATTCGTAAAGTACATCCAGTCATGGCTCCAGGGGGTGCTGATGGTAACGCTGATGGGGACATTGGTATCATATTTCATGACCCGCTCGCTTTCACTGGAAGGGACAAAACTTACGGCATCCTTGAGGGCAAGGTTCCACCTTTCGCTGCTTGGTTCGCTTTTTATACTGACGTGGGGGGCAGGATATTGGCTTGCCAGATATGAACTTCTCTTTTCACCCACAGGAGTGGTATTTGGAGCAGGCTACACTGATGTTAATATATTGCTTCCTGCTTACAGCATCCTTACTATCGCAGCAGTTGCCGCAGCAGTCCTCCTGTTGATGAATTTATACAAGCCGATGTGGAAGATGTCAGCTGTAGTGATCGGAGCCCTTCTTTTGCTGGGCTGGGTATCAAGGTCTTTTGTCCCGGGTCTGGTCCAGCAATACAGAGTAAAGCCCAATGAATACGAAATGGAAAAACCTTTCCTGGATTACCATCTTGACTTTACACGCAGAGCTTTTGGACTTAATGATGTCAGGACAATTGATGTGACCCCTGAAAATGAGGTCACACCGGAAGAACTGCTTGCAGATCAGGAGACTGTCAAAAACATACGCCTGTGGGATTATTCCCCGCTCCTGAGGACATATCAGCAGCTTCAGGCCATCAGGACCTACTATGATTTTGATGATGTTTACATAGACAGATACAAACTTAACGGAGGAAACAGACAGGTAATGCTCTCAGTGAGGGAACTGGATCTTTCAAAACTCCAGAACCAGACATGGGTCAACATGCATCTGGAATTTACACATGGGTACGGAGTTGTCATGAATCCCGTCAACGAAGTCTCTCCGGGGGGCCTGCCCTCGTTTTTTATGAAGGACCTTCCTCCGAGGTCTATCGTTGATATCAAACTTGACAGGCCGCAGATATATTATGGATCTATGAAGGATTATTATGTCCTGGTCAATACAGATGTCAAGGAATTTGACTACCCGATGGGTGACTCCAATGTCAGAAGCACTTACGAAGGCAGGGGCGGGGTTGAGATAGGGTCTTTCTGGAAAAAACTTTTATTTACGCTGCGGTTCCGTGACACGGAGATACTCTTCACTGGTGCGCTGAGGCCGGAAAGCAGGGTGCTTTACTATCGAAATGTACGTGAAGCTCTCAACGAAATTGCTCCCTTCCTGATATTTGACAATGATACATACCCCGTCATTTTTGACGGACGCATAATATGGGTCCAGGACGCATTTACATGGACTCACAGATATCCCTATTCAAAGCCTGTGATGACTCCTGATCCAACTCTGAGTCACTTCAATGGGGTCAATTACATAAGGAACAGCGTCAAAGCGACAGTAGATGCCTATGACGGCAAGATGTCCTTTTACATCGTCGATGAAAAGGACCCGCTTGTTCAGACCTGGCGTAAAATATTCCCGGATATCTTTAAATCAGCAGGCGAGATGTCTAAGGAGCTTTGGAAACACATGCGCTACCCGGAAGACTTCTTTGAGGTCCAGACTGATGTCTACAGAACATATCACATGACTGACACCAACACGTACTACAACAGGGAAGACGTGTGGGAAGTTACCCCTGTGGGGCGTAAGAGAAGGATCTCCCCAAACTACGTTACAATGAAACTCTGGGGAGAAAAAAATCCTGAATTTGCAATAATTGTCCCCTACATGCCTTTGGGCAGGGACAACCTTATAGGCTGGATGGCCGGAAGGTGCGACCCGGAAAACTACGGACAGCTCCTAGTTTATAAGTTCCCCAAACAGAAGCTGATATATGGTCCGGCTCAGGTCGAGGCACTTGTGAATCAAAATCCGGAGATATCATCGCAGCTCTCGCTCTGGAGCCAGAGAGGATCGGATGTCATAATCGGGGACCTGCTGGTCATACCCATAGGCAAATCGCTGCTTTATGTCCAGCCTCTATATTTAAAGGCTGAGAGCGGAGAACTCCCTGAACTTAAGAGGGTGATCGTCTCGACAGGCGGCAGGGTGGAGTGGGATGAAACATTTGCAGGTGCGCTTGAAAAACTAATAGGCAAAAAAACGACGGGAAAAGGATCTTCCGTAAAGCCCGGATCGGTCGCTGAGATGGTCGCCGGCGACCAGTATGCTGAAATTTCTCCAGACATCCGTACAGGAGAAAAAGATATTCATGCCCTTGTAAAACTTGCCCAGCAATTATACGATTCTGCCCAGGAGGCGCAGCGGCAGGGCAACTGGGCGCTTTATGGGGATAAAATAAAAGAACTTGGGAAAGTGATCTCAGAACTGGAAGAGAGGTCGAAAAAGTAATGTTCACAATACTTTTCGGAGCTTTGGCGGTCATCGTATTAGTCCTGATGTGCTTTGGGGTCTATATTTTTGCCGCGTATGTCTTTTCCAGGCTCGGGGATAAGTTCAGGATCGGTTCCTTCGTACAGTTCCTGATCCCCTTTTATAATGTGATGCTTCTTTGCGACTGCGCAAGGATCTCACGCTGGTTCACGGTGGCTATCGTCGCACCGGGGATAGTTACGGCTGCTATGAATTTCGTAAGCTTCTACCTTTTTTCGGAGGTCTTCAGTTCCGGTGCCGCACTGGTAGCATTTGCAGCCAATGTGTATCTCTGGGGAAGGATAGCTGAGAGGCTTGGCAAAAATTTCTGGCTCTGGGGGATACTTACCCCTGTCCTTCTGGGACTTCCGGTCTTGATCCTGGCCTTTGACGGATCGATGCCGTCAAGGAGCGGGGGATATTCAGGCAAAGGAGAGAAAAGATACATAGATGTCTAAGATGCCCTCGCGACATAATTGTTTTTACGCAACAGAAGATATGCCTGATAGAGCCGTCAAAAGATGTTTAATATATAAAATTGCATCGGCTGCATTTTTTACACTCCTCCTGTTTCTTAGTTGGAGGGAGGCTTTGTGGGCTTCTCAGGCAGAGCAAACTTTATCAGCAGATCTTGTTGCCGGCATTGCATCGGCAGACTCAGAGGCGTCTCAGTCCCGAGGACAGACGAATATTGATAACTTCTCGCTGCCGCAAATATTCGAAGTTTCTTTAAATATGATCTATCCTGAGGGAAGTTCAAAGATAGATCAGCTGAGAAATTCCCTGAAGGAACTTCTGATCACGGGAAGAGAAAAAGAAGCTGCGATAAAGATTGGCGGGATTATGGGAAGTGAGCGCAAAAAATCAATGGCCTACCTTGGCTATTACTGCAGAAAAGCCCTTCCCTATATCGAAGGGGGACTTGATGAGAGAGCGCGCTTCCTCAGCTGGTTTTTGAACGGGTACGGAAAATCAGGGGTAGTCATACTTTCTGAACAAGGCATCGAAAAGATAAGGGCAACAGGCAGAAAAAGGGGTGAATTCTGGCGTTTTGTTGAAGATGGAAAGGTGCCCGCAGACAAGCTTGACAGGATATACGGCTCACCGGACGCAGTTTATATTCCATTCGCAGCCGGAGAAGTATTCATATTGGACATAATAGGTTCTGACAGAGGCGAAGCCGCACTGTGGAAGGTACTGCCGGGAGGGATCAACAAAAAAACCTGGGGTGCCGGAACATGGGAAAGAGAGGTAACGGTCAGAGGAGACAGGCTCTATTGAGAACTGTTGAATAGAGAAAAATATTAGTGCCATATTTTGTTTTGAGGGGTGTTGTAAAGATGAGAGTAAAATGGACAGCAGCATTGATCTTGGTTTTGGCGTTTGCTCTATATTCGGTGCCCGTCTTTGCAGCATCCGACTGGGATACTTTCGTTGCCGAGATGCAGAAGAGGGAAAAGATCAAAGACACAGGAGCAGCGGTAGTTGCTGACATGCTTGATATCGCTCCCGGGGGCAGCGAAACCGAACTCTGGAAAAGAATATGGGAAGGCGAGCCGCGCTGGAGAGCTGCAGCTGCGGTAGCCCTTATCTACAGGGTGTTCCCAAACGGTGATCCCTCAAGGTGGCAGGAAGTGTCAGGCTTCGAGCCGCAGCAGAGCTTTCAGCCGAGACAGCTTATTGCCATCGACGCACTTTTCGCCGCAGTCGATGCTCTCAGCCGGATGCCGGATGGAATATGGGGTTCCGCATACTTGCTCGACCTTTTTGGAAAATCAGGTATGGGCAAGATAATTTTCATTGAAGAGATCCCGGAAGGTATGGACAAAGTCATCTCCGACGTCATATCCGAGACCGGACTTCCCGGAGACTGGAGCATAAAGAGGGTCAGAGGTAGGCTCCCTTTGCTTCCGGTATACAGGGGATATATCACGAGAAGCTCTGCTGATTCAAGAAATATGCAGTATCTTGACGGTTATGGCGCACTGGCTTCTAACGGGAGCTACGCATGGGACAGGGACAGAGGGTATTTCTACCAGGTCGCAGAAGATAACGGTTTTCCGGATGTCTGGATAACGCCATGATGTGATATGTCTTTTTTATAGACAGAGGAAAAACTTATAATAAAATTTGAGAGAAAGGGTCAGCAGGATCATATCCTTTCTCTCTTTATATATACTCAGTCCACGCTGCTGAACGTTTCGAATGCGAGCTCAAATATGCCTGTTATCGTCCCGAGCAAAAGGCATATCGTTCCAATGCTGAATATAATGACCCCGTTTGTTGCCGTCAGAGCGAATGTGTACTGGAATCTTGCAGCCATTAAGATGTCGTAAGCCTGAGCAGTCATTCCAGCCATTACGAACATCGTCCACAGCCTGGACTTCATTCCGCCGCACTTGTAAAAAAGCCAGAATGCGAGCATTAGGGGCGGCATGATCAATAAAGCCCTTCCCCGCGCAGATTGATGAATGAGTATCTGAGAGCCTTCTGTAAGGGAATATGAGAGAGAGCCAAGATCAAAAGTAATACCTTTATTTGCAAAAATTTTTGAGAACCTGTCTATCGCGAACAATGCAAAGGCTCCGCAGGACCATGTGTCCCGACGTATTTCTCTTTTCATGATCTTCCTCCTATTTATAATTCTTGTAAAAGAAGCTTCAACAGTATATCATCTTAAAAGAAAAGGATTACCATATCAAAATTTTTTTATACAAAAAAGTTTGTTTTTGTCGATTGACGGAGGTGGAAGGATGGAATATGGAGAGTATTATAAAAGTTTTGACCCTGAACCTTACTACAGGGAGAGAGGCTGGCTCATAGGAAACGGAAAAGTTGGCGGGAAGGCTAAAGGGCTTAGCTTTGCACACGAGATACTTAAGTCGAACGGGATGCTCGGCGAAGTTTTTTTGCCAAGATGCACTTTCGTTATAACGACATCGGTTTTTGAGGAGTTTATGGAAGAAAATAGGCTGTGGGACAGACTTCTGGACCTGCGGGAACACAGCGATGCCCCTAAGCTCCACAGGATCTGCCAGGAAGCTGCTTTGCCGGCAAGCCTGGATAAAGAGCTTGAGAGGATACTTGATACCATAGATACTCCAATGTCAGTCCGTTCATCATCAATATTGGAAGACGATGTAAATCTTTCGTTTGCGGGCAAATATGCAACTAAATTTGTCTCAAACAGCGGAGACAGGGCTTCCAGAAAAAGAGGCCTGGAGGCTGCTATCAAGGAGGTCTACGCCTCCACATACAACCCGGCTGCGAGAGAGTACAAGAGGAAGCACAACATACTTTGGGGCGGGGAGCGCATGGGGGTCCTTATCCAGCCCATAGCAGGGAGAATGAGGAACAGCAAATATTATCCTGAACTGGCAGGAACAGCTTTCTCACAGGTCTTCAGGCGCCCTTCTCCCAGGATCAAAAAAGAAGACGGGGTAGCAAGAATATGCTTTGGACTGGGCACAAGAACTGTGGACAGGAGTTTTGCCCGAACTTTCTATCTTACCAACCCTAACCTGAGGCCCGAAGGCAACAGACCTGCAGAGATAGTCTCCCACTCTCAGGAACAGTTCGACTACGTGGATATTGAGCATAATGCCTTTATGACAGCCTATGCCGGAAATTATATAAAAATGATAATGAAGGAACACAAAATGGCTCAGTCATATCTGCAGTGGTATGACGGCAGCATGTTCCATTGGCTGCTTGCAGATACCAGAGAAATGATAGCGCCAAGAGCTGTATTTACTTTTGCCGAGCTGCCTCAGAAATGTCCCAGGCTCTTCAAGAGGATAAAAATACTGTTGAAACTATTTGAAGAGGAACTGCAGCTGCCCTCTGACATGGAGTTCACATATGAGAGCGCGGAAGACGAGTTCACCCTTGTTCAGCTTAGGCCATTGTCTGTTTATGATGACAGAGGAAAGGTCATGATACCGGAAGTGACCCCTGATAATACGATCCTCAGGGGAAACCGCATGGTTGCAAACGGAAGGCTTGAGGGTATCAGGCACATGGTTTATGTGGATCCGGAGCTATATGGCAAAAAACCTGACTTTTATGACGTTGCTAGAGCAATAGGGGAGATCAACGAACAATTGGACGGAGAACGTTACCTCCTTGTTGGACCGGGGCGCTGGGGAAGCTCAAATCCGGTTTTGGGAGTACCGGTACAGTACAGTGAACTTTCAAATTCAGGCTGCCTGGTGGAGCTTGGCATCCCGAGCAAGGGCATGGCCCCGGAGCTTTCTTACGGAACGCACTTTTTCCTCGACCTTGATGGTGACAACATACTTTACCTCCCTGTGTTTGATGGAGAGAAGGGCAATGTCTACAACAAGGAATGGTTCGAGGACCGGGAATGGGAATCGGCCCACCATCCTGCAGTAAGGCATTACAGGGGGACATTCGATATCCTGCTTGATGGCGAGAGTGAAGTCGGGATAGTGATCGACAAAGAAGATGCGGAGGTGAAGAGCAAGTGACCGATCTGGAAAAGACCAGAGAAGAATATTTCGCATGGGACCCGCATGACGATCCTGAATTTGCTCCGATGATATTTGGCAAAGGGACAATTGGGGGAAAGGGCAGATCTCTCCTTTTTGCGCTGAGAAAGCTTCGTGATTCGGGAGACCCCCAACTATGCAACAGCAAGGTCCCTGAGTCGATCTATTTCGGGATAGACATTTTTCATCGTTTCCTTGAGTCCGTACCGGCACTCGACCTCCTGATCTCACAAGATGATCCTGAAAGGCTTGAGGAGGTTTTCCTGAAGACACCGCTGCCCCTTATAGTGACGGATGCTGTAAGAAATTTCCTTTCTGAAATGCATGACCCTGTAGTAATAAGGAGCAGCAGCAGGCTCGAGGATTCTGCGAAGCATTCATTTGCCGGGAAGTACCTCACTACGTTCATGAGCAACGACTTACCATCTCTGGAAGAGAGGGTGAGCGTAGTAGAGCGTGAAATAAGAAAGATATATGCGAGGATATATTTCCCCGAGGCGGCCAGCTACAGGAAAAAACACGGACTTGGCAATGACGACATGGGAATAATAGTGATAAGGATGTCGGGAAGATGGCACGGAAGGTATTATTACCCTACTATAGCCGGAGTCGGGTATTCTCAGAATTTCCGACGGTGGAACAAAAGGGTCAGACAGAAGGACGGTGTCCTTAGAATAGTCTTTGGACTTGGGACTATGAGCACGAAGAGGGGTTATGCAAGGACGATATCCCTCACTAATGCTTATCTCAGGCCGGACGGACAGAGTCCCGAAAAAATCGCAATCCACTCCCAGGAGAGGTTCCATGTCATCGACAGGGAAAGACCCGATGAGCTGACTACGCTTGACATAAAAAAAGAGTGGCGTCAGCTTATAGAACATCATCCCGATTTTGATGCCTATGCTCAGATCTATTGCTATGATCCTGACGGGGGATGCCTATCTTCCCTGATGAAGTCCACGCAGAGGATAGATGTCGGATCGAAGGTATGCCTGACCTTCGACAATTTCCCTAAAAAATATCCCAACTTTTTTGAGAGGATGAAAAAAACGCTCCCCCTGCTTGAGTCCTCAATGGGCCTGCCTGCAGATATCGAATTTGCATACGAACCGCTGGACGACAGTTTCTGTCTTATTCAGTCACGTCCGTGCTGGTGCCAGACATGCGAAGACGAAGGCATTCCCGACCTGTGCGGCAAAAGGGTCATCCTAAAGGCAGACAGGATGGTAACCCCGGGTGTTATGCACAACATCCCTTGCCTGGTATATATTGATCACAGGCAATACTATTCAAACCCCGATTTTTTCAAGGTAGCGCGCGGCATCGGAGAGATCAACGGGCAGATGAAGGGACAGAAGTTCATATTCGTATCGCCGGGGAGGGTAGGGTCCAGCAATCCTGAACTGGGAGTTCCTGTCAAGTACAATGAACTTACAAACTGCTGCTGCATAGTTGAGCTCGGCATACCGAGGCTCGGATTTATGCCGGAGCTCTCTTACGGGACCCACTTTTTCTCAGACCTTGCCGTTGATAATGTCCTTTATATGCCCGTCTTCGAAGGAGAATCGAACAACCTGATAGATCAGGAGTGGTTTACTGATAAAGAGTGGGAAGAGGGTCCTCACCCGGCAATAAGGATATACAGGGGTAACTTTTCAGCCTACATGGACGGAGAGAGCAACCAGGGGGTAATTATCGACAACGGGACATGTGAAGAGGGGTAAATTAATATGAAAAGGGGCGGCCCTTAAGGGCCGCCCCTGCGGTTTGCATCGATCCAACTCAGCCAAGAAGCTTTTCAACAATGGCACCGGTCTCCCCGAGTGCTACGGCGTCGATCTCTTCGGGATCACATCCCTGCTTCTCCATATCACTGATCTTTTTCTTTGCCTCATCTACCTCATCAAGGACTCCGGCGCCTTCGTATCCTTCTCTTAGAGTCTGGATATCCTTCTCGTCACTCAGCCTGTCTGTAAGAAAGCCGAATAGGAAGGTAGGGGCGCTGAGTGCGGCAAGCCTGTTGTCGGAAGCGCACCATGGCTCTGCAACATATGTCGCATAATTTACCGTGTCTTCCATTTCTTCTTCAATATCATCCTCAGCATCCGGAAATTCCCAGATGTTGAGGACAAAGAAGGGAACGTCGGGATCAAGTGAGATCGCATAGTTTATGGCATCACGTATATCCTCCGGCTCGGCATTGGTCTCGATCAGAGCTATAGCACGGGCGTGCTCGCCGACAACTGATTCAAGCGGATCGCTCTCGAGGGTCTCGAAGATCTCCCTGTACATCTGGAGGTCAAGCATGCAGCGGTAAAGAAGTGTGCGGCTGGGGTAGAAGCCTTCGTCATCAAAGTTTGCGAATTCTCTTGCAATTTCGAGTGCCTCCTCGGTCTCCTGCTCTGCGAGCAGCGAATATCCGAGGTTCATCATTATCGTGCAGTATGCCTGTGCATCCCTGTCATCTTCTATTTCGGGAGGGGTCTCCTTCTCAGATATTATGATCCTCATCATGGAGAGCGCTTCCCTCAGCATTTCAAGATTTTGGATACAGTCTTCATAATCCATGGTCTCCCATACTGCCAGTTTGCCATATGGACTGTCAGGGTCTATCTCAAGTATTTCCCTGCCTATCTCACAAATTACTTCATCGGTCTCTGCCTCGTCAAGTTTTTCAAGAAGCTCTTCGATATTCATTTACATTTCTCCTTATATTCATTTTTGTATAGATCCTCTATATTTTTGATATTACCATCATCAGCATGCCGCCCGGCTGGAGCTTCAGCATACATCTGTAACCCTTGACCGGACTGCTTCTTTGTATTCCGTCAAGCATATTTCCTTGGATCCCTATTGATCTCAATGCTTTTTCTGCATCTGAATCAGAAATTCCGCTGTCAAGAGAAAATATCATTTGCCTGCAAATATTTTCAAAGCGGTTGTTTTCATAGGACCTTGAGACTGAAGGGTTGCTTTCCCTGCCCGAATCGACATCCATAAAATAGAGCAACGCAACGCTCATCAGCTCCCTGCCGTCTTCTGATCCTGTCAGGACCAGCATCAGTCTGTTTCCGCATTCGAGGATCTTTTTATTGCCGCCTGTGTCCTGAATACCTGACGCTATCGTAACGCTGGAGAGTCCGTTCTTTACCTTTACACATGCATATCCCATCTTCTTCAGAAAATATTCCGGGCTTATGCCCATGCCTTCGGAGCAGAAGGCTTTCTGTGAAAGGACAAGCACTAATAAGAGGGCAGTTAAGAGTGATATTTTTCTCAGAAGCAAACACTCCGGTCTTAATTGATTTTTGTTTCTGCATTATATAGCAATTTTGCCGAATCTCTTACAGGAGATTGAGGTAAGATTATATCAGAAGTTTTGAAAGGGGTTATTTAATTGATCAAAATCAGGTTTTGGGGCCGCATTATTATCTTCTCTTATCTTTTTTTTGCATTCATTCTGATTTCGACCGCAAATGCCTCCAATGGGGACCGTTATCTGGAGATCGCATTTCCCGAAGGATCTTTAGAGTATCCTGCCGGCACCGCACTTATAAGGGGCGGCGATATATGGGTGCCTGATAATGTTATGCGGTCTGCCGGAGTGCAGCTGATGAAGGGTCCGAATGGCAAAGGCTTTCTTTTGGAGGTGAAAGACCCGTCTTCGGTTTTCGGGATCGATTCTCTTGAAGGATTGGCAGGAAGATCGATAGTGCTTGGTTTTCCATCTTTAGAAAATGAAGGGATATCTTACTTCAATGTCAGAGGGATGGAAGCACTTACCGGAATAGTTGCGGAAGAGAGAGACTCCCTCCTTGAACTCAGAAAGAAAAGCTTTGCTCCTTTACCGACAGGGGGGAAAAGCGGACTTTCCTCACTTAAGGATAAAAAAGTCATACTCGCATGGGCACACATAACGAGGGACAACCCCGACCTCGAGCAGGAGGAGTTAATAGAATCACTCAAAATACTGTCACCTACATGGTTCAATCTTTCCGACGGAATGGGAGGAATGGCCAACAGAGCTTCTGCTGCCTATGCAGAAGCAGCCAGAAAAAAGGGCTATAAAGTATGGGCACTGGTCTCAAACGGCTTCAGCAAGACGAACACATCTCAGTTTTTCAATGATGCGGATGCCGTAAACCTTTTTATTGCAAGAATACTCTGCTATGCGAAATTGTATGGCCTTGACGGCATAAATATCGATTTTGAAAACGTTGATGCTGCCGACAGGGACAAATATGTCCGTTTTATATCGCTGCTGGGGAGTTGCCTTAAAAAGGAGGGACTGGTAAGTTCTGTGGATGTGCATGTCCCGGGAAACAGCGGCCTTTCAAGGAGCCATGACAGGGCAGGCATCTCAAAGCATGTGGACTACATAATGCTCATGGCCTATGACGAACATTGGAGGACTTCCCCGAAGGCGGGTTCCGTTGCCTCTATGCCATGGGTGGAGCAGGCCGTACGAAGGACCCTCGAAGAGGGGGTCCCGCCCGGGAAGCTCGTTTTGGGTGTGCCTTTCTACATGAGAAAGTGGGAGGAGATTCAGTCGGGCCATGGCAAAGTGAAAGTTAAAGCATCCACGCTTACAATGGCGGAATCCGACTCCATAATCTCAGAGAGATCTATCTCTCCGATATGGCTCAATGACAAAGGACAGCATTTTTATTCATTCCTTTCGGATGGCAAGACTTATAAGGTTTGGGTGGAAAACAGGGATTCAATAAAAGCCAAGCTTTCACTTATAGAAAAATACCGTCTGGCAGGAGTTGCAGGCTGGAGAAAGGGTCACGAGACCCCTGATATATGGCAGGAGATCAAATCGGTGATGGGCAGCAGATAAAATAAGATAGAGAAAAAGTGCGGAGCCCTTTAAATAAGAAGGCTCCGCACAGAACTTTTTTAACTACCAGCCTTTGGCACCTCCGCCTCCGCCTCCGCCTCCGGCAAAGCCGCCTCCGCCCATCCCAGAAGATGTGCCCGGTGCAGATTTCGAAGCCATGCTCTGACCGATGCTGCTTCCCAGGTTTGATGAAAAATCACTCAACCCCGGACCGTTCAGGAACAAATATGGTGATGGCCCCGTGTACCATTCAGGTTTGTATCCTGCTTTGGCAAGCACCTTCTCGAACCTGTTGCCCCAGGTTTTTGCCACGTCCAGTGCAAGAGCGTAGGGAAGGAGCTTTTCAAATAGTTCCGGAGTATCTTCCGGCGGATTGAACATTTCCAGGCGTTCCTTTTCAGCAGTATCCATGTAGAGCTTAAGTCCCTCCGCATCGCTCAGTATAGAGCTTCCTTTGACGGTCCTTGATACCATCAGCGGTCTCATGACTGCTATCAGGCCTGCAGAGGCTGTGAATACCATAAGAGTAACGGGCGACATTCCCTCCCCTCCCAGTGCCACCGAGCCGACAAGGGCAATGGCCGCGGCAGGGAAGGCTCTTCCGAGGATCTGTCTTATGTTCTGTCCGCCCGTATTCGCTGCTTTGCTGAGCCTCATCCCAAGCGCAATGATAAGGAGTCCGCAGACGGATACCATCAATGTGTTTAGGGGATACTCCCCGCTGAAAGGATATGTTGCTGCTGCTCCAAGTGCATAGAGTCCGAGGGCCGGGAGCATTTTGTCAGTGTTTCTTGTAAAGATCGCAGAGTTGGCCTCTCTTAGGTTCCTTGCTAGACTCCTCATGGCGCCGGAAATAATATCGCTGTTGTCCTGCACCAGAGCCACCTGATCAATGCTTCCGGGGAACAGCTGCATCATCAGGGCCTCTTCTTCAGGCCGCAGTCCTTCCGGTTCTGAGTCATTCTCATGGAGGACGTAGTGTCCCTTGCCTTTCCCGAAGAAAGTTTCCCGCCCCTCTATTTCCACTATTTTTATTGCCCCCTTGACGGCAAGGCCTATTATTGCTGCTGTAAAGCCTGTCTGATCAAGGCGCATATCCCTTACATAACGAAGGAATGATGCTGATGATCCGTCAGGCGGGTAGAAAAGGGGTATAATCGTTTTTTTGTCAGGATCTTTACCCCACTTTTTCCACGCGTACCAGAACCATCCGGAAATCAGAGCAAGGGTAGCCGCTGCTATCCCGCCCTGAGCTTTAGAGTTGTCCCTTGCAGGAGGCGGGGGTGGGGTGACAAGTCCTTTTGGCCATGTGTAGACTACAGTGAAGACCTCTCCGGGTTCAAGAGTGCCTTCGGTCACCACTGTCCCTGAATCAAGTCTGGCCCTTCCTGATTCTCCCTTCGAACCATCCTTGCCGACATACCACTCGATCGTGTTGAATCCTTCTCCGAAGTTTCTTTCGGGAAGAGCGACCATGCATGATGCCTTAAGGACAGGAAAATTAAAATCCTTTCCTGTGACGTTCCAGTATAGCTCGTCATGGTCCTCGAAAAAACCGATGTGCCTATTAGCCCTATATTTTATAAGGAAGGTGTGAAGCCCTTTTGATATGATCCTGTCAGGATCCCCGATCTTAATGTCAACGTTTGTTCCGGAGCGTACAGAACTCCATTGTATTTCCTGCCCATCCAGCCTGATATCTGTTACTTCAAATCCGAGTTCTATGGAGTTGCCTTTTCCGTCCCTGTATTCGACAGGAAATGACCTGATAATGCCCCGGTTTATCTCTATATTTTCAACATTGACCAGTATCTCTTCAGTCACTTCGACAGAGCTGTCTTCATATATTCTGATGCGTGCGTCAAAATTGTTGAAGGTCTCCTTTGCGGCCGCTCCGGTCACAGCTGTGAATAAAACCGATATGGCAGCAGACAAAATCAGTGCTTTTAATGATAATTTAATTTTATGCTTCCTCATATTTCCCCTCCCTCAAGCGAGACAGAAATCGCCCTAAAACGAAACCTTCGGATTTTCCCTTGACTCTTCTTCCGCTTCAAAGAACGGTGCTTCCGTGAAGCCAAATTGTCTTGCGATAAGTACCGCAGGGAAACGCTGTATAGCAGTATTGAGGTTTCTTACAGTCCCGTTGTAATAACGCCTTGACATCTGTATCTCATTCTCGATGGTTCCCAACTGTTGCTGAAGATCAAGGAAATTTGTATTCGCTTTAAGTTCCGGATAGTTTTCTGCAACAGCAAAGAGTGTCCTCAGTGTGCCTGTCAGAGCGTTTTCAGCCTGAAGCCTTGCCTCCGGATCGTTTCCTGCCCGCATCACCGCGGCACGGGCGTTGGTTACCCCCTGGAGAGTCTCTTTCTCATGGGAAGCATATCCCTTGACTGTCTCAACAAGATTAGGGATCAGGTCGGAACGTCTTTTCAGCTGTACGTCTATACCGCTCCATCCCTCCTGCATCAGGTTGCGGAGTTTTACGAGGCCATTGTAAGTGGTCATGAGCCATAAACCAAGAACAGCAGCTGCTGCCAATAAATACATCATCATTGCTGATCACCCTCCTGTATTTTTGATCCATGCAAATTATACCTTTTTTGGAGCAGCACTGTGGTATTATTTATAAGCATCGCTTATATTTCTTAAAGGGTGGATATTATGACACTTCGTACTGCAAAATTGATAAACAGGATATCAAAGGTATTTCTTGCTTCATCGGTCGCCCTGCTCGTCCTCTTTTTTGCCATCTACATGAAGGGCAGCATTGAGTTCAAATATATCTCGCTCCCAGTGATGGCATGCTTTATTGGGATTACATGGATGGGGACTTCAAAGGCTGCAATAATGGCCATTGAAGAAGAGGAGAGAAGTGGGGGCAAAAAGAATGATAATTAGGCTTGAGGACCACGCAGGCCAGCTTCGTACCGCAAAGGTGGGCTTCAGCTGGACAGTCTTCTTTTTTGGGTTTTGCGTTCCGATATTCAGGGGAGATGCCAAGTGGGCTGTCATCATGTTTGCTGCAAGCGTACTCACGCTTTGGCTGGCAAATCTGATATTCTGCTTCACATATAACGGGACATACATAAGGGATCTGCTAAGCAAAGGTTTTCGCCCTGCTGATGAGGATTCACTGAATATCCTGGTTTTAAAAGGATTTATCTCAGGCTGATCCCGATGTGATAATGATTTGTTCTAATCTTCGGCGATCTCTTTCAATGCGTTTACAGTCAGTTCGATATCATCAGCGGTATTGAAGTAACCCGGCGAGATCCTCAGGGCACCTTCGGGGAAAGTCCCCAGGGTCCTGTGTGCAAGAGGAGCGCAGTGGAGGCCGGGCCGTGTCTCTATACCGTATATGTCAGCCATGTCGCGCGCAATAACGGCGTTGTCCTTATCTTTGATCTTTATTGAATATACCGGCAGCCTCCGGTCGCTTTCAGCGGGTCCGATGATTTTTATGCCGCTGATGCCCTTCAGCTTATCCTCAAGCATTTTTCCCAGATGTTCCTCATATTTTCTTATCCTGTCAATGCCCTCTTTTTTGATCCATTCAAGGGCAGCGAGCAAACCTGCAATGCCGGGCATATTGGGTGTGCCTGCCTCGAATTTGTCCGGCATCTGTTTTGGCTGGTACTCTTCGTGAGAAATGCTTCCGGTACCTCCCTCGATAAGGGGTGAGCATCTCTTTGCAAATTCGGGATCCCAGACGATCCCGCCGGTCCCTTGGGGACCGAAAAGTCCCTTGTGTCCGGTAAAGCATATCGCTGCTGCCCCAAGGTCCACGGCGCTTATTTCAACTATCCCTGCCGTCTGTGCACAATCAAACACAAGCGGGACATTGGATGCCCTGCAGACTTCGGCTATGTCGGCTGCGTTCTGAAGGGATCCGCTGACATTGCTGCAGTGGTTGATTATTGCTATGTCGGCTCCGTCTGAGATCGTTTTCTTCAGAATTGCCGGATCAAGGTAACCCTTCATGCTGCACTGGATGATCTCCAGTGCGGCACCGTCGCCTTCCGCCCTTCGCAGCGGTCTCAGGACAGAGTTGTGTTCCATGGAGGTGGTGACAGCCCTCATGCCCGGTTTGAGAAAGCCCTTTATTATTATGTTTATGGATTCCGTTATGTTTGAAGTGAGGGTGACGAACCTGGGATCGCCGTTCTGATATCCGCCAAGCAGCTCGGCAAGCATCTGTCTGCACGAAAAGACATTGTCCAGGCTCTGTATGTCCCTTGTTGAAGCGGAGCCTCTTGCAACATTTGCCCCCCGGTTCACCATAAAATCATAAACTGCTTCGGGCACGGGTTTGGGTTTTGGCCACGTGGTGGCCGCGTTGTTAAGGTATATCGACATGTCAGCCTATAACTGTCGGTTTGGATGTCCCTAAAACTGCTTCTGTTATCTCAAACATGTTGGAAATAACGCCTACCCTTATATCATCGGTGATGCCAAAATGTTTTGTGCATGTCCCGCATACCAGGATCAGGGTGCCCCGGTCCCTCAGTTCTGAAAGATGGTCAAAAAATGATGACCCCTCTGCAGCCATTTTTACCGCGCTGTTCATCAGCGCTACTGCAGTGGGAGGCCTTTCGCTCTTGACCAGGGTCCCAAGGAACGATTTCATCAGAACTTCGCCAAGTCCTTCAGAGTCTGCTCCGATCTTATCGGATGTAAGAATAATGCCCCATGACTTTTTATTCTCAGTGTTTGCCGGAGTGCTTTTTGAGCATATTTTTGCTTCGAGAACGATAGATTCTTCACCGTACTCCTTTTTTACCGAAAAACCGCTGTTCTCGAGGAATCTCGCGACGTTTGAGGCCGCGACTTCGTTATCTACCCATACTACAAAATCACGGCATCCCTTTTCTACACTTTCTTTGGTCAGGATCACCGGTTTGGGGCAATCCATGCCTCTTGCGTCAACTATTTCCATATCTGATTCTCTCCCTCTTCGTGCAGTAACTGTATAAATTGTTCCACGAGCTGGGGATCATATTTAGATCCCGCGAGTTCCCTCAGACGGATCTCAACCTCTTCCAGAGAGGGTAGTTTTCTTCCCAGCCATGGCCTGGTCATTTCATTCCATCCGTCTGCTATCGCGAATATCCTAGCCTGCAGGGGGATCGCACTTCCGCTCAGTCCTTTGGGAAAGCCCGTTCCATCCCACTTCTCGTTCCAACAGTGGGGGATCTGTGTAGCAGGACGCAGCAGTTCCACAGACTCAAGATAATCCTTCGAAAGTATCGGATATTTGTGGTACTCTCTCAATTCGGCCGGGGAAAACTCTGTCGTTTTGTTCCTTATCGAGAAAGGTATGCCAAGGAGCCCGATCCTGCTGAAAAGCGCCCCAAGATAGGCGTAAAATTTCTCTTCATCTGCCATTTTAAGTTTTTCACAAAATCGGACTGTCATTTTTGCAACACGGGGGAGAGCGCTCCTGAATTTTTCATCACCCGGGGAGAATGCTGTTGCAATGTCCTCAAGCGTTTTGTAGCAGAGCCTGTTTCCTGCCTGTGCAAATCGCTCGTATACCATGAGGCTGATGCTGTCCATCCTGCTCTTATGTTCCTGCTTGAAATCATGATATGCCATAACGTCGCCCAACGTTCTCTGCAGACTGTTTATTTCGTCTTTTTTATGATCCACCGTTATTGCGGACTTGCGGCTCTTTTCGTCCCGTATTGCCTCAACTTCCCGTTGGAGTCTCTTTATCCTGTTTGAGAACTGATGCTTAAAGAAAAAGTCGTAGAGAAATGAAAGGATTACAGAGATGAGAGCAAAGATAAGGAAGAGTTCCTGGATCTTTTTTTCAGCTGCAGCTATGTCTTCCTTCCTATCGATCCCCACTACCCAGAATGATGGTGTCCCGCTGTGATCCTTTACCAGCATCCTCCCGGAGATCGTTTTGGCCTTCCTGTCTGTCTCGCCTATAGAAACGAGTGGAAGGTCCTCGGCATTTGCTTTTTCCTCATCATTTGTCGGCTCGATCGCAAAATTAAAATGAAGGTTCCTTGAAATATTTTGAATAAGCTTAGGACTAAGTGTGCTGGTAACTATGAGGCTTCCGGCAGAAGGCCCCTGCATATCGGAAGTAAGGATCGGCTTTATTGTAAAAAGGATCGGCTGGTTTTCCTTGAGAACTATTCCGCTTACACCCGCAGATCCGGTGTTTTCAAGCAAATACTGGTTTTTGGGATCACCGAATATTGCAAGGAACTCGCTCTCGGGGGATGAAGGCTCATCTTCAGAACTGAAGTCCTTGAAAAGACGGACCATGTTGCCGTTGTCTATGAATATCATTGAGGAAACTCCCACTTCGGTGAGCGCATCCCTGTTGAGGATCTCAGAAGCGTAATTAGGATTGCGTCCATTCATGTAGTTCCATGTAGCGTCAGAATGTGCCCAGTTTGATGCTATCGCTGAAAGTGTCCTTGCTTCAGCGTTTATCGATACTACAACTCTTGAGAGGTTTAGGGTGATCCTTTCCCTGTCCGTCTGCTCCGCAGATCGCCTTAGGAAATTTGTGAAAGTAAGGTCGAGCAAAAGAAGTAGGAGGAGCAACGTTATCCCCAGTGCGATCTGAGTCTTTCTGCGCAATGTCATGAGCGACCCCCCAAAAATGTCTTGAATTGTTGATATTGTAACAGATGTCGGCACTTTGATAAATCAGGATCCGAATAATTGTCTGAATAATTGATAACGGCAATAAACAGCTGTCCCGTTTTGGGACAGATCATTAAGAACCGCTTATGACTCCTCCTGCCGCAACAAATTCATCTTCTGCGTACAGAACCAGCCTCTGACCGGGAGCCGGTGCGAAAACAGGCTTCGAAAATCGGACGGTGACAGACTCTCTGCAAAAAGAAACAAGAGTGCAGGTCTGAGGATCTCCCTGTGACCGTATCTTTCCCTTCAGCAGCGAACCTTCTTCCATGAATGCCATGTCCAGGATATTTACGGATACCGCTGTGACAGTTGAACGGAAGGCCTCCTCTCTGGATGCGGCAACAATTGTGTTTTTCTCCGGCAGTATCGATATTACAAAGAGGGGATCCCTGGATGCTATTCCCAGTCCCTTCCTTTGCCCGAGAGTGTATCCTGCTATGCCACTGTGTTCTCCGATAACTTTGCCGGCTGTGTCGGTTATTGGGCCTGGCGTGCTGCCGCCGGAAATCATGGTCCTGTACCCGTACTCATTTGCGAAACATATCTCCATGCTCTCCGGCTTTTCTGACACGGCAAGGCCTGAAGCCCTTACCAGGGCCCTTGTGTCTTCTTTTGACCTGAAGTCTCCGAGCGGAAAGATTATGCGCGGCAATATTGCCGCAGGGATGCCGCTCAAAAAATATGACTGGTCCTTTGTTTTGTTTGCTCCCATGGCAAGCCGGAACTTGCCCTCATTATGTATTATCTTTGCGTAGTGCCCGGTTGCTAGAAAAAAATCATTTCCGAGCTTCTCTTCCGCTATTTTAAGGAGCAGTCCGAATTTTATCCTCTCATTGCAGTCCGCGCAGGGGTTTGGCGTAAGTCCCCTGGAATATGAACTGCAAAAAGGCTCCACAACGCTCTTTTTAAAATCGGCGGATATGTTGACTGAGATATGCGGAATAGACAAACTTCTGCATACCGAAGCGGCAGATTCGGTTGCTGCTCCCTTGCTCCCCTCAGTTATCTCCATAGTCATGCCGGCCAGAGAATATCCTTCCCTGAGCAACAGAAGAGCGGCCGCGGTCGAATCTACCCCTCCGCTCATCAAAACGAGGGCTTTTTTCGAGCCGGAAGCAGTCCATCCTGAAATATCCGGTTCTGAAGTGTTTATTAAGGTGTGATCCATTATAAATATATTCTACATCCAACACTCGGAAAATACGCCATACTTTTGTCTGAGAAAATCTTAACTTTTAGCGGATATACTATAATTGACGGGTGGATACTGATAGTCTGGAGGTGTTACTTTTGGATGAAAAGTTAAAAGATTTACTGAATGCCGGATCCGAAGAAAGCGGGAGTATCAGGACGGTCCCTTTTGCACTTTGCCGCAGGGCAGCTTCCGATCACGGGCTGAGCCTCCGCGATGTTGAGATCGAAGCCTTAAGAAACGGGATATGTCCTTCAAGGTATCAGCGGAATATCGGAACTATAGGCATGGAGGGGCAGAGAAGGCTTCTGTGCTCCAGAGTTGCTGTTATCGGCTGCGGAGGCCTCGGCGGATGGATAATTGAGATGCTTGCGAGAGCAGGTGCCGGAAAGATAGTGATGATCGACGCTGATGTTTTCGACGAAAACAATCTTAACCGGCAGCTTTTTTCTACGGAGGATAACATCGGAAAACCTAAAGCGCCTGCCGCGGCGCAAAGAGTGGCAGCTGTCAACAGTTCAGTGGAAGCGACTGCAATAACCGCGTTCCTCGATGAAAATAATGGCAGAGAGATCCTTGAGGGGGCCGATGTGGTTATTGATGCGCTCGACAACAACAGAGGAAGAAGAAATGCATTTAATGCCTGCAGGGAATTAAGGATACCATTTGTACACGGAGCGATAGGAGGGATGTTCGGACAGGTAGGTGTATTCTACCCGGGAGACAGGCCGCTTTGGGAAAGTGAGGATGTTCCGGACAGGGGAGTGGAAACTGAGAACGGGAATCCTCCCTTTACACCGGCTTTTATCGCATCACTACAGGTTTCTGAAGCTATCAAGGTTTTGACCGCATCGGATAAAGGCCTTAAAGGCGAGCTGGTATGGTTTGACCTTATAGGTATGGAATCCCAAAGGATAAAGATATGCACAGCGGGGGAATGATTATCCGGGCCGAACTTTTGCTTTTTTGCATACAGTGGGCTCACGGAGGTCGATATTCCCGGAAAGGAAGTTGCGGTTTATGTTGATCGATGCGCATTTTGACGTTTTGCTTGATGTGCTGAGCTGCAGGAAAAAAGGGGAACGGAAGGTTCTTGAGAACCATCACCTGGATAATTTAAAAGAGGCGGGCATAGGCGCACTTATATGTTCTTTGTATATCTGCGACAGTTATCTGCCGGAGGGGGCCCTCCGCAATGCTCTTGACCAGATATCAGCGCTGAAGGAAGAGCTGGATGAATCCGGAGAGCATTTTGCCCTATGCAGGGATTCTTTAGAGGCGAGACAAGCATCAAGGGAGGGGAAAATCGGCATCTTTCTCTCTCTTGAAGGGGCTGAACCTATTGGAAACGATATCATGCTGCTGCGTACATTTTATGACCTTGGAGTAAGGTTTATCGGCCTTACCTGGTCAAGGAGGAATTATGCTGGAGACGGAAGCAGCTTTGAACCGTCAGATGCACCGAGGTGCCAGGGGGGGCTTACGAAATTTGGCAGGGATCTTGTCATATCAGCCCAGAAAATGGGTATGGTCATTGACGTGAGCCACCTTAATGATCCCGGCTTCTATGAGGTCGCCGAGCTGATGAAGGGGCCTTTTATCGCATCTCACTCAAACTGCCGCGCTCTTTGCGGATCAGCAAGGAACCTCAAGGACGACCAGATAAAAATAATAGCCGATTCGGGCGGTGTCATCGGGTTGAATGCCTATTCCCTCTTTGTATCGGAAGATGAAAGAGACCGTAATACTGAAAAGTTTTTTGAGCATCTTAAGTATATCAGGGAGGTTGCTTCAATATACAATGTCGGGATGGGACTGGACCTATGCGACTGCATAAAATCCCTTGTGATAGGAAATGAGAACAGCGGACAAAGGGACCTCTTTGCCGACCATGCCGATGCAGGCAGGCGCTTTATAGCGCCGCTCAGGGACAAACTGGATCCCGAGGAGTATATGGCATTTACCGGAGACAACTTTATGAGAGTTATCGAAAGGGTGCTGGGATAAATGGAAAGGGAATACGTATACCCTGCCGTCCTGGCCTTCGGCTATGACGGCGGAAGACTATGGGCTGTGAACTTTGTCGGCCTCTCCGGCTGCTGGGTTGAAGGAGAGGACAAAGAGGACGTAATCAATAGGGCTCCGGAAGTATTAAGGGAATACATCAAATGCTGTATAGAAGCAGAGTGGCCTCTCCCTGAACCTTCAAAAGCCGAGGATCTGGAAGCAGCCGATGCAGGCGAAGTGATAACTGTCAGGTGCAGACTGTAAAAAAGAGGGAACGCATGGGTGCGTTCCCCCTTAGCCTGATTATCATTGAGAAATTCTTCGGTTATCAATACCTGAGGCCGAATATCGGGTGGAAGATCCTTTCATCATGGAGGAACTCCGCTTGCTCTTCGAGATGTTTTTTTGCATCTGCTTCAAGAGTTATGGCCAAAGCGGAAGCCAGAACATGAGTCAAAAAGAGGGGGCCGATTATGCTGCTGCCAAAAGTGGGGCTGTTGGCTGAAACGAAAAATGACAGTTCTGCCGTCCTGCAGACGGGAGCAGCGGCGCTGTCAGTTATGGTTACAACTTTTGCGCCGTTCCGGTAAGCCATTTCAACAGCTTCAGTGACTTCGACCGCATAACTGGGAAGCTCGCATACAATGACCAGGTCGCCTTTTCCTATGCATCTGGCCTGCTCCCACATTGAAAGGCTGCCTCTATGTACAAATACAGCTTTCCTTCCCATGACTGAGAGGCG
Source organism: Synergistaceae bacterium (assembly GCA_036835165.1). GTDB lineage: Bacteria > Synergistota > Synergistia > Synergistales > Synergistaceae > Caenicola. The sequence continues at coordinate 62,255 of DAITML010000001.1, read as the reverse complement.
CATCTGGAGCAGTTCAACTACAAGCGAAGAGATCCCCCAACCTACACAGTATACGGTATTGGCGGACCTTACGAGTTCACAGAACTTTTCCGTATCTTCGGGAGAGAGCTGGGCCATTGTGTCATCCAGATTCGCATGCTCTGCCCTGTAAAGGCTTTCCGGGAAGCTTCCGCCGCTGCTCACTGCCCTTGCCAGAAGGGCCGCAGGGTTTATCTGTTCGAGTATAGCCTTCTGCAGGCAAGCCTTAAGCTCCGCATAACCTGAAAAGCCGAGCATCTGGGCGACCCTTACCAACTGTGCTTTTGAAACTTTAAGCTCTTCTGCAATATCCCCTATAGAACGAAAAGAGGCTTCCCGCATGTTTGCAAGAAGATATTCTGCTACACGTCTTGCTTTGTTGGGCATCGTGTGTGCCCTTTCCATGAGCAGATTCTGAAGCTGTGTGCTGTCCATATGGAAACACTCCTTATAGTTTTCGGTCAACGAAAAAGCTCATTTCTGAACTTTGTTACAATTCTAGCCTTGGGAATGGGCCTTGTCAACATTAGTCAACTTTTGCTCTGATAAGTTCAGTGAAAATACTTAAAAAACATCAGTTTACAATATCAGACGATAATGGCTGGCGAGATAAAATTTTTAATGCAGATGATCGATTTTTGTTGATAGATGAAGCCTTTTGCTTTTCATTAAAGCGGATCCCAGTTGCCCTCATTCCTGTCCCTTAAAATCGGGCAGTCAATAAGTCCATATTTTGCCGTTTTGAAACAGGCATTGCAGGATATACAGGCTGTCGGTCTGCTGTCTTCCTCGATCCATCTGTTTATGAGATCCGGTTCTGCTATGAAGGGCCGGCTCATTGCGAGGAGATCACAAGTTCCGTTCCCAATGAGTCCCGCCATCACCGGGAGGCTTCTGAGTCCGCCGGTCAGTATGACCAGCTGCCCTTCGGATGTAAATTTTTTGATCTCTTTGGAGTATTCCTTAAAGGGAGCTTCAGACTCCCCGGCAGAAACACCGAGAATAGTTGGCAAGTTCAACGCGCCTGAGTAGCTTGTGCCGGATGAAACGTCTATTCCGTCAGCTCCTTTCTTTAAAAGAGCGATCGAAAGGGCTTTGCCCTCTTCGGCGCCGTATCCTCCTTCGGTTCCCTCAGCAATGCTGATCTTGAACCAGATGCTGATATCCTTTCCTGTCGCCTCCCTGACCTTATCCAGGATCTCGAAGAAGATCCGCGACCTGTTTTCAAATGTTCCACCGTATTGATCCTCTCTCCTGTTAATCGAAGGTGAGAGGAACTGTGTAAGAAGAAATCCGTGCCCACCATGTATTTCCACACCGTCGGCCCCGCCCTTCTTTGCCCTGAGGGCAGCAGCTGCGAAATCATCTGTGACTTTCCGGATGTCATCCCGGGAGAGCGGCTGTGTCGCAAAATTGCACGCCGGGTGTTTTCCTCCGGATGGAGAAAAGGAAACGGAACCTTCTGCAACTGCAGCTTCCCGTTGACCGCCTCCATGGCATAACTGCACAATAAGGTTAGAGCCGAAACCGTGGACAGCCTCAGAGAGTTTCGCAACGTCGCTGATCCTTTCGTCCGTATGGAGCCCCCACTCTCTTCTGAATGACTTACCTTCCGGACTGACAAAGGCCAGACCTGTGATCAATGTTCCCGCGCCTCCTGCAGATACTTCAGAAAGCCTTTTTATTTCTGATAGGGACAGTTCGCCTGTGTTGTCATCGGCACCGCCGAGCCATGTGGCGGAACGTACGAACCGGTTTTTTGCCTTGAACCGAGGAAGTTCAAATTTGTTGAACAGGGAATGAATTGCCTCTGATTTATCCATATGCAACTGTCCTTTCATGAAAACTGATCAGTAATCTATTACAAATGCAGAGCGGTCGACACAGCAATTTCTGCAATCAATAATCATTTATATTTTTTTAGATCGTTTGGCTTGTTTACTGCCGTGCTTAAGACCTGAGATTAGATGATTTTTGATGCCGGAGGGAAAAAGGAAAGCTTTTTTGATACAGCTTCCGTTGTTGTAAAGCACAGTTCAGCCAGTCGGTGAAGTCCGAAGCAGCCATGTCCTGTGAATTTAGAGATGTGTTCGTCAGGTACCATCCATGAGCCGGACATGTTGTCTCTTGCCAACTTCCTTACGAGGGCTTCTGATGCTATCATTTCACCAAGCGCAGGATGATGGGGTCCTCCCCTTACCTTTGACGCCAGAAGACCGGACTCCTGAAGACCTATCCTTATCGGATTGAAGCCCAGCGAAACGGCAGAATCCAAAACAATGCCTCCCCAACTGATGGCCTGCTCCAGTGCAAGCGGGCAGTACTTTCCTTCTTTCATCATTATTTCCAGCTCCGTGCCTTCAAGCACCAGGCAGGGATAAAGCCTGAGGTCCCACGAAAGCGGCCCTTTCACGACCGCCATTTTTCTAATGTCGGCTAAACTGCTTTCCATCGTCTGTCCGGGCAGACCTATCATAATCTGGACTCCAAGCGGCAGTCCTTCATCTGTTATTCGTTTGATATCATCAAGAATGGCTCCGGGTTCGGCATCTCTTTTGCATATGGAGAGGACTGAAGGATCGAGTGAAGGTATGCCCAGTTCAATACAAGCTATCGGATACTCCTTTATAAGATCCATCATAGGTCTGCTGCCCAGATCTCCAGGGTATGTCGAAAAGCGTATCCTGCTTCCTTCAGGAGCGTTATTGGCAACTGAATCGAGGTATTCCTTTACTTTTGAAAAGCCAAACCTGCAGAAGGATCCGCCAAAAAAACAAATCTCCCTCGGGCTGTCCAATTCTCTAAGAACCGAGGAGACATGATCCGGCGAAGGGATTTCGGCAGAACCGGTAATTGTGCTCTGACTGCAGTATACACATCTTCCTCTGCATCCCCCGAAAGGCAGGAAGAATGGGAGCTTTTTCATTGTCTTATTCAGGCCCAATCCTGATAATCCCCCTCGCTCCACTCAGGCCACAGAGCAGCCCAAGCAAAGGTGTCAGCTCTGTTCTCAAAGGCCTCCATCGATTCAAAAGTGTGGGTCCAGAAACGGTGACCCTTCCTGTGGTTAAGAAGGTGATATGTCTCGTGGAATATCGCGAACCGCCTCCATATAAGCGGGAGAAGAGAGTTGATGTAGATCCTTCCTCTTTTTCCCCGGACTATGTGTATTCCCCATACGCCCGAAGGAAGATCTTCAAACATAAGCTCGAGCGAAAGTCCGGTTATATCCTCTGCCTTTGCCAATATGTCGAATTCACTGAGCCTCTGCCATTCTTTGCTCTCACGGGCAGCCCACCCCGGGATAATTTCCGGGGGGTGAGGAAGAGACTCAGAAAAATCTTCAGTCTCGAGGTTATTTTCCGGAGGCATCCTCTGTTTCCCAGTCGTCAAGAGCAGCCTCTATAAGACGGTAAACTCTCTTAAGTTCTTTATCTGTAAGTTTTTTGCTGCGATACCAGATTTCAAGTTCGCCATTATCAAGCATTGATTCCAGCTGTACCCTTCCCGGGTTTTCCGGAGAGGCAAAATCCATGAGCAGATCAGTTACTTCTACGTTCAGAGCAGGCGCAAGCCTCTGCAGAAGCTTCATAGACGGCAGCCTCCTGTTGCTTTCGAGAGCCTGCACGTATATCCTGCTGACATCTACCCTGTCAGCAAGTTTCTGCTGAGTGAGGTTCTGCGCCTTGCGCAATGTTTTAATCCTGTTGCCAAGACTCATAAAATATCCACCCTTTCTTTACATTATGTGCAAATAAAGAATACAACATTTTTTTATTGTTGACAAGCAGGTTTAGTTATCCTGTGCAGGAAAATGGTGCAGCAGAGCAAATCAGCCGCTCCGCCCGGACTTATCCTGGATCCCATGAATTTTTTTTCCAACTCGTCTATCGGAGCAAAATCCTCTGAAAGCGGATCAAATTTTTTGATCGTAACTTTGACCATTTCCCTGTATTCATTCTGCCAGAAATCATATCCCCCGCGATGTATGACGTTGCTGTCTTCGCTCCCGGCCATTATTGCGAGAAGAGCTGCGATATGCGAACTGTTTGCCGAGGCTCCTGTTGAATAAAATCGTTCAAGTGCGGGGAGGCCATATTCAATAACCGAAGGAAACCCTTTTTCAGCTTCTCCTCTTGCACCGGTGATCCCGTGCATCAGAAAGAGCCTTTCGCAGTTTGAAAGTTTGTCGGAAGATGTTTTTTTACAGAGCGGCCCGAGTTCTTCGGATACAAGCCCCTTGACCGGCGCGGAAGCATTGCTGACTATATTTCCAGGCGTAAGTTCCATCTTTGAATAAATTGAATAGCCCGCTCCGTACAAAAGCAGCGAGAGGAGGAATATGAGTCCTTTATGTGTGTTTATGCCTGAAGTGGCAGCAAGCATTTTCTTCTCCATTTCGATCCCTACATACCTCAGACGCTTCAAAGCATCCGAAGGAGCTGTCCCGGAGAGACCTGTCATGGCCTGGTATTTCCAGAATGGCTCTATGGCCTGTGCGCTTCTGATGAAAGTCTGCCAGTCCATGTCGGTGTGGCATCCCGGACCCAGCGGATCTACCAGTCCCGGTTTCGGTGCTGTCAGGATCTCTTCGATGACGGCTTCCGAAGCAGCCTTCCAAATTGCTTCAGGGGGGATATGCTTGACTTGTCTGTTGAAGTGACGGATACTTTCGCTGTATGTAAAAAAATCTGAGGGTGGCCCGTATCTATGCAAGATGTTACCTCCGCGTTCAAAATGTGCCTCTCTACATTAACTCAAATCATTGTCTCCCGCAAGCGCCTCACGCTTGCATTGGCAATTCTTTTCTCATCTGCCGTTCTGATATCTCTTCCGGCTGCGGCAATTCTCTGCAGGCAGCATGTTTATGAAAAATGGACAGAAGGCTGGATGGCATGGAGGAACGATGATCCGGAGGGAGCGTTGAGAAGTTGGTCGGAGATCGGCCTGTCGGCAAATTTTTGTCTGAGGCCTTCTAAGATAGATTACTGGAAGATCAGGGCTCTGGAAAAATTGGGAAAAGAGCCGGAGGCCGGTCAGCTGAAAATAGAACTTGCAAGAAAGTACCCATTTGATTTTTATACATTTTTGATCTTCAGGGACGGCGGTGCGGTATTTTTAAGCGATGCCTGCAGAAGGGAAGCAGAAAGCCTTTTCTACCCTAATCCATGGAAGAGCGAAGTCTCTGCTGCGGCAAGGCGGACGGGTGTTCCCGAATCAATAATTTTGTCGGTGATAAGGCAGGAGAGTAAATTCAGGGAAAACGCCGTAAGCAGGTCAGGGGCGATGGGGCTTATGCAGCTGATGCCTTCGACTGCAAAGGATGAGATCCGTTCTTTGGATATACTTTTTTCAGAGATAAATGCACCGGACAAAAACATCCTGGTGGGATCAAGCTATTTTGCCAGGCTATTGCGAAAGTTCAGGGGAGAGCTGCCGAGGGCGATCGCTGCATACAACGCCGGCATGTTGCCTGTGACAAGATGGAACACTCTTTCTGCAGAGGATTGGGTCGAGTGGATAGAGGAGATCCCTTATCCCGAGACGAGGGAATATGTGCGGTCTGTTCTCGAAAACAGGGAGATGTATAAGATAATATCGGGAGAAGAGACCGGATATCCTATCTCTGTTTTGACTTCAGAGAGACCTATGCCGGTAGAGAAACTGGCTTCAGTCAGCATACAACAAAAGAAATCGGATCTTTGGTAAACAATTAAGTTTGGTTAAAGCGAGGCTGGTTTGATTTGAGCATTGGCAGAGCGGCAGATGATTTTGATCCTGTGGCGGCTGTGAGTGAATTTCTTGCAGAGTCAGGCTTCAACGGCAGTATCTTTCACACGGAAGAGACTATATTCACTGTTTCAGACGCATCTTTGGCAGTCGGGGCACCCGAAGAGGAGATACTTAAAAGCATACTTCTCAGGGTCAACAGGGGAGAATCTTTTGCCCTGGCTCTGATGTCAGGTGTCAACAGGGTCGATACGAAAAAAATAAAAAAGATCCTCGGCGTATCCCATGTCTCCTTTGCAGATCCCGAGGAGTGCAGTGAATGGTCAGGATTCAGGCCGGGAGGGGTGCCCCCTGTGGGTTACCCGAAACAGCCAAGATCTCTTTTGGACGAAGATCTTTTCAATTATCCCGAGGTGTGGGCTGCCGCCGGGACAGACCATGCTTTTTTCCCTATTCCGCCGTCCGAACTGATGAGGATAACCGGAGGAGAGAAAGCTGATATTAAAAAATGATTTTGAGTACGCTTTTCCGACAGTCAAAGCATCCGACAGAAAATTCAAAGACTTGGTATTTAGAACTTAAACTATCTTTTCCAGCTGAGGACAGGTATCTTTTCGAACTGGAAGTTCAGCAGGGTCTCTGCTTTCGGAGGTTTCCCTTCTGCAAGGCTGTTGAACTCGTTGAGCATCCTTACATACGCAAGCCTCTTTTCGGGAGTGAACTCTCCCTGTATTCCCGCCCGGAGAAGTATAGAGAGCTGCCTGTATACATCCGGTACAGGGACGAAAGCAGGTCCCTCGGTCGTCATCCTTATTGTATATATGAAAGAATAACTGTCGCGTCCTCTCAGTGCGTCTGACTTGTCATATGTGGGGACAGCCGGAGAGACATATACTGCTGTCCCCTTGGGTACCACGAGCTTGGCGGGAACAGCATCCCATCTTGTGTATTCATAGGGTGTCATTATTATGTGGGCTTTGGGCGACCATGTGGTGACACCTATCCATATGTGGATCCCGGTCCCCTCAAAGTTTGTAAAAGATGTCCTCCAAAGGAGATCCTCCCTGTCATCCTGATCCACTTTGGTCAGAAAAACACTGTCTGATACATAGGAAAGCCCGTCAAGCTGTTCTATCTGCCTGGTGCCTGCCGGGGTCCTGAGCCATCCTGATGTAATCTCACCGCGGTCCTGTTCTAGGATCAGGACGATCGGGAAATTCCCCACCCGGAGAGTCCTGAGGTTGGCCCCGCCCTCGGGGATGTCGTTGCCCGGCACAATGTAGATGAGAAGAGCAAGTATGGCTGCTATTGCAGGCATTAACCATACCAGGCTCCGGCGGGATGATCCTGAAGCATCGCATTTTTTTTTATAATCGATGATTTTTTCTCTGATTTTCATTGTTTTATTATCCACTCCATTTTTTCTTCGGGGAGCAGAGACAGCATCTCGTCAGGCGTCTCTCCCGTTACAGGATGAATGAACCCCGGAAATATCTCCCTGAGAGGGATCAGCACAAAGGCTCTTTCGTGCATGTGCCTGTGAGGTACGGTGAGATCAGGGGCATTGACAACGAGATCCCCTATGGCAATTATGTCGATGTCGATCTCACGCGGCCCCCATTTTATTGTTTTGGTGCGGCCGAGATCTTTTTCTATCCTTTTGACGGCATTTATCATCTCTTTGGGGGTAAGCTTCGTTTCGGCAGATACGCACATATTCAGGAACCTTGGCTGTTCTGTCAGTCCCCACGGAGCTGTTTCCCATATTTTACTTTTCATCTTTATGCAAAAACCGTTCCGCTCAAGCTCCGCGATCGCTTTTGTCAGCATAAGCAGTCTGTTGCCTGTGTTGGAACCAAGCGAGAGCAGGACCTTCATATTTTCAGGCATAATCTGCATTCCCTATCGCTTCGGCCATCATTACAGCCTTTTTGTTCTCCTTAGTATCATGTATCCTGACAATGTCTGCTCCGGACCATGCACATATTGCTGATACGGCAAGAGTTCCTTCAAGTCTTTCCTCAGTTTCGGCAGAGCCTGTCGCTTTGCCGACAGAGCCCTTTCTGGAGGCTCCGATGAGTATCGGTTTCGAGTGTATCCTGAAGGACTCGAGGTGTTTGATCAGAAAGAGATTCTGGTTGTGATCCTTTGCAAAGCCGATCCCGGGATCCAGTATGATCTTAGCGGGATCTACCCCTGAAGAAATTGCTGTTTCGATTTTTTCCTCAAAAAAATCATTTATCTCCTTAAGCAGATTGCCGTAGCCGCACATCAACCTCATGGTTTCAGGAGTGCCCCTCATGTGCATAATTATGAGCATTGCACCATGATCTGCCGCTACTCTGGCAATCTCCGGCTCGAATGTCAGTCCCGAAATATCGTTTACGATGTCCGCCCCCGCTTCCAAAGCGGCTTTGGCAACGTTTTTCCTTGTAGTGTCTACTGAAATAGGCATTGAGGGCAGGTTTTTGCGGACAGCGCTGACTGCCGGGATCATCCTTCCGATCTCTTCATTTTCAGATATCCTTGAGGCTCCCGGACGTGTTGATTCAGCACCCAGGTCGATCATGTCTGCACCGTTCTCCGCATGTTCTATTGCGCGCGCAACGGCGAAGTCAACGTTGCCGTAAGTTCTGCTGTCACTGTGGAAAGAGTCGTCACTGAGGTTGATGATGCTCATCAGAAGGGTCCTTTTGCCAAGAGAGAGGGAGTTTCCTGACGGCAGAATGACAACTGAGTGCTTTCTTGAAAGCGAGCACAGTGCTTCCCGGAGCTTTTTTACCGTTTTGGGAAATCCCCACCACGGCATGGTTTCAAGCTTGTCTGCCAGAAATTCTATCTGCTTGGCTGTTCCGAACAGTATTACATCGCTTTCCCTTACCCCGCAGTCGACAGCATGGGCATGAACTGCAGCATCCCCTCCCCGGGAAAGCATTTCCTGCTTGATCACATTCGCAGCCCTGATGTCGACACCGGTCAGGTAAAGAGATTTTATCTCTCTCCTGTTGTCAAAGAAGGGCAAACTTCTGATATCCGCTCCCAGGGCCTTTAATGCTTCGGCCAGTTCCTTCGAGTCCCTGAACTTTATTTCGTATGCAGACATCTCCTGCTCCTTTTACTCGAATTCCTGTACAAGAGGAAGGTCTTTCAGGTGATCGGAATGATTGAGTCCCATAAGGCAGAACCCGTGGACATCGTCATGTGTAAGTATGCTGTATGATCCGGTGTCCATGTGCAGCCGCCAAAACCTTGGCTTAGCGATCCCAAGCGCTCCCGAAAGGAGTGGCTTGAGGACCCCCCTGTGCGATACCACCGCAAATGTCTCTCCCCTGTGTTTCTCGATCAGCCGTTCAAGCCCGGCGAGAGAACGTTCCATAACCCGGTCAAGAGTCTCTGCTCCGTCAAGGGCCAGGCTTTCAGGATCGTTTATCCATGTTTTCCAGAGCTCAGGCTCACTGGAGGCTATTTCGCTTTTGAGACGCCCCTCCCAGGGACCAAGCATTATGTTTGAGAAAGAATCATCGTAAGACGACCTGCACCCACAGATCCTGCTTATCGTCTCAGCGGTGGCTAAAGCTCTTTTGAGAGGGCTGGAGTAGACATATGATATCCCCTTGTCCCTCATTGCGGAGGCAAGTGCCTCTGCCTGGGCCAGCCCGTTATCGTTAAGCGGGAAGTCTGCCCTTCCTCTCACTCTGTTTTCTCTGTTGCCGGAACATTCACCGTGCCTTATCAGATAAATGGAGGTCTTTGTCATCCTTACCCCTTGTGTTTTTTGTCCGGGAGACAGATTTTTAAATCACAGGTATGCCATTGAGACCTTATTATACATTATATTACCGAACGCTTCTTGATCGAGGAGAGGTAAAACGGTCAGTAAAAACTACTGTAAAATAATCTGACCTGTCTTGACATTTGTGCGAAGCGCTGTTATTCTTGTCCCGTTGAAATTGAATTAGCACTCGTGGTGTGAGAGTGCTAACAAGGCAGGAAGTGATACCTTTGCTTACCGAAAGACAGTTGGAAGTTGTCCTCTCTGTGGTATATGAATACATAAGAAGCGGCGAAAGCGTAGGCTCCCGTACTGTTTCGAAGCGTTATCTTACAGGTCACAGTTCTGCTACGATAAGAAATGAAATGTCCGACCTGGAGGAGATGGGGTTCCTGAAGCAGACCCATACATCCTCGGGCAGGATCCCGACTACTCAGGGCTACAGGCTTTATGTAGACTCTGTCCTGCAGCGCGTGGATTCTTCCAGACACAGCAAGGAATGGATAAAAAACCTGGGAGAACACCAAAAGGGAATAGAAGGCGCGCTTGAATCTGCATCAGATATTCTCAGCAGGGTGTCAAACTATGTCGGAGTGGCTGCTGTTACGCCCCTGGACAAGGTCAGGTTCCAAAGGGTCGATTTTGTAAGACTCGGAGACAGGAATGTGCTTCTCCTGGTGGTCCTTCAGGGCGGACTCGTTCATCAGAAAGTCATAAGCCTGCCTTGGGACATGACGCAGGAATATCTTGACGACCTTTCCAGAAGGATAAATGTATTTGCCGGATGTGAATGGACTGAAATCAAAAAATCCCTGAAAGCATACATAATGGACGAACTTAGGGAGTATAAATCAGCCTGTTCTGCGGCTCTCAGGGAGCTAGAGGGCATAATGCTCTCCCCTTCGATGAAAGTATTTACCGGATCGATGAGCCACATGCTTAATCTGCCGGATTTTCAGGACCTTGGCCGTATACAGGCACTCTATGAATTCCTTGAACAGGAAGAGGGTATGGCTAATTTGGTGAAGAGTTGTTCGAAAGAGGGTATAAATGTAGTCATAGGTGAGGAAAACGAATCCCCTGCCATGAAAAAATCGGCACTGGTTGCAGCGTCCACAGTATGTAACGGACAAATGACAATGGTCGGTGTGATAGGTCCCGAGCGAATGAACTATGAAAAAGTCATTACGACTATAGACAGAGTACTTCGGACGATGGACCTCGAGTCCGAAGAGGAGGCCGAATAAGAATGAGAAAAATAAATAAGGAGAATACAGAGCCCCCGCTTGTGGAGAAAGAGGGTATTGACCAGGTGAATCCGGAAGATCTTAATGTAAATGGAACAGCAGATGCCGCCAATGATCAGGCAAAACTGACTGAAACGATCGAGGAAATGAAGAAGGAGATCAAGTCTCTGACTGAAGATGCTGCAAGGGCAAGGGCTGATTATTACAATCTGAGGGCCAGGGTCGAGAGAGACAGGGAGAAAAACTGTAAGCTGGCAGCCGAAAGGTCTGTCGAAGAACTGCTGCCTGTGTTTGAAAATCTTGAAAGGGTCTGTTGTGCGATAGAGGACGAAGAGAGCAATCTCTACAAGGGCATGCTTATGGTTACTAAACAATTTTATAGGGCACTGGAGAATCTCGGCCTTGAGAGTATAGAAACGGAGGGGGCATTTGACCCTTCTGTACATGAAGCGGTATCGATAGAACCCGTAGAGGACAAGACGAATGACGGATGCATAATAGGCACATTGAGAAAAGGCTACAAACTTGCCGGCCGCATCATAAGAGCACCGCAGGTAAGGGTAGGGAAATACGGAGACTGAGCGCTACGCAAATCAGGGAAACAAGTGAAACAAAAAATAAATATATTACTCAAAAGGTGGAATGAGTTATGGAAAAAATTATAGGTATCGACCTTGGTACGACAAACAGCTGTGTTGCGGTAAAAGAGGGCGATAATGTAACGGTCATCCCCAATCCCGAAGGGGGAAGGACAACGCCCTCCGTCGTGGCATTTACGAAAGACGGAAGCGAAAGGCTGGTCGGACAGCTTGCAAAAAGACAGGCTATAGTCAACCCCGACCGGACGGTAATTTCAATAAAACGGCAGATGGGGAGCGACCACAAGGTAACCATAGACGGACAGAAATATACTCCTCAGCAGATCTCGTCGATGATCCTCCAAAAACTGAAGAGGGATGCAGAAGAATACCTCGGAACAACTGTTTCCAAAGCTGTTATCACATGTCCGGCATACTTCACGGATGCACAGAGGCAGGCTACGAAAGATGCCGGAACCATTGCAGGGCTTGAGGTCCTGAGGGTCATAAACGAACCGACTGCCGCATGTCTGGCCTACGGAGTCGACAAGGAAGGCGACCACAAGATCATGGTATTCGACCTTGGAGGAGGAACTTTCGACGTATCGATACTCGATGTCGGCGAAGGCGTCTTTGAGGTCCTTTCTACCTCCGGAGACAACATGCTTGGCGGGGATGACTGGGATGCAAAAGTGGTCGAGTGGATGGCCGAGGAATTCAAGAAGACAGACGGAGTTGACCTGCGAAAGGACAAGATGGCTTCTCAGCGTCTTCGTGAAGCTGCAGAGAAAGCTAAAATAGAACTCTCTTCGATGGCCGAGACATCGGTTTCGCTTCCCTTCATCACAGCTGACCAGAATGGTCCGAAACATCTTGAAATGACGCTGACGAGGGCTAAATTCGAAGAACTGACGAGGGATCTCCTTGACAGGACGGTCCAGCCGGTGCGAACTGCGATGAAGGATGCGGGCCTGCAGCCCTCAGATATCGACAAGATACTTCTGGTCGGAGGATCTACACGCATGCCGATGGTCCAGCGCAAAGTCAGGGAACTTCTCGGCAAGGAGCCTACAAAAGGGATCAATCCGGATGAATGTGTTGCGGTCGGAGCAGCTATCCAGGGAGCCATCCTCTCAGGGGAGCACAAGGGAATAGTCCTCGTGGACGTTACTCCGCTTTCCCTCGGACTTGAGACCCTCGGAGGAGTATTCACGAAGATAATAGAAAAGAACAGTGCGATCCCTGTCTCAAAGAGCCAGGTCTTCACAACAGCGGCAGACAATCAGCCACAGGTGGAGATACATGTGCTTCAGGGCGAGAGGGCGATGGCGGGAGACAACGTGTCACTCGGAAGATTCTTCCTTGACGGGATAGCGCCTGCTCCCAGGGGCATACCTCAGATAGAGGTCACTTTCGATATAGACGCGAATGGTATCGTCAACGTCACAGCCAAGGACAAGGCTACCGGCAAGGTCCAGAACATAACGATCCAGTCATCGAGACTGTCGGACGCAGAGATAGATAAAATGCGCCGCGATGCCGAAATGAACGAGGATGAAGATAAGAAAAAGAAAGAACTTGTCGAAGCGCGCAATGAAGGTGACAGCGCTGCATACAATGCCGAAAAAGCGTTGAAGGAGCTTGGCGACGATGCATCAGCCGAAGAAAAAGCTGCAGCTGAGGAGAAGATCAAAGCGCTGAGAGACCTTCTGACAAGTGAGGACGCATCGGCGATCAAATCTGCTGTAGATGCGCTCATGAGCGCTATGCATCCCATTTCTCAGAAAGCATATGCAAAAGCACATGCGGCTCACGACAATACAGCAGGCCCTGATGCAAATGCCGAAAACGGAGACTCAAATGGCGGGACTACCGTAGATGCGGAGTTCCACGAAGAAGACAATCAATAACGTGAGGTGAGGCGCTGATGGCAGCTCCCGGCAAAAAAGACTACTATGAGACACTTGGTGTTGGACGGGGAGCCTCGGCCGACGAAATAAAGAAAGCTTATCGGAAGCTTACCAGGAAGTATCATCCTGATGCAAATCAGGGAGACGCTGAGTCAGAGAAAAAATACAAAGAGATCAACGAGGCTAACGAAGTCCTGAGCGATCCCCAAAAAAGGGCTCAGTATGACCAGTTCGGATATGTGGGTGACATGCCGCCCGGAGGGGATTTTGGAGGTTTCGGCGGAGCTGATTTCGGGGATCTGTTCGGAGATCTGTTTGGAAGCGCATTCGGAGGGGGCGGCAGGAGGTCTGCCGACCCCAACGCTCCGCGAAGGGGCAACGACCTTGAATATACGATGCAGATATCTCTTGAGGATGCATACAGGGGGATCACGAAAAAAATCGAGGTGCCCCGCCTTGAGACATGTTCCCATTGTGGAGGAAGCGGTGCGGAGCCGGGCTCAAAAATAGAAACATGTTCCACATGCGGCGGACGGGGACAGGTCCAGCAGACGGTGAACACGCCCTTTGGCCAGATGGCCCAGGTCACGACATGCCCGACATGCCAGGGTAAGGGCAAGGTAATAAAGACTCCGTGCCGTGAATGCAGGGGGCATGGAAGAGTCAAAAAAATGCATTCTGTGGATGTAAAGATCCCGGCAGGAATAGATACCGGAATAAGACTGAGGGTATCCAGTCAGGGAGAGGCAGGGATAAACGGAGGACCTTCGGGAGACCTTTTTCTCCTGATAGAGGTCAAAGCCGACAGAAGATTCCAGCGGAAGGGTGACGACCTCAATACATCTGTTGATATACTTTATCCCCAGGCGGCATTGGGATGTGAGGTCAAGATCGAAACTTTCGACGGTTCAGAGAAACTCGATATCCCCGCAGGCACTCAGCCGGGATCCAAGCTGCGAATAAAGGGCAGAGGCATGCCAAGACTCAGAGGCAGAGGCAACGGAGATATGAACATATTGGTAAGGGTGGGCATAAGTAAAAATCCTTCGGCAAAAGAGAGGGACCTTCTTGAACAGATAGCAAAAGAGACCAATGTCCCTGTTAAGAACAAGGAAGGTTTTTTTGATAAGATCAAACGATAGAGGTAAACTTTGTCAAGGATTCCTGACAACAAAACCGGGTTTTTCTGAGGACAGAAAAACCCGGTTTTGTTGTTTTAGAGAAAGCAAAAGCTATCAAGATGCCGTTATAAGAGGCTTCCAAAAAAGTTATTCGCCTCTTTTCTTAATAATTAAAAATAAACTCCCATGTGATAAAAATTCAAAATTTTGAATTCACTAACTATTTTTTCTTTACATATCCAATTATCGAATATAGAATAATCCAAGCAGATATGTATGCTTCGCAGCATTTTTCCCCATCCCGGCATTTTTATAACCGTGCAGCTGACTGGAGGTGAGTTTCAGGCGTTAGGTTTCACAATCATGAAGCGGTCCTGAAAGAATCTGACATTTTTCCACAACATTATTGGAGGTGCAGTATATTGAAGAAGATCCTTGCGGTTATGGCAGTCATTTTTATTCTTTGTTCAGCAGGTGCAGCACTTGCAGCCAATCCCATCAAAGTCGGATATCTCGCAGCCCTCACCGGCGACTATGCAGCTTACGGAATCACTGAAGTAAATATGGCCAAAATGGTGGTCGGCGATGTTAACGCAAAGGGCGGAGTTCTCGGCCGTCCTATCGAACTTGTCATTTATGATACAAAGACACGCAACGAAGACGCAGTCAATGCTGTCCGCCGTATGATAGAGAGCGACAAGGTCGTAGCCATCATCGGAGCAAACTCAAGCGGGATCAACATCGCCACCGCTCCCATCGTTGACAAGGGCAAGACCCCGCAGATCTCAACAGTAGGGACCAACCCGCTCGTTACTGTCGACAACAAGGGAAAGGTCCGCCCCTACTCCTTCCGCATATGCTTCACCGACCCCTATCAGGGAGCCCTTGCTGCAGAGCTTGCAATGACGACCCTCAAAAAGGACAAGGCAGCGATCCTTTACAACGTAGGTTCAGACTATGCACAGGGACTCAGGGAATTCTTCGTTAAAAGCTATACCGCCCTTAAAGGCAAAGTTGTTGCTGATGAGGGTTACCGTGAGACAGACGTCGACTTCCGTGCACAGCTGACGAAGGTCAAGAGCTCCGGAGCAAACGTTCTCTTCCTGCCGGGAATGGGCAAGGACATGGCCCTGATAATCAAGCAGGCCAGGGAACTCGGACTTAAAGACATTACCATAATCGGCGGAGACGGATACGGCGAATTCATGAACGAGATCGCCGGAGATACAATGAAGGGTACCTACTGGGTCAACCACACATACCTCGAAGATCCCGGAATGGCACCTATCTTTAAACGCTACAAGGAAGTCTACAAGGATGACTGTAAGGAATTCGTAAACGGAACGATGGCATATGATGCCACATACTGGCTCGTAGACGCTATCAAGCGCGCAGGCAAGGCCGAAGGCCCGGCAATAGCGAAGGCTCTCGAATCGACAAAGGGACTTAAGCTCAACCACGCGACCCTGACGATCAATCCCAAAGACCACAATCCGCTCAACAAGGCAGGAATAATCCTCAAGGTCGGAGATGACCTTAAGGCGAAATTCTTCCAGAAAGTCGAACCCAAATAATTTCACTGAATGCTATTCCACGAGGGCTTGGGGAATCACTCCCCAAGCCCGTTCAGATCCTTACTTTTGGTTCTGAAGACTGGTTGGGCACCAGAAAGGCAGAGGTGTTTTAAATTGGATATGATAATCCAGCAGGTCATCAACGGCCTCTCATTGGGGTCGGTATACGCCTTGATAGCAGTTGGTTACTCACTTGTATATTCTATTCTTCTCTTTTCAAATTTCGCACATGGTGGTTTTCTCGTGATCGGCGGTTATATTTGTTATTTTGCACTGAGAGGCGCCGGGATGGGTATATGGGCAGCCTCTTTAGCCGCGTTGATCGGAGCGGGCATCTCAGCCGTCATAGTTGAGCGCCTGGCGTACAAGCCGATCCGCGAACGTACCCCCATCACTCTTTATATGCTTATTGCATCGATGGGGATGAGCATCGTTATCGAGAATATTTTCGTAGTTACCGTCGGAGGCCGTTTCAGGGCGCTTCCTCCGGTGATTCCGACGCAACCGGTAAATGTCTTTGGCCTGGCAACAACCAGCGCTTTTGACCTTCTGTCGCTGGCAACCGCGGTAGTATTCCTTGTCGGCCTGCAGCTTTTCCTTTCAAAGACCAAATGGGGGCTCGCGATCAGGGCTGCATCTTACAACCTCCGCATTGCCGGTCTGATGGGGGTCAATGTAAACAGGCTGATCTCAATAGTCTTCTTTGTTGCCGGACTTCTCGCCGGAGTCGGTGGCATATTTTTATCTGTTAGGTACACACTCTATCCGCAGCTTGGCATGATAACGACAAAAGCTTTTGTCGCAGCCGTTATCGGCGGGCTGGGTTCCCTTCCCGGGGCTGTTGTCGGGAGCCTGATCCTGGGTTTGGCAGAAATGCTGACGGCAGGCTTCATTTCCAGTCAGTTCAGGGACCTGGTGGTATTCGGCCTTCTCATCGTTACTCTCATTGTACGGCCCACGGGACTTTTCGGAAAATCCGTGGGCGAGAAAGTGTAGGTATCTGAAAATGGATGGTTACACTACCGGGATAATCACACTGCTTGCAATAAACTGCATAGCGGCATTGGGAGTATCACTCTTCACGGGCTTTACGGGAGTCTTTACGCTCGGTCATGCCGGATATATGGCGATAGGCGCATACACGGCAGCCATACTTACCGTGCAGTATGAGGTCCACTTCATCGGAGCCATAATTGCAGGGGGGATAGTTGCCATGATCTTTGCCTATCTCATAGGCATACCGACGCTCAAATTGGTCGGCGACTACTATACGATAGCCTCTCTGGGCCTCGGTGAAGCGATAAGGCTCGTTATAGAAAACTGGCAAAGCGTGACAAGGGGTGCCAGAGGATACCCCGGAATAGACAACTATTCCTCAATGCCTGTGGCAGTCGGTTTTCTGCTGGTGATGGGGGCAGGGATGTTCTTCCTGGTGAACAGCAACTACGGCAGGGCTTTCAAAGCATGCAGAGACGACTACGTGGCCGCTTCGCTGCTTGGTTTCAACACCGCTAGATACAGGGTATTCAGCCTTGCCATCTCGGGTTTTTACTGTGGGGTCTCAGGCGCACTTCTCGGAGGGTTCATGTCTTTTATCCAGCCTGTCATGTTCGATATGGCTAAATCGACAGAACTGGTCTCCATAGTGGTATTCGGAGGACTCGGTTCGATGAGCGGATGCCTGATCGGAACGACCATACTGACACTGGTGACGGAGCTGTTCAGGCCGATATCACAATACCGCATGCTTGTCTACGGTCTGGTCCTTGTGCTGGTAATGGTCCTGAGACCTGAAGGGATCATGGGTACCAACGAACTTACCAAAGATTACATCAAGGGCATCTTTTCCCGCAGGAAGAAGATCACTGCCGCCGACGGAGGTGTGCGCTGATGTCCGCCATACTCCAGCTTAAGGGAGTCAACAAGGCTTTTGGAGGCGTCCAGGCCGTCAAGGATATGTCATTCGTGATCGAAAAGGGAGAACTTTCAGGCCTTATAGGCCCTAACGGTGCAGGCAAGACGACAATATTCAACCTTGTTACGGGAGTATATGACGTAACGGGCGGAGAGATCGAATTCAAGGGAAAAAATATAAACAGGCTTAAGACCTTCCAGGTGATTTCGCTTGGTGTGGCAAGGACGTTCCAGAACCTGAGGCTTTTTGCCGCATCTTCAGTCCTGGAGAATGTTATGACTGCAGCCCAGCAGCATTACAGCTACAGTTTTTTTGAAGCTGTAAGCCATATGGGAAGATGGAAAAAAATGGAGAAGGCAGCGAGGGACGAAAGCATGGAATTGCTTGATAGGGTAGGGCTTGCGGACCGCGCCGACCAGGCTGCGGGAACACTCCCTTACGGCCTGCAGCGCCGACTTGAAATAGCAAGAGCAATTTCACTGAGGCCGGAACTTCTGCTGCTGGATGAGCCGGCTGCGGGAATGAATGCAGAAGAAGTAGAGCAGCTCAATGAACTGATCAGGCTGATCCATTCAGATTTCAAGCTTACCATACTGCTGATCGAGCACCATATGGACATGGTCATGGCCATATGTCCGCACATAATCTGCATGAACTTCGGAGCAAAAATTGCAGAAGGATCTCCGGATGAGATACAGAATCACCCGGAAGTCCTTAAAGCATATCTGGGGGAGGAGGAATAAGGCTATGGAAAATATTACCCCGATCCTCTCAGTAAAAAACCTATCCGTAAACTACGGTGCCATCCGGGCCCTTAAGGGTGTAGATCTTGAAGTCTATCCCGGTGAAATAGTTGCTGTTATCGGAGCTAACGGAGCCGGAAAGTCTACGATGATGAGCGCGATAATGGGCGATGTGCCCAGAGCGGGAGGAGAGATCCTGATCAATGGAAATCCGCTCCCGTCAAGGAGTTTTCAGGTCGTTGCAGCGGGTGTGAGCCTCTCTCCGGAGGGGAGGAAAGTCTTTGCCCCGCTTACGGTATATGAGAACCTTCAGATGGGCGCGTTCCCGCTGAAGGACCGCAGCATCGTCTCGGAACAGATCAAAAAAGTCTATCATCTCTTTCCTCGTCTTGAAGAGCGGCAGAGTCAGTATGCCGGTACGCTGTCCGGCGGAGAACAGCAGATGCTGGCGATCGGAAGGGCTCTTATGGCTATGCCGAGAGTCCTTCTCCTGGATGAACCGTCACTGGGACTCGCTCCGATAATAATCAACGAGATATTCAAAGAGCTGACAGAGATAAACAGACAATTCGGCATGACTATCCTTATTGTTGAACAGAATGCAAGGAAGGCTCTGCTGCTTTCACACAGGGCATATGTTCTGCAGACAGGAAAGATAGTAATGGAAGGTGCTTCCAGTGAACTGCTGCATAACCCTGAGATCGAAGAGGCCTATCTGGGAGGAAAGAAAAAATAGCATCGACAGGCATACAGCCGAATTTCTGAGGATCCTGCCCCATTGAGGACGGGATCCTCTTTTTTGTTCTTTAAAAATGTTTTCCTGTCAGTGAAGCCCCTAATGGAGTAAAATAAAATTCGCGGCGAAAGGAGTTGGATATGGTGGAAAAAAATGACAGCTATTGGTGGTATATAACTTTATCGGCAGATGAAGGGCAGGAAGAAGTTCTCTTTTCCATAGCTGACATTTCAGGAAGCATTGGCACAGAGCTTCAGGAGCTTCCGCTTGGCGGCATAAGGCTGAGGTCATATTACAGGAGCAGTGAAGACCTGCACTTTTGGAAAGCAAGACTTCTCAGTGCCATTCAGGGATGGGACAAAATCAAGATTGAAGATTTTGGAAAAATAGAAAACCAGCCGTGGAATGTGGCCTCGGAAGAGGCTTTCCCGCCTCTTCCGGTCGGGAAAAGGATGGTCGTCCTTGCGCCATGGCACAAAGGAACTGAGCCTGAAGGGCTCATGCCTCTCTACATAAATCCGGGAAGTGCTTTCGGTACGGGGTATCATGAGAGCACACAAATAGTTCTGGAGCTTATGGAGGACTTTGTTAAACCCGGGATGACTACCGCAGACATCGGGACAGGTTCGGGCATATTGACCGTATGCGCCCTAAAATTGGGGGCCGAGAAGGCCTATGCACGTGATATAGATCCTGCTGTTATCGAAGAGGTCAGGAAGAATTTTGAACTTAATGGTCTGGATCAGGAAAAGATCGATCTTGCTACAGGCGATCTTCTGAATGGATTCAGGCACAGGGTCGATATCCTCACTGCAAATATTCTTCTTGAACCCCTTATAACCATGGTGGGTCAGGTCCCTAAAGTCATAGGCAGAGAAGGGATGGCCATTTTTTCGGGAATGCTCCTGACTGAAAGGGGACGCTTCGTTGAAGCTTTGGAAAAAGCTGGAATGTCCGTGATCAAGGAGCATGAGAAGGGAGAATGGTGGGGTGTCGCTGCCAAGGCTGCGTCTTGAAAAATGTGTCCGTGTCGACGGACGATGGCTTATTGACCGGGAGCAGGCTCATCATCTGATTAGAGTAAGGCGTTGCGGTACCGGGTCACTTGCGGAGGGTCTGGAATCAGGAGAAAAGATAAGTCTCCGTCTCTCATGCGAGGGAGAACAGGTATATGCTGAGGAATTGTCAAGGATCACTGAGGAGAAGCCGACTACAGAACTGTACCTCCTGCTTGCGGTCCTCAAGAGTGACCAGTTTGACCAGGCTCTCAGGTTCGCTGCCGAAACAGGTGTGCATTCAATAACGCTCCTCTCATGCGAGAGGAGCGTTCCCAGGTATTCGGGCATAAAGCTGGAGGAAAAGATGTCCAGATGGGCAAAACTCTTGGGGGAGTCGACGAAACAGGCAGGAGCAGGAACTCCGCCTCTATTGACACCTCCTGTCAGGCTTAGGGATCTGGATCAGGGCCATTTGCCTGAATCCAGATACGCGGCGATGCTATCCCCTGAGTCAGAACCTCTTTCGGCACAGCAGCCCGGAGGTGCGGCCGCGATAGCGATCGGTCCTGAGGGAGATTGGTCGCCTGACGAAACCGAACTTCTGATTGAAAAAAAATTCAAGCCTGTCAGTCTGGGAAGCAGGATACTCAGAGCAAGCACGGCCGTGGCTGTTGCATGCGGCTGGTTCTCAATGAACTGAAAGAGCGCAAGTAAAATGAAATCTTTGTTGAAAGACAAAACTTTCTCAATAAATATTCAGGGTTGTCGGACCAATCAGTACGAAGGAGAAGCCATAGCGGCCTCCCTGGAAAGTACCGGCGCTGTCCATTCAGACGTCAGTCCTGACATAATAGTTGTGGTCAGCTGTACCATTACAGCTGTGGCTGACAGGAAATGCCGCAAACTGATACGAAAGCTGAGGCGTGAGAATCCCCATTCTCTGATCGTGGCCTGCGGCTGCTACGCTCAGCGAATGTCCGGACCTGAAAGGGAATCCCTGGGGGTCGACATCATTGTAGGAAATCGGGTGAAACACAGGATAGCGGAACTTGCTGCCGACTGGTTCGAAAAAGATGAAAAATGTTCGAGCCGCTCAATTCTGCAAGATGAGATTATGAAGGCCCCGTCGTGGGACGCACTTTATCTTGACAGGCCCAGGCTGCATACAAGGGCATTCCTGAAGGTGCAGGACGGATGCAGCCATTTCTGCAGTTACTGTATCGTACCCTATGTCAGGGGAAAGCCCGTTTCAAGGAATGTGAATGATGCAGTTGAAGAGGCAGAGAGGATAGCTGGTTCCGGCTGCCCCGAGATAGTTCTCACCGGAGTTCATCTGGGACTGCACGAAGACCTGCCTCTGCTGGTAAGAAGGATCGGATCTATAGACGGGCTTAAAAGGCTGAGATTCGGTTCAATAGAACCCTTTGCCGTCGGCGATGAGCTCCTGGATGCTATCGCCGAAACAGAAACATTCTGCAGGCATCTGCATCTCCCTCTCCAGAGCGGCGATGATAAAGTCCTTGCCGCCATGAGAAGGGGCTATACAACAGGGGGATTCCGCAAGATCGCAGACAAGATCAGGAATAAGCTGGGAGATGAGATCCATCTGAGTACAGATCTTATGGTCGGATTTCCGGGCGAAGATGAAGAAGCCTTTGAAAATAGCATCAAATTTGTGAAGGAGATAGGTTTCGGAAAGATGCACGTATTCAATTATTCGCCGAGGGAAGGCACCGATGCCTCGCTTATGAGATGTCCCCCTGCGGATGATGTCAGAAAAAGAATGGAAATGGCTCTAAAAACGGCTGAAGCGCTACACAGAGAGTACTGCTCCGGTTGGATCGGCAAAAATGTGACGATTTTGGTTGAAGAAGCCGCAGAGGGCATTGTCCGAGGACTTACAAGAAACTATATCAGGGTGGCCGCACTCCTGAATGGTCCTCATCAGGGCGAAGAGATCACAGTCAGGGCAGAAAGATATGCTTGCGGCGTACTTACTTCGGGTCTTGACCCGGAAAATACCGTAAATAATTCTTATTTTCCTGAGTTTTTGTAACTGACCGCTTGTATCGAATTCAATAGTACGATACAATAACATGGTGTTTATCCCCCACTGCACATATGTTTTTATGTTTTGTGAGTGGCCGAGAAAGGGGGGAATGTAGGTGACCACCGTAACGAGACGAGATAACGAGTCGATCGAGGATGCGCTCAAGCGTTTTAAGCGCGAACTTCGGAAGGTGGGCGTGCTTCGTGAAGCAAAAAAGCACGAGCATTACGAAAAACCCAGTGAGATCAAGAAACGTAAGAAGGCTGAAATGGCCCGAAACAAAGGCAGGAAGGCTGATTATTAGTTATGTCCGACCTTTTGCTGAGGATCCAGAATGATCTGGTAGATGCAATGAAAAAGAGGGAAGACCTCAGGCTCTCGGTCCTAAGGATGCTCAAATCAGCCGTACAGATGGCTCAGATCGACAAAGGCAAGGATAACCCTCTTACGGATGATGAAGTATTTGTGATCGTCAGGAGACTGATAAAGCAGCGGAACGAAGCTGCGGAAATGTACAGCTCCGGCGGTGCGGCAGACAGGGCTGAAAAAGAGCTTGAGGAGATCAGGGTACTTGACTCTTACCAGCCGAAACAGATGTCCGACGATGAGATAGAAAAGATCGTAGCTTATGTCTCATCAAAGGTCGGAGCCTCAGGCCCGAAAGATATGGGCAAAGTCATGGGCAATGTGATGACAGAGGTCAAAGGCAGAGCAGACGGCGGAAGAGTAAAAGAACTTGTCATGAAACACCTTTCATCAATGTTGTAAACCAGACGAACGAATTAAAATGCCGGACGCAAGTTCGGCATTTTTTTATTGAAAGAGTATATGATAATTCAAAGACTGCAGAACAGTAAAAAATTTATACGGCAGTTTTTTTGAAAGGAGAGATCAGCATGAGGACATATGATATACCGCTTGTTCCGGGGCCGGTATCAGTGCCAGTCAAATTCAGGGAAGCGTATATGACGGATTTCGGAAGCTCTGACCTTGAAAAGGATTTTTATGAACTTTTGAAAGAGAACCAGAGATTTCTCAAAGATATACTTAAAACAAAAAACAGCGTCACCATCCAGTCCGGAGAAGCGATGCTTATACTTTGGGGAGCACTCAAAAGCACTGTCGGCCCTAATGACAGAGTCCTGACAATTTCAAACGGCCTATTCGGGCACGGGCTGGGTGAGATGGCCCAGTCTGTGGGAGCCGAGGTAAGGTATCTGGAGGCTGAGGATGGCAGATTCATTGATAAAGAAATACTGAAGCGAGAACTTGATTCCTTCCGTCCGGACGTGGTGACCGCAGTACACTGTGAGACTCCAAGCGGGCTTTTGAACCCGATAGGGGATATATCGAAGATAATCAAAGAGAGCGGAGCTCTTTTCTGCGTAGATTTTGTGGCAAGTGCCGGAGGAGCGGACGTGAGAGTGGATGAGTGGGGCATAGACATGGGGCTTCTGGGGAGCCAGAAATGCCTCTCGCTCCTTCCTGACCTGTCTGTGCTTACGGTCAGCGAAAAAGCGTGGAAGGCAGCTGAAAAGGTTGGTTATGCAGGGTACGATGCGGTTCTCCCATGGAGGGACGCAGAGGAAAAGATGGAGATGCCCTGTACTCACAACTGGCACGCCAATGCCGCAATGAACCTGTCTCTCCGGTCTTTGCTTGAAGAGGGGCTTGAAAATGCTTTCAAACGGCATAGGGAGGCAGCAGAGTACTGCCGTTCAAGGATAGCGTCTATGGGACTTGAACTCTATGCAAGAGAGACAGCACTTGCTTCCCCGACGGTAACAGCAGTTAAAATACCCTCCGGATGGACCTGGCCAATGTTGGATGCATCGCTTAGAGAACATGGAATGGCTGTGGGCGGCAGTTACGGATCGCTTGCAGGAAGAGTTTTCAG
The DNA here is from genome assembly GCA_036835165.1 of Synergistaceae bacterium. Taxonomy (GTDB): domain Bacteria; phylum Synergistota; class Synergistia; order Synergistales; family Synergistaceae; genus Caenicola. The sequence continues at coordinate 37,966 of DAITML010000001.1, read as the reverse complement.
GGTAGGGCACATGGGATCGCAGGCAAACATTGAACTTGTCCGAAGAGGAATGGATATTCTTGAAGAAGTGCTGAACAAATAGAGCCATACTTCTCTTTCTATCGTTTTATATGCCGGAAACGGATCTTTTGCAGGTCCGTTTCCGGTATTTTTAAAATCCGGCTTCTCTTTCCTTAAAATATCAATAAATGATTCTTTTTTCCCTTTTATCATTTTCAATCACCATATATAGTGTTATACTTAAAAAACGTTCACATATAGTGTCAAGGAGGAATGTTGATGCGCTGTCCGGTCTGCTGTGCGCCTGAGACAAGGGTGATCGAAACAAGAAGTGTTGACGAGGGCAGGGTGAACAGGAGAAGGCGTGAATGTCCCGAATGCCAGAATCGTTTCACCACCTATGAGAGGCTTGAAGAGAAGAACTACCTCTGGGTGGTCAAAAAAGACGGCAGCAGAGAGGCATTTGACAGGGAGAAACTGATGAAGGGACTTCAGAGAGCCTGTGAAAAGCTGGCTGTCCCGCTTGAGAAGATAGAGGAGGCAGTGGCAAGCATCGAGGCTAAAGTAAGGGCAGGCGGACAGGGGGAGATCCCGACCTCAGTGGTTGGGGAATATGCCGCAGAAGAGCTGAGAAAGATAAATAAGGTCGCATACGTCAGGTTTGCGTCAGTTTACAGGGAATTCACCGATATCTCCAGCTTTACACACGAGATAGCAAAACTACTGGAGGACAAGGAGGCACATCGTAATGGCAAATGATGCATTACAGGAACCGGGGGCGTATTTTGGCAAGCAGGGAAAACTCTTTGAGAAGCAGGGAGAGTCGACAGACCTTGCACTGATGGTCGATGCTCTTGCCCAGGAAGAGAGCTCCCCCTGGGATGCCAGCAGGATAAGGGACGCCCTTATCATAGAGGCAGGAGTTGACCCTGCCACAGCCGAAGGCATAGCGCTTGAGGTGGAGGAGGAACTTCTGAGGTACGGAAGAAGCCATGTAACTACAACGATCATCCGCGAAATGGTCAATGTCAAGCTCTTCCAAAGGGGCCTTGAGGCAAAGCTCGCCGACCACAGCAGGATAGGCCTTCCGGTGCATGATCTCGAAAAGATGATGCTCACCAAAAACAAGGAGAACAGCAACACAAGCCACAACCCCGAATCGATAAACCTTTCTATAGCAGAGATGGTCCTTAAGGAATACGCGCTTACAAAAGTTTTCACCAAAGACATAGCTGATGCTCACCTTAAGGGAGATATCCATCTGCACGACCTTGGAATGGTCAACCGTCCTTATTGTTCAGGGCAGAGCGTGGCATATGTTGCCCGCTATGGCCTTAATATTCCTTCTATAACAAGTGTCTCAAACCCGGCTAAGCACGCGGATGTCCTGCTGGCTCACATTCTCAAAATGACGTCGGTGCTGCAGAATCATTTTGCGGGAGCTATTGGCTGGGATGCCATAAACATGTACTTTGCCCCATATCTGGTGGGGTGGACATACGAGCAGCACAAACAGCTTGCACAGCAGCTTATTTTTGAATTCAACCAGCTGGCCGGAGGCAGGGGCGGGCAGGTGGCTTTTACAGACATAAACCTCTATTATGAGATCCCCAACCACTTCAGGGACGTTCCTGCGATAGGGCCGGGGGGCAAATTCACCGGAAAGACATATGCTGACTATGATGCAGAATCAAAGCTTTTTGTAGAGGCGCTCTTTGATGTCTATATGGCCGGAGACAGCCGAGGACAGCCCTTTTTCTTCCCGAAGCCGCTGCTCCACATCACAGATTATTTCTTTAAAGAACCCGGATGGGAAGATTTCCTCAATCAGGCCTGCGCACTCTCTTCTGAAAAGGGCAATACATATTTTGTATTCGACCGCGGAGGCGTTGCAAAGCTGTCGGAATGCTGCAGACTGTCTTTTGAACTGACACCCGAGGATCTTGACGAAGCAAAACACCCCTGGAAGATGCGTTACTGCGCACTCCAGAACGTGACGCTGAATCTCCCAAGGGCCGCATACAGGTGCAACGGGGATGAAGAGGCCCTGTTCGATATAATTGACGAGGAGATGGAACTGGCTGCGAAGGCCCATCTGCAGAAAAGGGCTTTTATAAAGAGCATACTGGACCTTGGCCTTCAGGGGCCGCTTGCGGCCCTTTGCGTATCCCATGACGACGAGGGATACCTCAGGATGAGGAAGGCAAGTCACCTTATCGGAATACTTGGCCTTAATGAGATGGTGGAGGCTGTGACGGGCAGCCAGCTTCATGAGAGTGAACATGCTGAGCAGCTGGGCAAGGCGGTAATACAGTATATGGATCTGAAATGCCAGCAGCTTTCCGAAAGGCTGGGGCTTAAGATAGTGCTTGAACAGACCCCTGCAGAAAGCACTGCCCTGAGGTTTGCCAAGTTGGACCTCAGATCATATCCCGATGTGGCCCGGAGGTACATCAAAGGCAGTTTTGAAACAGGCGAGATCTATTACACAAACAGCACCCACCTCAATTACAAACTTGTCCAGGATCCGATAGACAAGGTGATAAGGGAGGGTGAACTTCACCCGATGATCAAGGCCGGCGCGATCACTCACATATGGATGGGAGAACACAAACCCGATCCTGCGGCGCTTGCTTCATTTGTCATAAAGACATTCAGGCATTCTGAAAACGCACAGGTGGCTTTCAGCCCTGAATTCACAATATGCAACGAGTGCAACCACATAGAGAGAGGCCTTTACGGTTCCTGCTCCAGATGCGGTTCTGATGATGTTGACGGGATCACAAGGGTGACGGGGTACTTTACAAGGACATCTTCCTGGAACGCAGGCAAGAGGGGAGAACTCAGGGACAGGACAAGAGGTCCGGTCAAGGCTCCGGTATGATAGGTCCGGCTGATTCTGAAAGATATTGTGCGGGGGGATATCTCCCCGCATCTTTTTTAGACTGGGACGGACATGTTGCCGCGGTCGTCTTCACTCCCGGATGCAATTTCAGGTGTCCGTGGTGCCATAACAGCGAGCTTGTGCTGGGAAAGAGTGAGATGCTTGACCTGGGCAGGATAATTGACGATATCCGAAGGAGAAGGGATTTCCTTGACGGAGTTGTCCTTACAGGAGGGGAGCCTTCCCTCTGGATCGGACTCTTGGATTTTCTTAGGAAGATGAAGGAACTTGAAATAAAAGTAAAGCTTGATACGAACGGATCGATGCCCCGGGTCCTTGAAAGGGTCCTTGAAGAGGGGCTTGCTGCTCATGTGGCGATGGATGTCAAATCTCCCCTTGACAGGTCTTCGCTCAAAAGGGTGACAGGAGTAGATGCTGATCCTGATGCCATAAGAAGCAGCATTTCAATCATAAAAAAGGCCGCGCCCTCATATGAGTTCAGGACTACCTTTATTGAGGATATCCTTACCATTGAAGACATGAAAAAAATCAGGGAGGAGCTGGATGACGATCCTCACTGGGTAATTCAGCCATTCAGGCCTGTCAGCTGCCTTGACCCGTCTTTCTCCTCCCGTCCGCCAGCAGATGCAGAAAAACTGAGAGAGGAGTTTCCGGGCATCAGGGTGAGGGGATGACCTTATCCCATAACTTAATTATTAGCGACCGTTTACGAGAGATATGATGAAAAAGATCCCTTAATGAGTTATAATTGTCGGCGCATAAACACAATTTTTCGGTTTCTGTAATCAAAAATCCAGTTGAGAAGAGGGTGTTCTGCAGTGAAGTTAACAAAGAAGATCATGGTGGCTTTTTGTATCGTACTCGTAATGGCAGGAATGGCTATGGCAGCGGATACGGTGAAGATCGGTGTTTACCTTCCTGTAACAGGAGGAAACGCGATAGGAGGACAGCTTGAGCTTGACGGAGTCAAGCTTGCCCACAAGGAAGCTCCCACCGTACTTGGCAAAAAGGTTGAGATCATATTTGTCGACAACAAGAGCGATAAGGTAGAGGCCGCCAATGCAGTCAAAAGGCTTGTAGAAAAAGAGAAGGTCAACGCGATAATCGGAACATACGGCTCTTCGCTTGCGATGGCCGGAGGAGAAGTTGCCGAGAAAGCCCGTATACCGATGGTCGGCACATCCTGCACCAACCCGCTCGTTACCCAGGGCAAGAAGTATGTCTTCCGCGTTTGCTTCATCGACCCCTTCCAGGGAGCCGGCGCAGCTGCCTTCGCAAAGGAAGAGCTTAAGGCCAAAACAGCGGCATGCCTCATAGAGGTTACTGAGGACTACAGCGTAGGGCTCGCATCATTCTTTGAGCGCAGCTTCACGAAAAATGGCGGCAAAATCGTTGCCAAGCTGAACTACCAGAAGGGCGACCAGGATTTCACAGCCCAGCTTACAGAGATCATCAGCAAGAATCCCGATGTTCTCTATATCCCCGCAAACTTTGCGGAAGGCGCCATCATTATGCGTCAGGCAAAGGAGCTTGGCGCAAAGTTTAAGATCCTCGGCGGAGACGCAATGGACAATCCCGAAATAGTCAAGATCGGCGGAGACTCTGTAGAGGGCTTCAGCTACACGACATTCGCCTATGCGCCCGAGATGCCTAAAATGAGCCCCATAGCCAAGAAATTCACCGAAAACTGGAAGAAGGCTTTCCCCGGAAAAGACCCGAACGCACTGACCGCATGCGGTTATGACAGCTACATGCTTATCCTGGATGCTATCAAGCGTGCCAAAAGCGACAATCCTGAGAAGATAACCGCAGCTCTGGCAGCGACGAAAAACTTCCCGGGTGTAACAGGAAATACTACCATCAATGCTTCACATGACGCAGAGAAGTCAGTAGGTATTATGCAGATCAAGAACGGAAAAAGGATATTCCTTACTGTAGTGGAACCTAAATAGATCATTAACGACTTAAGCTCCTAAGACGGGGAGGGTTTATCCCTCCCCTTTTTCGAGAGCGGGGAGACAATAGTTATGACTTTGGACATGTTTATTCAACACGCTTTCAATGCGCTGACGCTGGGAAGCCTCTATGGGCTGATCGCAATAGGCTATACTATGGTTTACGGTATACTGAGGCTGATCAACTTTGCACATGGCGACATCTTTATGATAAGTGCCTACTTCGTTTTTTTTGCTATTACACTGCTCAACCTTCCCTGGGTGGCAGCAGTCGTTCTTTCTATTGCCGCAACCGCTCTTTTCGGAGTAATGGTAGACAGGATTGCCTACAGGCCGCTCAGGGATGCTCCGAGGATATCAGCTCTGATCAGCGCAATAGGAGTCTCATTTTTTATTGAAAATATCTGCCTGGTCCTCTTTTCGGGAGTCCCGAAACCGATGCCCAGGCTTGAAATGCTTGTAACTGTAATTCAGTTTGGCAATATAAGGATACTTCCGCTCGCAATATTTGTTCCGGTAAGCTCCTTCCTTCTGGTAGCCGCACTGCTCTGGGTGCTTTACAGGACACCGCCTGGACTGGCTATGAGGGCAATATCAAAGGACATTGAAACGACTCGTCTTATGGGAGTCAGGGTAGACAGGATAATCGCACTGACATTCGCAATAGGTTCAGCCCTGGCGGCTGCTGCAGGAATAATGTGGGCATTGAGGTATCCGCAGATACATCCTTTCATGGGTGTTTTTCCCGGATTCAAGGCATTCATCGCTGCGGTTTTAGGGGGCATCGGTTCTGTGCAGGGAGCAATGATAGGCGGTCTGCTTCTTGGATTCATTGAGATAATGATAATCGCCTTCTTTCCTGCACTCTCGGGCTACAGGGATGCCTTTGCCTTTGTTCTGCTTATAATGATACTTTTCGTTAAACCTACCGGACTGATGGGAGAAAAACTGGAGGACAAGATATGATGGAGAAAAAGACAAAGATCATTCTTAATCTCTCACTCACTCTTTTCCTTGCCCTCTTTCTCTGGTGGGCGCAGGGCAATCTTGACGGCTACAAGGTACAGGTGCTCAACCTGATCGCGGTAAATGCCATCCTTGCACTCAGCCTCAACCTGATATATGGCTTTACCGGGATGTTCTCGCTGGGGCATGCCGGTTTTATGGCAATCGGAGCCTATGTAAGTGCCATACTTATCCTCCCTGCGGCACAGAAAGAGATGATGTACATACTGGAGCCGATAATATGGCCTTTTTCTGTACTTCAGGCGCCCTTCTTTGTCTCGGTACTGGCAGGAGGACTTGCTGCCGCTCTTCTGGGACTTCTGATAGCGCTTCCGGTCCTTCGCCTCGGCGGAGACTATCTCGGTATAGCGACACTCGGTTTTGCCGAGATAATAAGGGTCGTATTTACAAATATCACCCCCGTAACGAACGGAGCCCTGGGACTCAAGGGGATACCTCCATACGCCGATCTGGGATGGAATTACTTTTGGTGCATACTGACCTTCTATGTGATAGTCAAGCTGCTTTCCAGCAATTTCGGCAACTGCCTGAGGGCCATAAGAGACGATGAGGTCGCTGCCAAAGCGATGGGTATAAACACCTTTAAGTGCAAGGCGATATCCTTTGCTGTAGGTGCCTTTTTTGCCGGGGTCGGAGGAGCACTTATGGGGAGCCTTATCACGACGATCGACCCTAAGATGTTCAACTTCCAGCTTACTTTCAATATCCTTATGATCGTTGTGGCAGGGGGACTGGGTTCCATAACCGGGTCAATGGTCGGAGCAGTCGTGATAACAGTACTCCTTGAATGGCTAAGATTTGTCGAGGACACGATAGAGATAGGCTCCTTCGTCATCGCGGGGATCCCTGGAATGAGGATGGTCATTTTCTCACTTGTCCTCCTCTTCATTATCCTATACCGCAGGGAAGGGATAATCGGGGGTTATGAGTTCAGCTGGGACAGCGTGGCCAGACGCTTCAGAAACAAAAAGGAGGACGAATAGATGTCCAAGTCCGTTCTCAAGACAGAAAATGTAACCATAAGGTTCGGCGGACTTACCGCAGTCGGCAATTTCACCATAGATATCAATGAGGGCAGCATCTCCAGCCTGATCGGTCCGAACGGTGCCGGGAAGACGACATGTTTCAATATCATTACAGGATTCTATTCTCCGACAGAGGGCAGAGTCTTCTTTATGGATAAAGACATTACCGGCATGAAGCCCCATGATGTCTGCAAGGCCGGCATAGCGCGGACATTCCAGAATATCAGGCTTTTTGCCGGAGGTACAGTGCTTCAGAACGTTATGACTGCCTGCTGGGTGCGCCAGAGATCACCATGGTGGACGGCACCGCTGTTGCTCCCCGGTTTTCTAAAAGAAGAACGTGCTATAAGGGAGAAATCTATGAAACTGCTCGGTGAAGTTGGTCTTGGACATCTTTCAAATGAGATAGCAACGGGTTTGCCATATGGAGCGCAGAGGAGACTTGAGATAGCAAGAGCTCTTGCAACGGAGCCCAAACTTCTCCTTCTTGATGAGCCCGCCGCAGGAATGAACCCGCAGGAAAGCCGTGAACTTATGGATTTCATAAGGCAGATAAGGGATAGGTTCAACCTTACTATCCTCCTTATAGAGCATGATATGAAGGTCGTTATGGGCGTTTCCGAATGGATAAGAGTGCTTGATTACGGTCAGCTTATCGCAGAAGGCACGCCTGCCGAAATCCGCTCCAACTGCAAAGTTATTGAGGCATACCTCGGGAAGGAGGCTGCCGTCTGTGCTGAAAATTGAAAACCTTAATGTCCGTTACGGAGGGATACATGCGATACGCGGAATATCGCTTGAAGTCCCTATAGGGAAGATAGTTACGCTGATAGGAGCAAACGGTGCAGGGAAGAGCAGCACATTGAGATCTGTTGCCGGACTGGTAAAGAGCAAGACCGGAAGCATCTCCTGGAAAGGGAAAAACATAATTGGCCTCCTCCCGGAGGAGATACTTATGTCGGGCGTGGCGCTTTGCCCTGAGGGCAGACGGATCTTTCCTCAGCTTACAGTACTCGAAAATTTAAAGCTTGGCGGCTACTCCAGAAAAGACAAGTCAGGCCTTGAAGATTCGATCGAAAGAGCCTTCAGGCTTTTCCCAAGGCTTAAAGAGAGAGTCTGGCAGAAGGGCGGGACCCTTTCAGGCGGGGAGCAGCAGATGCTTGCCCTTGCAAGGGCCATGATGAGCGATCCCGAACTTATTATGATGGATGAACCATCCCTGGGACTGGCTCCTCTTCTGGTAGAAGAGGTTTTTGAAATAATCCGTGAGATCAACAGAGAGGGCAAGACGATACTCCTTGTCGAACAGAACGCATTCGGAGCACTGAATGTTGCCGATTACGCCTACGTACTTGAAGTCGGAGCAATAACACTTGAGGGAAAAGGCAGGGATCTGCTTAAAGACAGGCGAGTCATAGATGCTTATCTGGGAGGCTGAAGAGCTCTCCTTTGGAGAGTAAATAAATCATTCCCGCTGCAGAATGACCGCAGCGGGAATTTTTATTATCTGATTTTGCCTTATTTCGGGGACAACAGCACATATTTGAAATGGCAAAGCCAAACCCCGACTGCTTTTAAAAATGTCAGCCCAATAATGCTGTTAAAAGCAGTCATTGTAGTATAAAATGTAACTGCAGAAAGCGAAAACAGAATATTTTTTAAGCGGAGGGGACCATGGAAAAACCTTCAGCATTGAACCTGCCAAACCTGCTCAGCATCTCAAGAGTCTTTTTGGTGCCTGTAGTCATGGTATTTCTGACATTGAGGACCCAGTTCGGTTTTATTGAAGGAGTCAATATTGGCGACCTTCTGGCCGGCGTTATATTCATAATTGCTTCACTTACAGATGCGGCAGACGGGTATATCGCAAGAAAAAGGGGCATAGTGACGAACCTTGGTAAATTTATTGATCCCCTGGCTGACAAGATCATGGTCGTAGCCGTACTGGTTGCCCTTGTTGATCTGCACAGGGTCCCGGCATGGATGGTCGTTGTGATAATATCCAGGGAGTTTATCGTAACGGGACTAAGGATGATAGCCGCTTCTGAAGGTGTCGTGATCGCTGCATCGAAAGGCGGCAAGCTTAAGACCGTGAGCCAGATAATAGGAATAATTCTGCTTATTTTCAATATGCCGGGAGGCATTGCAGTGATGTGGCTGGCAATGGGCCTGACTATATGGTCGGGCGGTGACTATCTGGTCAAGTGCATCGACCTGCTTGACTGAACTGTTTTTGCAGAAATTATCTGAGTAAAAATATACTGTGCACAGCAGCTTCTGTCCGGGATCACAGGGGAGGAAATTATTAAATGAAAGATGTCCTATTTAAAACTGTAGAAAGGTTCGAACCGCAGATGGTGTCACTGCTGTCGGCACTTATTGAGATACCGGCCGTAAGCCCTCTTGATGGAGGGAGCGGCGAGTATAGAAAGGCAGAATACATTTCAGAAAAACTTGAAGAGATGGGATTTGGAAAACCCGAAAAATATAACTCCGAGGATCCGACAGCTGAAAAAGGAGTAAGGCCCAACCTCATAGTAAGGATACCCGGAAAAACGTCAAAAAGGTTTTGGATCATTTCACATATGGATGTGGTTCCGGAAGGTGACAGGGGCCTTTGGGATTCGGATCCATTCAAGGCTGTCGTCAAGGACCGGAAGGTATATGGAAGGGGATCAAGCGATAACTGCCAGGAACTGGTCTCATCTCTTTACGCAGCGGCAGCCCTGAAAGAACTGAAAATGGTCCCGGAGTATGAAGTCTGCCTGTGTTTTGTGGCCGACGAAGAGGTAGGAAGCGTTCACGGCATACGGCACCTTATCAAACAGGGGCTTTTTAGTGCCGATGACCTGATAATCGTTCCGGACGGAGGAAATGAAAAGGGCGATTTTATTGAGATTGCTGAAAAAAGCATTTGCTGGATAGAGTTCACGGTGGAGGGAAAACAGGTACATGCAAGCAGGCCCGAACTGGGAAGCAACGCATGCAGGGCAGGCAATGAATTTTCATGTGCGCTCGATAAAGCCCTTCACGATGCCTTCCCGGATGAAGATGACATTTTTGAACCTGCGTGTTCAACTTTTGAGCCGACAAGACGTAATGCCAATGTGCCGAACGTAAACACTGTCCCGGGACGTGATGTTTTCTGTTTCGACTGCAGGGTGCTGCCCCACATACCCCTTCAGGAGGTCCTCAAGGTAGTTGACCATGAGATCAAAAAAGTCAGTGAGAGAAGAAATGTAAGGATAACATACAGGTTCCTGCAAAAGGAACAGGCGCCGTCTGCAACTCCTTCCGATTCGCCCGTGGTGGAGATCCTGAAGGAAGCGATAAGAGATGTATGCGGACTTGAACCTCACGTTGGCGGAGTGGGCGGAGGCACATGTGCAAAATATTTCCGCGATGAAGGTATACCTGCGGTTGTATGGTGCCAGGAAGCCGATGTAGCTCACATGCCCAATGAGTATGCAGAGATAGAGCACATGCTCAACGAGGCAAAAATCTTTGCTTCGATGATGCTGATAAAAAACTGACCGAGCAGAACATTGGTTTAAGCCCTAAAGGAAGCCGGACTGCCCGTTGCAGCCGGCTTTGTTTTTCGTGTGCCCGGCATAGTTCATATAGGTCATATTGCTTTGACTGCCATATGCATAAAAGGATATAATCAACCGATGGGAAGAAAGCCAGGCAAAAAAGAAATGTCTTATGTTTTTTGAGAGGTGGATAATATATGGGATTGTTTAGCGGCGTCATCAAGGCACTTGGATTGGATCCAAATGACAGAGCGATAGCCCGTTATGAGGAAAAAGCTTCAATAATAGATTCGTTTGAACCCCAGATGAAAGAGCTTTCTGATGAAGAGCTTGAACGTTCAGCATCATTTTTCAAATCCAGGCTCGAAGATGGAGAGACACTTGATGACATGCTCCCGGAGGTCTTCGCGAGAGTCAGGGAAGTGTCAATAAGGACTCTTGGTCTAAGACATTTCAAGGAACAGCTCATGGGGGGAATGGCCCTGCACGAGGGCAAGATAGCCGAGATGAAAACAGGTGAAGGAAAAACACTTGTCGCTACACTCGCAGTGGCATTGAATGCCATCGCAGGGAAGGGAGTCCATGTAATAACTGTAAATGACTATCTGTCTGCACGTGACGCAGAGTGGATGGGGCCGGTTTACAGGGGGATGGGCCTTTCGGTCGGCGTAATATCTCCCTTCATGGACCAGGAAGAGAGGTCCGACGCCTATCGCAAAGATATCACATACGGGACCAACAGTGAGTTTGGCTTCGATTACCTCAGGGACAACATGGCTATCCAAAAAGAACAGCAGGTCCAAAGGGGACACCATTACTGCATAGTCGACGAAGTAGACTCGATACTCATAGATGAGGCAAGGACCCCTCTTATTATTTCAGGCCCTTCAGAAGACGATACAGAACCCTACCGCACAGCTGACAGGGTTGCGAGGGACCTTGTCAAGGGGACCGACTTTGAAGTCGAGGAAAAAGAACGGAATCTCGCCCTCACAGAGGCAGGCATAGCAAAAGCAGAAAAACTGATGAACCTTCCAAACCTGTTCACTGATTTCGCAAATTCCTCACTCTCGCACAAGATAGTCCAGTCCCTTAAAGCCCACCATCTCTTCCAGAGGGACGTCCATTATGTTGTTAAAGAGGGCGAAATAGTGATAGTGGACGAGTTCACGGGCAGGCTGATGTTCGGCCGCAGATACTCTGACGGACTGCACCAGGCTATAGAAGCCAAGGAACGGGTGAAAGTCGGAAGGGAAAATCAGACTCTTGCCACTATCACGCTTCAAAACTATTTCAGGATGTATGGAAAACTCGCGGGAATGACCGGTACTGCGCTTACAGAGGCAGAGGAATTCAAGGAAATTTACGGTCTTGAAGTAATAGTAGTTCCCACCCATATGCCCATGATACGCCAAGATCACCACGATTCCATATACAGGACCGTTGCGGAGAAATACAATGCGGCCGCAAACGAGGTCTTCGAAGCCCACGAAAAGGGTCAGCCAGTACTTGTCGGGACCACCTCCATAGAAAACTCCGAGAAAGTCAGCAGGCTTCTCAGGGCAAGGAAAATTCCCCACAATGTGCTGAATGCAAAAGTGCACGACAAGGAAGCTTCGATAGTCGCTCAGGCTGGCCGTCTTAAGTCGGTCACCGTTGCAACAAACATGGCAGGTCGGGGAACGGACATAGTTCTGGGCGGCAATGCAGAGTTCCTTGCCCGCGAGGAAATGCAGAAGCGCGGACTTGACCCGAAGGAAAATGAAAGAGAGTACAATGAAATACTGAAAGAGTATAGAGGAGCCTGTTCAGATGATCATGACGCTGTTATAAAGGCAGGCGGCCTCCGCATTATTGGTACCGAACGCCATGAATCAAGGCGTATAGACAACCAGCTCCGCGGACGTTCGGGAAGACAGGGCGATCCCGGAGAGAGCCGTTTTTATATAGCACTGGAAGATGAGCTGATCCGTCTCTTTGGAGGAGACAGGATACAGGGAATAATGGAAAAACTTGGAATGGAAGAGGGAGAGTGTATAGAACATAATCTCCTCTCCAAAGCCATTGAAAATGCACAGAAAAAAGTTGAAGAGATGCATTTTGACATAAGAAAGCAGCTTCTGGCTTACGACAATGTAATGAACCAGCAGCGCGAGGCTCTGTACAAAGAGCGGAGCGAGATACTTAACGATGCCGATATCGCTTCAAGGATGCTTGGTGTGCTTGAGGACACCGCTCTCTCTCTGCTTGACAAAGTTTATGGCAACAGCGAAACTGCAGAGCCCGATATCCAGTCAGTCAGCGTAAAGCTTAACGCGCTTTTCTGGCCCGGCATTTCTAAGCACATTGAGAAGGTTCAGTCAAAAGAAGAGATCGAGGAAGCAAAACCTATACTAATTGAAGAGATAAGATCCAGATTCAGACAAAAGACGGACGATCTTGGCCCGGAGATCTCAGAGCAGATATTTCGCTATATTTTCCTCGAAGTCCTGGATACAAACTGGAAAGAGCATCTGCTTGCCATGGATGAACTCAGAAGGGGTATCGGACTGAGGGCGATAGGCCAGAAAGACCCGTTGCTTGAATATCAGTTTGAATCATTCAGTCTATTTCAGACGATGCTGGTACAGGTCAGGGAGGGGATCACCGAGTTCGCGCTTAAGGTGTCCGTTGTAAATAAAGATAAAGAAAAGAACAGGACAAGATGGATAGAAAGCAGAGACGCCCTTGATATTCCTGATACATTAGGCTACAGCGATGATATGGAGAATCCGGGCGCAATGGCGACAGCACAAAAAACACAGCCTATTGTGAACGTCAGCAAAGTTGGACGCAATGATCCATGCCCTTGCGGAAGCGGTAAGAAATACAAGCAGTGCTGCGGCAGATGACCGGGAGGTATTTTATGAGACGTTTTTTTTGTTCAACAGCGTTATTTTTGTCAATCCTCACACTGTTGCTAGGACTTCCCGCAGCAACATGGGCCTGGAACGCCGGTGAAGAAATCAGGAGACTCAACAAGGAAGTCCCTTCAATAGACGGTTTCAGCGGATCTGATTCGGTAGTATGGTTAAAGAATAACGAATTCAGGATGCTGAATGACGGAACGATGGAAAATACTTTGTATTACGTCGTGCTTACCGGAGAATATATCCCTGAACAGCTTAGGGAGATGAAGATCCCGGTCCCTTCAAACGGTTCTGTAGAAATTGAGGAAGCTTCATGGTACAACCCCATGACCTCCATTAAAGAGGGGGATCTTTTGCTCTCAGAAGAGAAGCTTAACGGCGGAGCTGCAGTGAAAAAGATAGTTACTCCCGATGGGGCAGTCGGAAGGGTCGTTGTTCTAATCGTAAGGACAAGATATGAAAAGCGTTACGGTGTTGATGAGACTATAGATATGGCGGGTCCGCTGCCTATATGGGAGCAAAATGTCACAGTCGAGCTTCCGGAAGGAAGGGAGCTTTTCTGGAACGGAAGGGACATAAAAGATCCTTTGGTCACCAAGGCATCAGGACAGCAGAAATTCAAATGGACAGTCATGAATCAGGAAAAATGGGAAGGCGAGGGGTTCGTTGTTTACAAAAGACCCAGCCTTTCCTTCAGCTCAAAAAAAGGTATAAACCAGAGCCTTTCAGCAATGAATGGGTTTGTAAAGACATTTCCGAATATCAGGATCCCAAAATCGATAAGTTCAGGTGACAGGACAAAGGCAGGACTCAGGCTGATGGAGTGGATCAGCGAACCGTCAAGGAAACTGAAAGGATATCCCCGCAATTGGGTAAGGTCTCCTGAGAACATTCCCGAAGATGGACCATGGACTCAGTGGGAACAGACCCTTCTCCTGAACAAATGGCTAAGCAGTATTGGCTGGGAGACAAAGATGTGGTGGCAGGCACCCGCAGAATTTGACCAGGAAAGCCCGGGTACGACGAGTTTGTGGACTGCGCCTGTCCTTGAACTCTCGCCTACCGGGGGGAAAACTGAATTCTATCAGGCAGGCCAGACTTCAGCGTATGGTGTGACTGCACCATCGATAACCGGGGCGCTTCTTTACAGGCTGAAGGACGGAAGTTATGAAAAAATGAGGGTAAGCTCGGGAAGCCCTTCGGATCACAAGCTTGAATTATTATGGAAGCTTGACCTGAATGAGGTTGGTTCAGCGGAGGGGACACTTGCTATAACTGTCAGCGGAGGCTGGGCTCAGCTGATGTCTGACGGATACCTCCCGTCACAGAACGGGTTAAGTGAATTTGTCAGAAAACGCATAAATTTTGCGATTCCCGGAATGACTCTTGACCCTCTTTCTGTTGAACCGACCAAAACCGGATACAGGATCGAATTCAAAGTTAAATGTATGCCCGGAATAGTGCAGGGGAACAACCTTCTGCTGCGCCTTCCGGGAGGAGTTCCATCAAGGGTTGGTGAAATGATAGACAAAGAGCATAACTATACCCTGCGGTTTCCGTTCATAATTGATCAGAAAATAAGGATGAATTTGCCTAAGGGTTATAAAATGATCCAGTCTCCTCCTCTCAAAAAACTCGGAGAGGGAACAAAAGCTGTGCTGAGGGAATCTATCACACACTGGCCCAAAAAGGCGGAGCTTATCGCTGACAGCACATGGACAGTTAAAAGCGTAGCAGTGGACGACCAGCTCGGGGCAATTTTAAAGGAGGAACTTGCGGCCTGCTTGAGATGGCCCGTACTTGATCTTCCTTTCAGAAAATAAAAGTCTGATACGATTAAGGAGTGTTTGAAATTGCAGAACATGACAGAGGACCTTAAGATAATACTTGAAAATGCAGTTCAAAAGATAGCCCTGGATCTTGATAAGGTGATACCAGAGGGTTTTATGGTGCGCCTTGAACGTCCAAGACAGGCAGGGCATGGTGATTGGGCTACCAATATAGCAATGCAGCTTGCAAAGCCTTTTGGTATCGATCCAAAGAATCTGGCAGCCAGGATAATAGAAGAGGTGCCGATTGGAAATACAGTTGAAAAAGCGGAGGCTGCAGGCCCTGGTTTTATAAATTTCACACTTGCTTCAAACTGGATAGCTGATGCGGTCAAGAGTGCAATATCCAAGGATGAGAATTACGGCAGGGTCGATTCCGGCAAAGGCCGCAGAGTACAGGTGGAGTTCGTGAGCGCAAACCCGACAGGTCCGCTGCATATGGGACACGGCAGGGGCGCGGCTGTTGGAGACATTACAGCATCCATACTTGACTTTGCGGGGTGGGATGTTGAAAGAGAATACTACATAAATGACGCAGGCCTTCAGATGGAGCTTCTTGGCAAATCGGCACAGTCCCGCTATTTTGAAGCGATTGGGAGAGGCGATGAGGCTCCGATGCCTGAAGACGGTTATCATGGGGAATATATGACGGAAATTGCCTCGTCTTTCGTTGATAAATATGGAGATTCTTTGGCCGACAGACCTCTGGAAGATACAGTCGAATTTTTTTCAGTTGAAACAGGCAAAATAGTAACAGAGATGATACGCAGAGACCTTGAGGAGTTTGGTGTTGTCTTTGACGTGTGGTTCTCCGAAAAATCGCTTTATGACAATGGACAGGTCGATCCTGCCATGGAAGAGCTCAAGAAGAGGGATTTTGCTTACGAGGAAGATGGAGCCCTATGGTTCAGATCCACACTTTTCGGAGACGACAAAGACAGGGTCCTAATAAGGACAAACGGTGTTCCTACATATTTCACATCTGATGTGGCGTATCTGAAAAACAAGTATGACCGGAATTTCGAAAAGTTGATCTACGTATGGGGAGCAGATCATCACGGGTATGTCCCCAGACTCAAGTCGGTCAATAAGGCTTTCGGCCATCCCGACGATGCAGTTGATGTCCTTCTGATACAGATGGTCAACCTTCTCAGGGACGGAAAGCCTGTCCAGATGTCAAAAAGAGCCGGAACAATAATCACGCTCAGGGAAATAATGGATGAGGTGGGAGTTGACGCGACCAGGTTCTTCTTTGTAATGCGCCGCTGCGACAGCACTCTTGATTTCGATCTTGAGCTGGCGAAGAAGGCAACTTCAGAAAACCCCGTCTTTTATGTTCAGTATGCACATGCAAGGATTTGCAGCATTTACCGTGAACTTGAGGAAAGAGGCGTAGTGCTTCCGCCGGCTGAAGATTTTGATGTTTCCCAGATAACGGACCAGAGCGAGATCAACCTTGCAAAAGCCATTTCAAGGCTTCCGGAAGAGGTAGCAAAGGCTGCTGATGAATTTGCGCCGCACAGGATAGCATACTATGCCACAGAACTTGCAGAGGCGTTCCATTCTTTCTATAACAGCCAAAGGATACTCGGTGTTGAGGAACCTGTAATGAAAACACGGATACTGCTGATGGAAGCGGCAAAAATAGCTCTCCGGAACGTGCTGGGGCTGCTCGGAGTCTCTGCTCCGGAAAAGATGTAGTTCTCACATGGGCACCATATAAGCGGGTAAGCTATGAAAGCTCCCAGGTTGCGGTGGGTGATATTTGCTGCGGCAGTGACATTTTTGATAGCAGTACTGCTCACTTCCTTTTTTAAAGAACTGGAAAGGATCGATGTCCTTTCGGAGGCCTTGGATAAAAGGATGGAGGAGCTTGTTGCCGAGGAGAGAAAATCTCAGGACCTTAAACAGAATATCGAATACTACAGCACACCCGAGGGAATAGCCAGGCTGGCAAGAGAGCAGTTCAACCTCGTCCTTTCGGGAGAGGTAATGTACAAGATAGAAATAACATCAGACGATGTATTGCACTAGCAAGAATTCGGTGCTATAGTATCCAATTGTATGTCCCTGTCTCTTTCTTGAAAAGAGGCCAGAGTCCAAAGGGAGGAGGTGAAGTACGTGCGATCTTACGAAATGGTTGTGATTCTTCAGGCAGATCTCGAAGACCATAAAATGGTATCCGAAGAAATTGCCGAGGTCGTGCGCGGTTTGGGAGCAGAGTTGGAAAAGGTGGATCTCTGGGGCAAAAAGCGTTTTGCCTACCCCATCGAAAAGCAGCTCGAGGGTTTTTACGTTCTGTATACGTTTAAGCTCGACCCAGCACAGGTCAAGGAGATGGAACGTCTCCTAAGTCTGAGACCCCAGGTTATACGTCAGATGGTCGTCAACCTGGAGGAGAAATAAGCGTCATGGCTCGCGGATACAACAGAGTCATTATTATGGGCAATGTAGTTAAAGACCCGGACGTGAGATTTACTCCAAACAAGCAGAAAGTGGCAAGGATAACTGTGGCTGTCGGTCGTCAATGGAAAAACAAATCGACAGGAGAGCTGCAGAATCACACAGATTTCATAAGCGTTTCTTCTTGGAATTTTGTGGCTGACATCTGTGAACGTTATGTTAAGAAGGGGCGCCCCGTTTTGGTCGAAGGACGCTTGAGTGTCCGTGATTTCGATGACGCCAAAACAGGACAGCACCGTTGGGTGACGGAAGTTGTAGCTGACAATATTGTTCTCCTTGGTTCCGGCCGAAGAGAAGATGAAGGGATCTCAGGATCCGCTTCTTATCCTGATCATAGTTACGGAAATGACAGGATGCATTCAGACGCTGTCTCCGGAGGAGACATGGGAAGCCTGCGTGAAGAAGAAGGGTTTGAAGATGAATTTCCCCTGGATTTTTCTGAAATGGGTGGAGCCGAGGGACCTGGAGATGTACAGATACCGTTCTAGGAAGGGGTTGAGTCTTTGATGGAAAACAGTTCAAATTTTAACCGTAAACGCCGCAAGCGTCGGCCGAAGGTTTGTCATTTCTGTGTAGATAAGATCGATCACGTAGATTACAAAGAAGTAGATAAACTAAAAAAATACGTTACAGAACGCGGTAAGATAGTTCCGCGCCGTGTGACAGGGACCTGCGCCAAGCACCAGCGCCAGCTCACAAGGGCTATCAAGAGGGCAAGAATTATTGCGCTTCTGCCTTTCACATCAGATTAAAATACGAGTCTGTGCTGTATAATTGGAGAGGGCCTCAGGGCTCTCTCTTTTTTTATCGTCTTTACGGGGGTCGGAACGTGAGATCAAAAATAATGTTTGAATGGTTGTCATGGATATTTCTTAGTATCGTCATGTTCTCAGCAGGCATGTATGTCGCATTTACAGCTCCTTTCCTCATCGTTGTAGCCCCTCTGCCGTTTATGGTGCTTGGCATAAGGCAGGGGTTTCGTGAATCTCTGCTGGGGGGAATGTTTGGCTCAGTCGCGGTCTTCATGATGTTCGGATACGTCCCCGCCTTTATGTATGGGCTGGAGTTCGCCATTCTCGGCGCACTTTTCGCCTATATAGCAGGCAAAGTGGATAAGGGCGTCGATTTTATTCTTATCTCTGTATCAGTCTCGGTCCTCGCAAAAATGATCCTTCTGGTGACTTTCAGAGCAGTATCGGGAATGAATCCCTTTGCTATGTCGCCTGACACAGCTTCGGAGATAGTCTCCTCACTTACTGCCTTACTGTCATCCGGAGGCATAGGCGCATCGGAAGAAGTAATAAAAAACTATTCCCATGCAATGGTTGAAACTGTATCTCTCCTGATGCCTTCGATGATCATTTTTTTCTCTGCGATTGATACTTTTGCAACTTACGGGGCGGCTTCGTTCATCATTAAAAAGTATGGAGGAGGATCGCTGCCCGCACTCCCGGGATTCGGCATATGGCGTTTTCCAAGGAACCTTTTCTGGGCACTTGCTGCTGCAGTTGTAATGGATCTTGCCTCCAAAGCTTTTCCGGATCAAGTGGCATACAGGATAATATCTGCAAATTTGATGGAGGTACTGAGGGCGATTTTCATGGTTGAAGGTCTTTCCCTATGTTGGTACTACATGACTGCCAGAGGTATCTCAAAAGCGGTCAAAGTGCCGTTTTCGCTTTTCTGTGTACTCTTTTCCCCAGTATCCTATATTTTGTCTATGGTAGGCATCTTTGATATCTGGTACGATTTACGTACCCGAATAAGGAGGAGTAACAATGAAAGTGATTCTAAAGCAGGACGTAAATAAAATAGGAAAGAAGGGTGAACTTCTCGAAGTTGCCGATGGATACGGACGCAACTTCCTGATATCCAGGGGGTTGGCTGAAGAGGCAACGGAGGGCAGGATCCGGGAACTTCAGCAAATGCAGAAGACCCAGAAGATAAAGGATGATAAAAAACTCAAGATCGCTGAGGAAGCAAAAAAGAAACTGGGAGGCAAAGTGGTCAGGATAAAGGTCAATACAGGTGAAGGCGGCAAGCTTTTTGGAAGCGTGACCAATGCGCAGATCGCAGACGTCCTTAAAGCGCAGTACGGCATCCCTGTTGAGAAAAAGGACCTTAAAATGGATGAAACAGTTAAGCAGACAGGCGAATTTCCCTTTAAAGTAAAGCTTTATACCGGTGTCGAAGCCGAAATGACCCTAAAAGTGGAGTCAGAGTAAAAATTGAGTACGAACAGGGAATTTGACAGAATACCGCCCTTCAACCTCGAAGCCGAGCGTTCGGTACTGGGGGCATGCCTTATTGACAGGGATTCCCTGCTTATAGTCATAGAGAGCCTTCGATCCGAAGATTTTTACGATCCACGGCATAAGACTGCTTTTGAGATAATTGCGGCAATGGCCGAACAGGACCTTGCGGTAGACTCGCTTACCTTCCGGGAAGAGATAAGGAAACGGGGGCTTGAAGAGAGGCTTGGCGGACTGCCCTTTGTAGCAGAACTTATGGATGCAGTCACTACGACCGCCAATGTTGAATATCATGCCGGCATTGTAAGGGACAAGTCGGTACACAGGGGGCTCATCACCGTCGGGAGCGATATCTCAAGGATGGGTTTTTCTGAGGAGATAGGCATTGACGAGGCTCTTGAGACTGCGGAACAAAAGGTCTTTGAGATAGCAAGGTCAGGCAGATCTTCAAGGCTGAAAGGCGCAAGGGAAGTTGTAACATCGGCGATCGGAGAGATAGAGAAGAGGCTGGCCGGCGGACTTGAGATAACAGGAGTTCCGTCAGGGTTTAACGATTTTGACAAACTGTCGGGAGGGCTTCAGCCCGGCAGCCTTTATATACTCGCAGCAAGGCCTTCTATGGGTAAAACAGCTTTTGCGCTTAACGTAGCGCAGCATGCCGCGCTTCAGGAAGATATACCCGTCCTCATGTTCAGCCTCGAAATGTCAGCCGAACAGATAGCCCAGAGGATGCTCTCAGCTGAATCGAGAGTCAACCTCAGGCAAATGTTTGAGTCTCGCAGGGTCCAGAACGACCAGTGGCAGGATCTTTCAAAAGCTGCGGGGAGACTTTCGAAAAGTACTATATTCATTGATGACAGTTCTACGCTTAACACACTTGACCTCAGAGGCCGGTGCAGGAGATTTTTTGCCAAGCATAAGGCAGGGAAGGGGCTTGTCGTGCTTGATTACCTGCAGCTTATGAATGTAGCCAGAAAAATCGAAAACAGGCAGCAGGAAGTTTCAGAAATTTCCAGAGCCCTCAAGGGTATAGCAAGAGAGTTCAAAGTCCCCGTACTTGCACTTTCGCAGCTTTCCAGAGATGTTGAAAAAAGAGGCGGCAGTAAAAAACCTCAGCTTTCAGACCTTCGGGACAGCGGAGCAATAGAACAGGATGCAGACATGGTCATTTTTCTGTACAGGGAAGCATATTATGCTCAGGAGGGAGAAACGGTCGACCCTACCTCCGAAGTCATAGTCGCGAAAAACAGAAACGGCCCCACCGGAAAGGTTGACCTGATCTTTTTCAAAGAGTATGCCAGGTTTGAAAACAAGCTCAGCGGTCACTACGCACCTTAATTTTGTTTTTCTTAATGGCCTTTTTATTAGGCTCATTTTTCGGCATAATGCCCATTTTAACTAAGGGGACCTGTATATGAAGTCAAAAGCTTCTAAAAAATCATATAATTCCTCAAATATTTTTTCAGGCAATATTTTGAATTTGGGTATGCATGGCACGGCAGGGAGCAAAGAAACAATACCGCGGATGTTTTTTTATCTTTTGGCATTTTTCTCCCTTGGGTTGCCTAACCTGGTTTTTTCAGGCATAAGCTGGTTTGATACCCTTCATGTCATGAAGTGGGCTGCCGCTATGGTTCCGGTCGCTTTGATGTCCGCAATAGGCGGAATATCCCTCGCTTTATACGGCAGCGAACGTACCGGATTCAGGATCGACGCGTTTGGATGGCTATGGCTCATCATGCTCGGATACATCTCTGTTCAGCCTTTGTGGGTTAACATATCATCCTGGTCCACATATATGAAGGAATGGTTTTTCTTTGCTGTACTTATGGCGTTCTATATTTTCTGTTTCAATCTCTTCAGGTCCGCCCTGGCTCACAGGACAGTACTCTGGCTTGCCAATATCAACGCAGGGATAAATGTTGTATTTGCTGAACTCCTTATTAGGAATATGAATGGGGCTTTCCCCTTTATTATGAACGTCCCGGGTAACTATATCGGAAATACCGGACAGCAGGAAATGTTCGGGCTCTGGATGGCAATGGCTGTAATGAACGGCATTTACCTTAATGCAGTATATGCGGGCGGTGCTGACGATCCTAGAAGAGATCCGAGAAGGGCAAATATTGCCAGATACTCAAATATACTGCTTTTATCCATCAATGCGTGGGGGATGTGGAATTCCACTACCAGAGCGGGTTTTCTGTCTCTTATAACAGCTACGATAATTTTATCGATTATTTATATCAGAAACAGCAGAAGGGAAATGCTTACTAAGGTCGGACAGGGTGTCCTGATAGTCCTTTTGATGCTTGCCGTAAATGTCGGAATGACACAACTGGGATTTGGACGTGCGTATGCACTTTTGAACAAGACGATGGATATGGTAGTGAATACCTCTTCTTTCGGCAAAAGAAGGGACATATGGAAGACAAGCTGGGCGGTAGCTACTGAGCAGCCTTTGAAAGGGCTGGGCATCGGGCAGTACAAGTGGCACTATCTTAAGGGACAGTCAACGGCTATCAGGAAAGATCCAGAAATTAAATGGCAGTTTACATATTGGGCACATAACGAGTACCTTCAGTGGTTTGCGGAATTCGGGATCTTTGGGGCCATACTTCTGATTACTGCCGCAGCTTGGTGGATCTGGAGATTTATTAAAGCCTTGACCCAGAAGAAAATACTTTCAGCAGAGGCATCATGGGCTTGCGCAATGCTTTTTCTTATAATGTTTGACGCTATTTTCAGCAGGCCATTCCACAGGATAGAGAATGCGGTCTGGCTTTCCTTGGCTTTTGCCATTGCAAACAGGGAACTGCTGCCATTTAGCTATACATGGTCAGAGGTTAGGCACAGCAGCATTTACAGGATAATTGGGGCATTTATTTTTGTGATGTCCGTCTGTGGCCTTCTATTTCTTGGATATGGGCTCGCCGGCAATAAGTATATGCGTTATGCAACAAAAACTGAAAACGCGAAATTGCAGGCCCATTATATTGAAAAAGCAAAGTCGATACCAATGACAAGAGACGAGGCTGAAGAACAGTACGCTTACCATCTTATTGCTGTTGCAAAAGTGACCAATGCACCGAAGGATTGGGAAAACGCCATAAATCAGCTCTACAGGTCCTTTACTATAAGGCCTCAGGCAAAACAGTTATTGGAACTTTTTAATATGGCAAGGCAGACAAAAAATAAAGAACTGATAAAGGTGATATTGCCCTATCTTCCGCCTCCGGTCCGCAACCCTGCTTCAGTCATATCACCACAAAAAAACTAAAAGGAAGAATATGTTCAGGTGGATGGATGAAAATTATTCAGATACTTCCGGAATTGGATATTGGCGGAGTTGAACGTCACGTCATTGACCTCTCCAACGAACTTACAGAGAGAGGTCATGATGTTTTGGCAGTATCAAACGGAGGTCGGATGCTGGGTCAGCTCTCAGCCAAGGTCATTCACAGGCTGCTTCCTGTTCATAAAAAGAACCCCTTTACGGCATTACTCTGTTCAAAAAAAATATCATCATGGGTAAGGGATGAAGGCTGGGAACTGATCCATGCCCATTCCAGAGTTCCTGCATGGATAGCCTGGAATATTTCATTCAGGACAGGCGTGCCATGGGTCTATACCGCTCATGCATGCTATAGCCTGAATTATGGCCTGATACCGTTGAAACATGCCAAGTTTGTTATATCAGTAAGCGAAACAGTCAAAAAACATCTGAATAATTTTTTGCCGCCCCAAAATATTGTCGTGCAGAATGCCTTGCCTGAGCCTTCATTATATTGGAGCCCTGACCATGGGGGTGACAGACCCGTAAAATTTCTGTTCATCGGACGTCTGACGAGAATTAAGGGATTGCAGACTGTTATTGAGGCTTTTCGAACAATAGATGAAGACCGCTGGACTTTGGATGTCCTTGGAGATGGCATAATGATGGATGAGCTTAAAAATCTGTCAAAAGAGATGGGGATCAGTCAAAAGGTGACATTTCACGGATCTTCCGATAAGACAGATGAATACATGGCAAAGTCAGACTGTCTGCTTTTCCCGTCATATTCTGAAGGAATGCCGCTGACCCTGGCCAGGGCGGTTCAAATTGGTATCCCGGTAATTGCTTCAAATATTCCTTCCGTAGTTGAAATTTCAGGGACAGAAGCGGGTTTACTGCAGCCCGGTGATGTAAAAGCATGGAGTTGTTCTATTGCTGATTTCATCAATACCAAAAAAACGGAACTTGAGATCCAGGCTTCGAACATCCCAACTTTTAAAAAGATGGCAGATACTAATGAATCTATATATAAAACTTTGGTTTGATAGTTGAAACGAATGATTTTTTTGTGTTAAATAAGTAAAAAAGATAATTATTAAATGTAATGAATTAGTTTTTAATATTAATAGATCAAATTTTCACAGAGTCAAACAGTTGAATATTGTAGCTCCAATTTCGAATTTTTGATCTTGCTTAATATAAATTATGTATAACAAACTAAGAGGCAATAATATTGTCAATGTTCAGACAAGGGTGATGATATTTGAAAATCCTGCATTATGTCGATGAAAATCGTCTTGCATGGAGCGAAGCCTGGATAGGATTGATCAAAGAACTTGGCAGCCTCGGTATGGACAATCATGTCGTCTGTAAAGGCGGAGGGTCTTTAAGTAACAGGCTGGCAGAAGAAAAGATATCTTATGATACCTTCAATGTTCCAATTTCCTGGCTTCCTCAGACGGGCGTTAAATTTGGCGGGATAATTTCTGAGTTTTCTCCGGATATTATTCATACAAGATTGTCATCTGCTGCAAGGATAGGGGGATTCTGGGCGAAGAAAACCGGGATCCCGGTCATACAGACTGTAGATAAATACCCAAAGGCACATTATCATAAAAATGCTGATCATCTGATAGCCTGTTCCGAGTCAGTGAAAAATTATATGATCGGGCTCGGTTATCCGGAATCAATAATTTCCACTGTTTATAATCCTGTTGATCCGCAAAAATATGTTTTCGAGAAAGATAAAGCACTAAATGCCAGGGAAAAGCTTGGGATACGGCCTGATGAAAAAATTGTACTGGGTGCGGGACGGTTTGTTGACTGGAAAGGTTTCGATATTTTGATCAGGGCTTTCAGTTCCTTCCTTAGTAATTATCAGGGGAAAGCAAGGCTGCTCCTTCTGGGAGACGGTGAAGAAAAACAGAATTTATGCAAACTCATAAAGACCTTGGAAATTGAAGAGAGAGTGATAATGCCTGGGTTTATGGAGGATATCCGTCCTTATATGTGGGTTTCCGATGTTTTTGTCCTTCCCTCAAAGAAACCGGAGCCATTTGGGGTAGTATTGATAGAAGCTATGGCATCCGGTCTGGCCTCTATAGCGACCAGATCAGGCGGTCCGATGGAAATAATCGAAGACGGGATCAACGGCTGCCTTGTGGAAATTGACTCATATAATGCGATGTCAGAGAAGATCAGCTTATTGCTCAATGAGGATGAAATTAAAAATAGAATTGCCCAAAAAGGGATCGAAACAGTTTCTAAAAAATTTAATGTCCAGGATATTGCAGTCAAGCATATAGAAATTTACATTAAATTGAAACAATCATTAAAATAAATTAGGATCTGCGCAGAGGTTTTTGTGAGATGAATAAAAAAAATCTAAGGGTCGGAATAGATCTGATGTTTATTGGAAACCCCGAGCATGTATCCGGGATACAATCCCATGCGGAGGATATATTAACGGGGTTCCGGGAAATAGGCAAACTTAAGCTGTGTAAACTGTATACATTAAGTTCCTGTCGTGATTATTTTTCAAAGAAATACCCTGAAGCAGAAATCCCATTGATAGATGATCGTTCCAGGATATTTAAAAAATACATATTGAAAAGTTATCAGAATTTTTCAGGAAGATCCGGAAGCAATACAATGCAAAATCTTGAGATGGCAGTTTACTCTAAAAAAGCAGAGAAATCTTGTGATGTTGTCCTGCATACTTTCCATGATAATCTAAGAAGCAATGTAATAGAAAATGTAAAAAACATATGGGTCTTTCATGACCTATTTTCGCAGACATTTGCAGAATTCAGTAATAAAAGGAAGTCAGCTGCAAAGATAAAGTATGAAGAGTATCTGCGTAATTGTGAAGCTATAGTGACAATATCAAATTTTGTAAAAAACGATATTTATTCGTATTATCCAGATGTTGATATTTCGAACCTGCGAGTTATTCCAAATGCAGTATCAATAAGTAATGACCCATCTTGCGTTGAGACTATGAAAATTATTGATCGCCCATATATTCTTAACATAAACGCCATCAGGGAACACAAAAATCAAATAACACTAATAAAGGCATTCCAAAAAATTATGGATGACGTGCCGCATTCGTTGGTCATTGTAGGTGCGCCGGGAGATGTCTATGACGATATAAGATGTTACATCAACGACAATCAAATGTCTGATCGTGTTAAAATTCTGTCCTTTATCAGCGATCAGGAAAAAGCATCATTATATTCAGGTGCAAGCTTATTTGTTACTACCAGTTTGCATGAAGGGTTCGGGAGGACTCCGATCGAAGCTGCAATGTACAGGATACCGGTAATTTCATCAAGGTGTGATTCTCTCCCGGAAGCTACAATGGAAATGTTGGATTATTATGAGCCTCCTTGTGATTTTAATGTTCTTGCATTAAAAATCATGGAAGTATTGTCGAAGAAAAATGATACTGAAAAACTGAATCTGATTGCTGAAAAATTTCAAAGAAACTATTCTTGCCGGTCTGTTGCTGAAAGATACTGGGAGCTTATTGAAGAAGTATGTTCAAAACCATAACCGGCATATATCTTTAAAATACAACTATGTCCGACTAAAGGTCCAAGCTGAAGCCGGCTCCGGACCAATATCTCACTCCCCCCGTTTTTCCACAATCTGAGACTTGTACAAAACCGGGGATAGTCCGAGCGACTGTCTTTATGAGAGTTTGACCCCCTACTCCCTGCCATATTCATCATCAAATCTTACGATATCGTCTTCTTCAAGGTATTTCCCGATTTGAACTTCAATGATTTCTAATGGGATATTTCCCGTATTTTCAAGGCGATGTTTCTGTCCTTCCCGGATAAAGATACTTTCTCCTGTACGAACAAATTTTACGTCATCATCAACAGTGACTTTAGCGATACCCTTTAGGACGACCCAGTGCTCGCTCCGATGCTTGTGAAGTTGGTAGCTGATCCTTTTGCCACGGCATACTGTTAATTTTTTGATCTTAAAAGTATTTTTGTCTTCTTCAATTACTTTGTAGTATCCCCATGGCCTGTGATCCTGAATGTTATATTCCGCCCGTAAATCGTTTCTTGATTTTAAAATGCCGACAACATCTTTTACCTTTTGTGATTGATTTTTCTTACAGACCAGAAGAGCATCTTTGCTGTCTATAATGATCAAATCCTTAATGCCTACAGCAGCTACAATTTTACGGTCGTATGATTGAATAATGTTATCCATAGAATCAATTATGATATTTTGTCCGTCAGAAATGTTTTTGTTTTCGTCTTCACTGAACACATCACCAAAAGAATCAAAGCTGCCTAAATCATTCCAGCCAATATCCACCGGGACTACTGCGACTTTATTGCTTTTTTCCATTACTCCATGATCTATTGATGTTTTTGCTTTGATTTTTGAGAAAGCATCATTAATATTATTGCTTGACCGGAAAGCGCAATATATTTCCGGAGAATGCTTCTTTACCTCTCTTATAAAAAGATCTGAATCAAACATGAATATCCCTGAATTCCAGTAATAACCTTTTCTTATATATTCTTCGGCTTTTTCTGAAGTTGGTTTTTCTTTGAATGAGCTAACCTCAAATCCGTTCAGAACATTTTTACCGGCTGATATATACCCATATCCTGTATTGGGGGTGTCCGGTTTTATTCCAAAAGTAACAATGAAATTTTTGCATAATAATTCCGATTCTTTTATAGCTGATATAAACTTATCGTTTTTTATTATTATGTGGTCTGATGGAAATACCGCAACAGAATGGTTCCCATCCTCAACAATTTTATTTACACCCAAATAAATTGCCGCTAAGGTATTTTTAGCTTCAGGTTCAAGTAAGATATTATTCTGATTATATAAATAACCTAATTCTTCAATTGCAGCTATGACTAAAAATTTATATTTTTCATTTGTTACAACATATATATCATTTATATTTGATAATAATATACTTCTTTTAAATGTTTCCTGAAAAAGTGATTCTTTTTTGCCATGCAATTTAATAAATTGTTTTGGGTATCTCTCCCTGCTTAACGGCCAAAGTCTTGTTCCGCTTCCACCTGCTAAAATAATTGTTTTCATCAGACTGCTCCAATCAATATTCAATCTTAAATAAGTGTCTCATTTGCTTTGCGGCAATTTGCTTGTTTGAGAACAAACTATTTAACTGAAGTAAGACGCAGACATATTAGACAGTATTTGACCCGGAATGTGCATCAGCTATATCATTGTCCGGTCGCTTTGTTTTACCGGGCATTTATATGTATCTAAACTTAATAATGTCCCAATTAAGAAGGTTTTGCTTTAATATTTCCATATCCTGAAATAGTATGATATTGTATTGAAAATTGTCATATCTGATCCAAGCGTACTTGTAATTAGATATTATGTCAAACAATGCGATAACTATAAGCACAGATATTGAAATGGTTTTGTAGCGGCAATATAGGACTATGAACGTATACTGATTCCGGATCAGAAGCTCACCGTAATTTATTGATAGGAGGAAGATCAGCATTGACTCTCCGCAGCTTTCTGATATCAAATTTTTTAAAGCCTCTATGGAGAATATTTGTCAGGCCATTTGCCTCTGAAACATTGGAAACAAAGTTCATCTACTGGGTCAATATGGGCAAGCCCCTTAATTTGAAGGACCCTGAGGATTTTAATGAAAAATTACAGTGGCTGAAGTTAAATTGGAAGGATCCGCTGATTTCAGAATGTGCTGATAAATATGCGGTCAGGAAATATTTGGAAATGAATGGATGCGGGGATATTCTAAACGAACTTTATGGAGTTTACAGTCAAACCATTGATATACCATGGGAAACATTGCCCGATAAATTTGTGCTTAAATGCACTCATGGCTGCGGCTATAATATCATCTGCACTGACAAGAGATCATTAGATAAACGATCTGCATCGGACAAAATTGAGCAATGGATGAGATCCAGGTATGGGCGCTGTTACGCGGAATATCATTATCTGCCCATTACGCCGCGCATTATTTGTGAGCGGTATATAGAGACTCCCGCAGGCCTTACGCCAAACGATTACAAGATATTCTGCTTCAACGGCAAACCGCGTTATGTGGCTGTAGGCATAGATCGTGCAACGGATATTAAATGGCACTTTTTGGATATGAAATGGGATCATATAGACATAACCCTGCCTGACCATAACAAGGGAAATCCTCCAGTAAAACCTGCCTGCTGGGATCGTATGGTTGAAGTGGCGATCAAGCTCTCGCAGCCGTTCCCGTTCGTCAGGATAGATCTGTATGATGACAATGGACGGGCTGTTTTCGGTGAAATGACTTTCACTCCTGCAGCATGCATGAATAAGGGATACTACAGTAAAAGAGGATTGATCTACGTAGGCGGATTGCTTTCCCTGCCTCAAATTAAATATGAAGATCGATCCGGCTGACAGGTCTCTGGGGCATTTGGGAAATAGTGCTGGCATACGCTTGCACCATGTCATTCTCCCGATCCTGCTTTTGCGTAGACATTGTAGTTTTCAAGCTTAATGATATCTTAATTACTAAGGCTTTGTTTCTGTGCTGTGGGATCTTAAATACATATATCCAAGAGGTTGCTTATTGTATGTTAATAGCGTTCAGAATAGTATCTATAGTATAAATTTGGTGACAATAAAATAAATAAAGTTTTGATAAAAACTTCAGGTTTTATTTTTATCGTTTGAATCGAAT
>DAITML010000001.1:2961-7971 GCA_036835165.1 Synergistaceae bacterium | reverse complement strand
ATAAATAAAGTTTTGATAAAAACTTCAGGTTTTATTTTTATCGTTTGAATCGAATTCCAAAGGATCTTTCTTGTCTTTTTGTCTTTAATTTTATCCAGGAAAGCAATGTGATCATTTTTCATTGCCAAAAGGTTTATTTCCCTTTGTACCGTTTGGGGCAACAGCATATAGTCATTTAAAAAAATCAGATCCCGGTCTTCGGCAAATCTCGAGATGTATTCTGTTGTTCTGATATGTGCCATAGTGTTGTCTGAATATCTTCTGATTTTTTTAAGCCGGCTGTCATAATTTTCAATAATGCCTTTTTTGCCGTGAACAATATAAATATAGTCGTTTTTCTCCAGAAAACCTGTTGAACATGATCGAACCAGCGACTTAACTGCAAATTCGACATCTTCTCCCGCTGTACACCCTACAGAAAACTTAAGGTCATATTTTTCTAAAAACGACCTTTTGTAGATAGATGAACACATATGGGTCTTGATTTTCCCGACGATCTTCAGTGCTGCGATCTGCTGGGAAAATTTGCCGGTTGTTAACTTTGACGGTATGCGGTAATTTTTTTCTGTTCCTTTGCTTTCATTTCTTTCTGTGTGTCCGGCCATTACAATATCGTAAAATTTACCGTCTTCGACAACTTTCAAATAAAGGTCAGAAACAAAATCTTTCCTTGCAAGGTCATCTCCGTCCCAAAAAATAACATATTCTCCGGAAGCTGCTTTTATCCCATTGTTTCTCGCTGCAGAAACACCTTTGTTCCGGTCATGTTCCAATAGTTTATAGCGGACAGTCGGATTTCTCAAAAAAAAATTTTTGATCACTTCTGCAGATCTGTCTGAAGAGAAATCATTGATGGCTATTATTTCATAATCAGAAAAGGATTGAGATAATATGGAGTTTAAGGTAAATTCTATCCTGTTTTCAAGATTATATACGGGTACGATTATGCTCACCTTTGGAAACAATATTATTAATGCCTCCTTAAATATACCTGAGCAGAAATTATTTTTCAGATCAGCTCAAAAAAAATACAGGCATCCGAAGTTTTAAAAAACGGGGAAGAACGACCGGTCTGAACATGGCGTGCTGTCCCCGTGTACCTCTAAAAAATGGAGATCCAATGTATTTTATTTATCAGATAGAGGCCCCGAGCTTCTTTGCCTGTTCTATCCACTTAGTACCTTTTTCTTCCATTTCTCCCCTTGAGTAGATATCAGGTGCACATATCTCCCCCGCAATTTCCCAGCCAAGGAATTTGGCTGCGAGTCTGAAAGATGCTCTCAAGCCCTCAAAAGCCTCATCTTCCCTGTCTCCTGCGGCGGCGAGAAGTATTGTCTTTTTGGAAGGGGTGGTGCGGAGGGCTCCCGGCATATAATATGGAAGCAGCCTGTCCCAAACAGGTTTGATCTGCGAAGACCATGAGTAGAAATAAAGAGGCGAAACGAATGCAATTACCGAGCCTTCTTCTATCTCAGGGTAGACCTGGTCCATGTCGTCGTTCTGTATGCAGGGCTTGCCTGTGCTCCAGCATTTTCTGCAGTCCAGACATCCTTTGAGTGTTAAAGCCGCAAGATGGACTTTTTTGACTTCATAGCCTTTTTCAGCGGCTCCCTCAGCAAGCGCATCAGCTAACTTTTCTGTATTGCCTCCAATCCTGGGGCTTCCCAGAAGCAGTGTGAGAACTTTTTTATCTTCCATTTCAGGACCTCCTCATTAATATAAATATTAAATTAACCTCTCCATGTCTCATATTGATCCAGGCCGGAATTATCCAGTATCTTAATGATCTCTTTTTTAACTTCGTCCGAAACAGGGAGCAAGGGTGATCTGCATGGTCCGCCTTTCATGCCCTTACTGTCAAGAGCTGCCTTTAGACCCGGTACACCGAATCTGCGTGTAAGAGCATCGCTTACCGGAAGGAGTTTAGCCTGCAGATCCATTGCTTCTTTCATATTGTTCTCATGGAAGGAGGTGTATATTTTCCGGCATGTGTTCGGATAAAGGATAGAGGCTGCCATCGTGCCTCCGCATGCTCCCATCGCAAGCGCGGCAAGAAACCAGTTTCCTGTCCCTCCAAAGACTGAAAAATCTTCATTTGCTGCTGCAGCGAGGTATCCCAATTTGGTCATGTTGCCTGATGTATCTTTTATCCCCCTGATATTAGGGTGACGGGATGCGGCGATTATAGTCTCCGTTTCAATATCCACACCGGTATTGGCCGGCATGTTGTAGAGAAATAGGGGAACTGGTGAGTTATCGGCTACTTCGTTGAAATAGTTAAGTATAGCTGCCTGATTGCCTTTGAAGTAGTGTGGCGGCAGAAGGAGAAGCGATCCTGCACCGGCCGATGCAAGAGCTTTTACGCATTCTATGGTCTCTCGTGTCGAGGGGAAATGTGCCCCTGACATCAGTTGAAGTTTGCCTTGCGATTCTTCTGCGGCTATCTCTGTCAGGATGATACGCTCATCGAGCGTCACAAAAGGCATCTCTCCGTTCGATCCGCATATCACGATCCCGTCGAGTGCAGATTCTTTCCATATCCTTAAGTTGATCCTCCAGGCCTCTGTGTCAAGCGATCCGTCCGATTTGAAAGGTGTCGGGACAGGTGCGAAAATACCGGTCAATTTCAATTATAATGCCCCCTTTTTGTTTGATAGAGTATATCATCTCCTGAAGCAGTGGTACAATTTATCAGAACACTAGGTTACTTATGACAGAGGTGTATGCCCGATGTTTTTATGCAGGGAATTCAAATTCGATGCGGCTCATAATCTTATAAACTATCACGGAAAATGTGAAACTCTTCACGGACATACATATAGGCTTGCTGTGGTTCTAAAAGGTGAGCCTGATAATGAAGGAATGGTCTTTGACTTTGTTGAACTTAAAAAATATGTTTCAGATCTTGTGCTCTCAAAGCTTGACCATTCTTACATCAACAATATCATTCCGCAGCCTACCGCAGAATATATCGCGCAGTGGATCTTCAGACAGCTTGACGTTCCGCTTAAGCGGAACAACTGTGAACTATACGAAGTAAGAGTATGGGAGACTGAGAGTTCGTCAGTTATATGCAGCCGGGAGGATGTCTAGACTTGCGGGATGTTCAGAGTGAACGTGACAAGAGGAATGTAACGATAGACAAAGTCGGGATTAGCGGTCTCTCATGGCCTATTCAGGTGCTTGACCGTTCGAACGGGACTCAGGAGACTGTTGCCAATGTCAGCCTGTCGGTGTTATTGCCGCGTGACTACAGGGGAACCCACATGAGCCGTTTTATCGAAGTTTTGGGCGATCAGGAGAATCAGGTCACGTTTCATAATATGGAGAACCTTCTCAAAATGCTTCAGAAAAGGCTTGATGCCGATGAAGCACATGCCGATTTTGAATTTCCATATTTTATTACAAAAAAAGCACCTGTGAGCGGAGCCCTTGGACGAATGAGATACGATGTCCGTTTCATGTCTGAACTTAAAGGACGTAAATTCGATCTGATAACTGAGTTGACTGCCCCTATCCAGACGTTATGCCCCTGTTCCAAAGAGATATCCGACAGCGGAGCCCACAACCAAAGGGCGCACGCACGGATGGCTGTAAGGATGAAAACTTTTGTATGGCTGGAAGAACTGGCAGAGATTGCGGATTCATGTGCATCGGCGCCCGTATACAGCATCCTGAAGAGGGAGGATGAAAAGGCCGTAACAGAAAAAGCATATGCGAACCCGCGTTTTGTGGAGGATTCAGTCCGAGAATTGGCAATAGCAATGGAAAATGACCACAGGATAACCTGGTACAGCGTCTCGGTTACGAGCCACGAAAGCATACACAATCATGATGCCTTTGCCAGCGTCGAGAGGAGTAAAAGTTAATGCCTTCAGAAAAAAGACTGGCCAGAAGAGCCGTCCTTGATGAATCGGGCCTTGAAAGAGCAAGGTCGATGCACCCGTGGATATTCAGGGGCAACATCAGACATATCCCGCAGTGTGCGCAGGGAGATATGATAGCTTTTACAGACAGGGCCGGAGTGATCAAGGGCTGGGGACTTTGGAGCGAAAGTGCCCTTTCAATAAGAGTCCTGACTTACGGGACGAAGGAACCCGACCAGATGGTGCTGCTAAGGGACAGGCTGACTTCAGCCCTGAAATGGAGAAAGATATGGTGCCCGGGAGAAGAAGCCTTCAGATGGGTACATGGTGAAGCTGACGGTCTGCCGGGCATCATCGCAGATGTGTATGGAGATGTACTCTCCCTTCAGGTATCGGCTGCAGGTTGGTACAGACATATCGACAAAGTCGCCGATGTTTTCAGGAAGGTCCGAAGGCTTTCTGCCATAGTGCTTCGCAACGAGACAAAGCATCTGGAAAAAGAAGGGATACCTAAAGAGGTGAGAGCCCTTTTGGGAGAGATGCCCAAAGAGCTTCTAAAAGTGAAGATGGGATCCATATATGAACTGGTGGATATTGAAAAAGGACAGAAAACGGGGGCATATTTGGATGTAAGGGGTATCCCGGACATGATATCTCCCCTTTTCAAAGGATCAAGGGTGCTCGATTGCTTCAGCTATCAGGGGCATTTCGGACTTCATGCACTGGCGGCAGGCGCATCTGAAGTCGTAGCTGTCGAGCAGTCACAGTCGGCGATAGATATTGCAGAAAAGAATCTCGAAATGAACAGCCTGCCTCAAAAGATAGAATGGAAGTGCGGCAATGCATTTGACATAATGAGAAAGATGGACAGCGACAGGGAGAGGTTCGATTTGGTAATAATGGATCCCCCTCCCTTTTCTCCTGCAAAGGATCAGGTAGGAGCTGCACGCCGCGGTTACAAAGAACTTGCTATAAGAGGATTCAACCGAATAAAAGAAGGGGGACATCTTGTCTTTCTCTCATGCAGCCATGCCTTTTCAAGGGAGATGCTGCTTTCTGTACTGAACGAAGCTGCGGTGGATGCCGGAGTCTCCTGCCGCATAGCGCTGGAGATCCATCAGCCTTATGACCATCCTGCCCTTTC
>DAITML010000001.1:0-2861 GCA_036835165.1 Synergistaceae bacterium | reverse complement strand
TGGGGTGACTTCCGTCAGGAGTGGGTGGATTTCTATCGTGCCAACTACAGGGAAGAAGAGCAGTCCAGGCTGAAGTTTTTCCCAAATACCCTGAGCACGCTGGAAAGTCTGCGTTTGATGGGGATAAAGGTCGGAGTCGTGTCGAACCGCCGCTATGCAAGAAGACCCGTTGAATACATGGGACTGGATGATATGCTTGATGTTGTTGTGGGGCTGGAAGATGTCGAACGCGCCAAACCGGAACCTGATTCGCTTCTTATGGGATTTGGAATACTTGGATTGTCTCCTGCGGAATGCATTTACGCCGGGGATACGGACATAGATATGAAGACAACTATAGCTGCCGGATGCAGGGGCATTGGCATGACCACAGGGAACTTTAATAAGATAGCATTGAGGGAAGCCGGAGCCTGGCATGTGATCGATGACCTGGGGGAGATCCCTTTGCTCTTTGTTTCGTGAGATAAGGCCTGACTGATGGTAAGACGCTTCGAACAGGAAGAGCCAAGAAGATTCAGTCCAATGTACTGGCTGATGGTATTTTTTGTCGCAGCCGTATGGATCTGGGCTTTCAAACTCTACTTTGACAGGTATGAGTACCTTCATCCCGAGATAACCTGGGCCATACCCGGCATTGACGTAGACCTTGTCAAAATAAGCGGGATCCTGTTGTGGAAAGAGGTAACCGTCCAGGCTTCGACCGAAGGAATAGTAACATATCCGCAAGGGACAGGCCCGGTGCGGGTAGGAAGAGGATCTGTCATTGCCAGGATAGCATCGGGAAGTCGTGTTGCTGAAATCAAGGCATATCAGCAGGGATACTTTTTGGCGGCTCTGGACGGTATGGAGAAGAGCTGGCGCTACTCTGAGCTTTGGCCCGGATTTGACGCGCTGCCCCAACCCGGTCCCCTGAACCGATTAAAAGATGGTCTCCTTGTCGGAAAGGGCCAGCCTGTTGGGAAACTGATAGAGCAGCCCCAGGAGCTGAGATTCATAGGTTACTCGTCTATCGTGGGTAATGTTTCCGATCAGGTAAAAAATAAAAAACTCAGGGTAAAAATGGATGGTGTCGACACGGTCTCTGCTGCTGACATAAGGGTAAGCACAAAAAACGGAAGCAGGATCAAATTATACATAACGCTGCCATGGTTCCAGCCAGATGCGGTCCTTTCAAGAAAATATGACCTGATAGTCGAAGCAGGAAGGACAGAGGGGGCTCTCGTTCCTCAGACGTCAGTGATCGAACGTGAGGGAAGGTCCGGCGTATACATGGTAAGAGGCTCCAGGGTGGTTTTTGTCCCTGTGAAGGGGAAAAAAGTTGACAACAGCATGTTTATTATTACTGAAGGGGTCTCTGTGGGGGATGCGGTAGCGGAAGACGCATCTGCTGCTCGTGAGGGGAGGATCCAGCTTTGGTAGATTTTATTGAACGTAATATATCGGAGATAAGGGAAAGGATCAGAACTGCAGCGAAAAGAAGCAGCCGTGACCCCGCGGGTATTAAGTTAATGGGAGTTACAAAAAACCATACGGTCGATTATATATTATCCGCGGTATCAAAACTCGACCTGATCGGGGAAAACAGGGTGCAGGAAGCGGTGGACAAAAAGCTGAAGTGGCCTGATGAAAACAGGACGCCATGGCATCTGATAGGACACCTTCAGAGGAACAAGGCCCGAAAAGCACTTGAGGTTTTTGATCTGATCGAGACCGTTGACTCCCTTGACCTTGCAAGAATGATCGACAGGATACTTGCAGAGACGGACAGCTTTGGGTTCCCCGTCTATTTTGAGATAAATATGTCCGGAGAACTCACAAAAAGCGGGGTGGCTCCAAAGGAGGCTGCCAGCCTGCTTGAGAGGGTGCTGCAGTATTGCCCGCGCATTTCGGTGGAAGGTTTGATGACCATAGGGCCGAATACCGGTGATGAAAGGGAGGTAAGGGCAGCTTTCGAAGGACTTCGTCTGCTTAGGGATAAATTGAGGACTCTCTCAGGCCTTTCACTTGATGAACTCTCTATGGGAATGAGCGGTGATTATGAGATCGCTATAGAGGAGGGAAGTACCATCGTCAGGATCGGAACAGGCATCTTCGGCTTTAGGCCGTGAGGATGACTTAATGGAATCGCCCCTTGTGAGCATTTGCTGTATTACATACAACCACGAAAAGTATATAAGGAAAGCATTGGATAGTTTCCTGATGCAGGAGACATCTTTTCCTTATGAGATAATAATCCATGATGATGCCTCGACTGACAGTACCCCGGAAATCATAAAAGACTATGCTGATAAAAACAGCAACATTTTTCTTGTGCTGCAAAAAGAAAACCAATATTCTAAGAGGATCAAAATTTTCCCCAACTTCATATTCCCTTTGGCAAGGGCTAAATACATAGCTCTCTGTGAAGGAGACGATTACTGGACAGATCCGCATAAACTGCAAAAGCAGGCCGATCATATGGAGAAGTATCCCAAATGTACGCTTTGCCTTCATGCATCAACCGATGTCAGTGAGACCGGTGAATTTATAAAAAAGAGAGAGCGGTACAAATCGGACAGTATTGTTCCTATGGAAGACCTGATATTGGGAGGTGGCGGTTTTGCTGCTTTCGCGTCAACTTTTTTTCCTTCAGAATTTAGAAGCCTGCTTCCTGAATATTATTTTAGATCACCTGTAGGTGATGTTCCTCTGCATCTTTTTTTGGCGAGTCAAGGAGATGTTTTTTATCTTCATGATAATATGTCCAGTTATCGTACAAGTGTCCCGGGTTCCTGGACCTCGAGAGTCGGAGACGGAATAGGAGAGCTCCAAAGAATGAAACAAAATTTAATGTCGGACATGTATTTGGATTTTTCAAGGAC